>CAXBQZ010000001.1:0-113591 GCA_963978055.1 uncultured bacterium
ATCGGCACCATCATCTCCTCGGTGCCCGCGGCGTATGTGCTGTCGCGGTTGCGGTGGAAAGGGCGCAACATCTGGTTCGTCATCATTCTCGCGACCATGATGCTCCCCGGGCAAGTCACGATGATTCCGGTCTACCTGATTTTCGCGAAACTGCATTGGATTCCAGGGTATCTACCGTTGATCGTTCCAGCTTTCTTCTCTAGCGCGTTTTCAATATTCCTGCTGCGTCAATTCTTTGCAACAATTCCAGATGAGATATCTGATGCCGCAAGAATTGATGGCTGCAACGAATTTCAACTAATGATGCGAATTGTTATTCCTTTAGCAAAACCTGCCATCTCCGCAATCGCGCTTTTCGCCTTTCTAGGCGCATGGAATGACTTTTTTGGACCTCTACTTTATTTAGTTGAGAACCCAAATCTTTGGACACTTGGTATCGGCTTAACGCAATTTCAAAGCCTTCATCACGTTGACCGAAATATGTCAAGTTGCGCGAGGCCAAGGCCGAACTGTTCAACCTGCGCTTCCAGGCAGCCACTGGCCAGCTTGAGAGCCATGGTCGACTTCGGGCAGTCCGCACGGACATCGCCCGTATCTACACCATCATGCGTGAGCGTGAGCTCGGCATCACCCCGGTTGGTGCCGCATGAGTGAGGCGAACGAGAAGGACATGACCGACACCACTTTGGACCGCGGTGACCGCAAGGTTCGCGAAGGCTACGTCGTCAGCGACAAGATGAACAAGACCGTCGTTGTGGCTGTCGAGGACCGCTTCAAGCACCCGCTGTACGGCAAGGTCGTTCGTCGCACGAGCAAACTTCACGCACATGACGAGCAGAACTCGGCCGGTGTGGGAGACAAGGTGCTGCTCATGGAGACCCGCCCGCTGTCAGCGACCAAGCGCTGGCGTGTGGTCGAGATTCTCGAGCGCGCCAAGTAAGACTTCGAGTTTTGGTGCCTGCTACACAAGCACCTACACTCATCAGGTTCGGCATCGTCGCCACCCGCGGCGTTACCGCACCACCGACCGATTAAGTTCCGCCAGGCTCGGCCTGAGAACCGGCGCGACAACAGGAGAAGTGAAGTGATCCAGCAGGAGTCGCGACTACGAGTCGCCGACAACACCGGTGCAAAGGAAATCCTCTGCATCCGGGTACTCGGTGGTTCGGGTCGACGCTACGCGGGCATCGGTGATGTCATCGTCGCCACAGTCAAGGACGCAATCCCCGGCGGCAACGTCAAGAAGGGTGACGTCGTGAAGGCGGTCATCGTGCGGACGAAGAAGGAGCGCCGCCGTGCGGATGGCTCCTACATTCGATTCGACGAGAACGCCGCGGTCATCCTCAAGGGTGATGGTGAACCACGTGGAACCCGTATCTTCGGCCCGGTTGGTCGTGAACTTCGTGAGAAGCGTTTCATGAAGATCATCTCGCTGGCCCCGGAGGTGTTGTAGTCATGAAGAGTCTTGCGATCAAGAAGGGTGACCTCGTTCAGGTCATCACCGGCAAGGACAAGGGTGTCAAGGGCAAGGTCATTGCCGTCATTCCCGAATCCGAGAAGGTCCTTGTTGAGGGCGTCAACCGGATCAAGAAGCACACGAAGATCGGTGAGTCGACTCGTGGTGCCAAGACCGGCGGCATCGTCACCCAGGAAGCCCCCATTCACGTCTCCAACGTCATGCTGATCGATCCATCCGACGATCGTCCGACTCGCGTGGGTTACCGTCGCGAGACCGTGACGAAGACTCGTGCAGATGGCACGACCTACGAGAGCACTCGCAGTGTGCGCGTCTCCAAGCGCACCGGTAAGGACATCTGATGAGCACCACGGCCCCAGAGAAGGTGCAGCCGCGCCTGAAGACGCGCTACCGCGAGGAGATCGTGCCGGCGCTCCGCGAGGAGTTCGCGTTCGAGAACGTCATGATGGTCCCTGGCTTGACGAAGATCGTCGTGAACATGGGTGTTGGCGAGGCTGCTCGTGACTCCAAGCTCATCGAGGGTGCGATTCGTGATCTGGCTGCCATCACCGGCCAGAAGCCACAGGTCACCAAGGCTCGCAAGTCCATCGCCCAGTTCAAGCTGCGTGAGGGAATGCCCATCGGTGCTCACGTGACCCTTCGCGGTGACCGGATGTGGGAGTTCCTCGATCGTCTTCTGTCGGTCGCCCTTCCTCGCATCCGTGACTTCCGTGGACTCAATGGCAAGCAGTTCGATGGTCATGGCAACTACACCTTCGGCCTCAATGAGCAGTCGATGTTCCATGAGATCGATGTCGATGCCATCGATCGCGTCCGTGGCATGGACATCACCCTTGTCACCACCGCCGCTAACGACAACGAGGGACGGGCACTGCTCAAGCACCTCGGCTTCCCGTTCAAGGAGAACTGATCGTGGCCAAGACTTCACTGATCAACAAGGCGAACAAGAAGCCCAAGTTCGCAGTCCGCGGTTACACCCGCTGCAACAAGTGCGGTCGCCCGCACGCGGTGTACCGCAAGTTCGGCCTTTGTCGCGTATGTCTGCGCGAGATGGCACACGCCGGCGAACTGCCCGGCATCACTAAGAGCAGCTGGTAAGAACCGACGACGCCGAAGGTCCACGACGAGGTCCGTTGTGGATACCACGGTGAGAGAGGCCCTCAGGCCATGACAATGACCGACCCGATCGCAGACATGCTCACGCGTCTGCGTAACGCCAACTCGGCGTACCACGACACAGTCGTGATGCCCCACTCCAAGATCAAGGCCGGTATTGCCGAGATCCTCAAGCAGGAGGGGTTCATCGCCAATTGGAAGGTTGAAGAAGCAGAGGTCGGAAAGACCTTGCGCATCGACCTCAAGTTCGGCCCAAGCCGTGAACGCTCCATCGCAGGAGTTCGTCGCGTCTCCAAGCCAGGCCTGCGCGTCTACGCGAAGAGCACGTCACTGCCCAAGGTCCTTGGTGGACTGGGTGTGGCGATCATCTCCACCTCGTCGGGACTTCTGACCGATCGTCAGGCTGCAAAGAAGGGCGTGGGTGGGGAAGTCCTCGCCTACGTCTGGTAGGGGGTCGAACCATGTCACGTATTGGACGCCTTCCCATCACTGTGCCTGCTGGCGTTACCGTCGACATCGACGGCTCTGCCATCACGGTCAAGGGTCCCAAGGGCCAGTTGAGCCACGTTGTCGCCGAGCCCATCGTTGTGGCCAAGGCTGAAGACGGCACGCTCGAAGTCACCCGTCCCAACGATGAGCGCATGTCTCGCTCACTCCACGGGCTGACTCGCACTCTGGTTTCCAACATGGTTGTCGGGGTTACCGATGGCTACCGCAAGGACCTGGAGATCAGCGGCACCGGTTACCGTGTTGCGGCCAAGGGCAATGACCTCGAGTTCGCCCTCGGCTTCAGCCACCCAGTGCTGATCGAAGCACCTGAGGGCATCACCTTCGCGGTTGAGACCCCCACCAAGTTCTCGGTTTCCGGGATCGACAAGCAGCAGGTCGGCGAGGTTGCCGCCAAGCTTCGCAAGCTGCGCAAGCCAGACCCCTACAAGGGCAAGGGTGTGCGCTACGCGGGCGAGGTTATCCGTCGCAAGGCAGGAAAGGCAGGCAAGAAGTAGCCATGTCTGTTGTTACCAAACTCGGCTCGGGAAACAAGAAGGCGGTTGCGCGCAAGCGTCGCCATACCCGGGTTCGCAAGAAGATCACCGGTACGGCGGCACGTCCACGTATGGTGGTAACGCGTTCTGCACGGCACCTATTCGTGCAGGTTGTCGACGACAATGTGGGCAAGACCCTCGCGTCGGCCTCGACGATGGAAGCAGATCTGCGCGACCTTGATGGCGACAAGAGCGCCAAGGCCAAGCGGGTTGGCGAACTGGTTGCCGAGCGGGCCAAGTCCGCTGGTATCGACACGGTCGTCTTCGACCGTGGTGGAAACAAGTATCACGGCCGCGTTGCGGCCCTGGCCGATGGCGCCCGTGAGGGCGGCCTCGCGTTCTGACGAGACGGGAAGAGGGTTAGTCATGGGTGCAGCCCAGCGCCGCGAAGGCGGTGCCGGCAGCAACGAGCGGGGCGGTCGCGAACGTCGCGATAGCAAGGCTCCGGTTGCGGAGAAGTCCGCATTCCTCGAGCGCGTTGTCACGATCAACCGCGTTGCCAAGGTCGTCAAGGGTGGTCGTCGCTTCAGCTTCACCGCACTTGTCGTCGTCGGTGACGGCGAGGGTACGGTCGGCGTCGGCTACGGCAAGGCCAAGGAAGTTCCGGCGGCCATCGCCAAGGGTGTCGAGGAAGCGAAGAAGAACTTCTTCAAGGTTCCGCGGATCCAGGGCACGATTCCTCACCCCATCCAGGGTGCGGCATCAGCCGGTGTGGTTCTGCTGCGTCCGGCATCCCCCGGTACCGGTGTTATCGCCGGTGGCCCGGTGCGTGCCGTCCTGGAGTGTGCCGGTATCCACGATGTCCTGAGCAAGTCACTCGGCTCTGACAACGCGATCAACGTTGTTCACGCAACAGTTGCCGCGTTGAAGGGACTCGAGCGTCCGGAGCAGGTTGCTGCCCGCCGTGGACTTGCCCTTGAAGACGTTGCACCAGCAGCTCTGCTTCGTGCACGCGCCGCAGGGGCAGGTGCATGATGGCCCGCCTAAAGGTCACCCAGATCCGCTCGGAGATCGGTGGAAAGCAGAATCAGCGCGACACCCTTCGCTCACTGGGCCTCAAGCGCATCGGCGATACCGTGGTCAAGGAAGATCGCCCCGAGATCCGCGGTATGTGCCACACGGTCTCGCACCTGATTGTCGTCGAGGAGGTCGACTAACATGACGCTCAAGGTTCATCACCTACGTCCGGCCCCTGGAGCCAAGACCGCCAAGACTCGCGTTGGTCGTGGTGAGGCAAGTAAGGGTAAGACGGCTGGTCGCGGTACCAAGGGAACCAAGGCCCGCTACCAGGTCCCGGTTGGGTTCGAGGGTGGCCAGATGCCCATGCACATGCGCCTTCCCAAGCTCAAGGGATTCAAGAACCCGTTCCGCGTCGAGTACCAAGTTGTCAACGTTGCTCAGCTGGCCGCGCTCTTCCCGCAGGGTGGAGCGATCGGTGTGGATGAGCTCGTGGCAGCAGGTGCCGTTCGCAAGAACGAGCCGGTCAAGGTGCTTGGAAACGGCGACTTGAACGTGGCACTGCAGGTCAGCGCCCACAAGTTCTCCGATACTGCCAAGGCCAAGATCAGCGCTGCCGGTGGATCGGCAACCGAACTGGCCTAGTGTCGACGCCCGGCGGGCTCGGTCCTGTCCGTCGCAGTCACTCTAAGCATTCGAAAGGCGTCCAATTACGTCGTTTGAGCGACGTAAAGGGACGCCTTTCGTGCACGGACTGTTAGGCTCATCCCACACGACTCCGAACCTCGGATCGTGTTCACGGTACGACCGTGGCATTCACGTCACACGGCGCAATGCGCCACCAGGAGGGGCTCTCGTGCTTTCCGCGTTTGCGTCGGCATTCCGCACGCCGGACCTGCGCAACAAGTTGCTGTTCACACTCGGCATTGTGTCCATCTTCCGTCTGGGGTCGGTCGTTCCAACTCCAGGTGTGGACTACAAGGCAATCCGCGGGTGTATCGCACTTGTGCAGGATCAATCGGTCTACGGATTGATCAACCTCTTCAGTGGTGGCGCACTTCTGCAACTCTCGGTCTTCGCGCTGGGCATCATGCCTTACATCACGGCGTCGATCATCATTCAGCTGCTCACGGTCGTTATCCCTCGGCTTGAATCGCTGCGCGAGGAGGGGCAGGCCGGGCAGGCCAAGCTCACTCAGTACACGCGCTACCTGACCATTGGTCTGGCCGTGCTTCAGAGCACCGGCATCATCGCCCTTGCGCGCGTACCAGGGCGTCTCTTCCAGGGCTGCCCGTCCCAGATCATCCCGAACCAGTCGATCATGACCATCATCACGATGATCATGGTCATGACCGCCGGCACCGGCATCATCATGTGGCTAGGTGAGTTGATTACCGATCGTGGAGTCGGCAACGGAATGTCGCTGCTGATCTTCACGTCGATCATCGCCACCTTCCCCGGTCAGCTCTGGCAGATCGAGACCATCAATGGTCTGTTCACACTTCTCCTTGTTCTTGCGGTCGGTTTCGCGATCATTGCTGCGGTGGTGTACGTCGAGCAGGCGCAGCGGCGAATTCCGGTCCAGTACGCCAAGCGCATGGTTGGGCGCCGGATGTATGGCGGTACTTCCACCTACATTCCACTCAAGGTAAATATGGCTGGTGTCATCCCCGTCATCTTCGCCTCGTCGCTGCTTTACCTGCCGACCCTGTTTGTGCAGCTGTCGGGAAGTACCGGTGCTTTCGCTCAATGGATTCAGCAGAACCTCACCCGCGGTACCGAGCCGCTCTACATGATCGTGTACTTCCTGCTGATCATCTTCTTCTGCTATTTCTACGTCGCCATCACGTTTAACCCGGTTGAGGTGGCAGACAACATGAAGCAGTACGGAGGATTCATACCGGGTATCCGTGCGGGCAAGCCGACTGCTGAATACCTCGACTACGTCCTGACTCGCATCACACTTCCTGGCTCTCTTTATCTGGCCACGATCGCGATCATCCCGTTCATCGCCTTTGCTTCGCTCGGTGTGGGTCAGCGCTTCCTGTTCGGCGGCACCTCGCTGCTCATCATGGTTGGTGTAGGTCTCGATACGGTCAAGCAGATCGAATCGCAGTTGCAGCAGCGCAACTATGAAGGTTTCCTACGTTGATGCGTATCTTGCTCATGGGCCCGCCGGGCGCCGGTAAAGGAACTCAGGCTGTCGTCTTGGCTGAACGTCTTGGTGTTCCGCACATCTCAACCGGAGACATCTTCCGAGCCAACGTCGCTGGTGGTACTCCACTGGGTGTCGAGGCCAAGCGGTACATGGATGCCGGTGAGTATGTCCCCGATTCAGTCACCAACAACATGGTGCGCGATCGTCTCACCCATGACGACGCCCGCAACGGCTTTCTTCTTGACGGCTACCCACGAACTCTGGCTCAGGTGGGCGAACTTGATTCGATGTTGGCCGATGAGGGTACCGCTCTCGATCGTGTCGTCGAATTGACCGCTGATACCGATGAGGTGGTTGCCCGCCTGCTCAACCGAGCGCTCGAGCAGGGACGAGCCGACGACACCGAGGATGTCATCCGTCGCCGGCTGGAGGTCTACGGTGAGCAGACCGCGCCACTGACGGCCGTCTATGCAGAGCGGGGCCTTCTCACCCAGGTAGACGGTATGGGTGCTGTTGACGAGGTCACCGGTCGAATCCTTGACGAACTTGGTGTCTAGTGTTTCGTCGCAAGGATCGCATCGAGATCAAGACAGCCGCACAGCTCGAGGTGATGCGGGCCGCGGGTCTCGTTGTAGGAAAGACTCTTCTGGCCCTTCGTGAGGCCGTTGCGCCCGGAATCACCACCGGCCAACTGGACGAGATTGCCCGCGACAGTCTGGCAACGCACCGGGCCACCTCATCCTTCCTGGGCTACTACGGGTACCCCGCGGTGATCTGTGCGTCCGTCAACGATGAGATCGTGCACGGAATCCCTGGCTCCCGAGTTCTGCATGACGGGGATCAGATCTCTATCGACTTTGGCGCGATTATCGATGGCTGGAACGGAGATTCGGCCATCACGGTGTCCGTCGGAACAGTAGCTCCTGAATTCGAGGAGCTCTCCAGAGTCACGGAGGACTCGATGTGGGCTGGCTTGGCGGCCGCTCGCGTTGGGGGAGTGCTCAACGATATCGGCACCGCTGTTGAAGCCTCCATCCGCTCAACTCCAAACGGGCGGACGTACGGAATCGTGCAGGAATATGTCGGCCACGGGATCGGCTCAAAGATGCATATGGAGCCGAATGTTCCCAACTATGCGGTCAGGGGGAAGACCCCCGACCTCGTCGAAGGAATGGCTCTTGCCATCGAACCGATGGTGTGTGCCGGCTCACCGGCCAACCACACTCTCGATGACGACTGGACCGTGGTCACGAACGATGGCGGCCGGGCATGTCACTGGGAGCACACCGTGGCCCTGACGGCGGCCGGACCCTGGGTTCTCACGGCGCTCGACGGAGGGGCCGCGAGATTTCAGGCCATGGGAGTGGCAAGTCCAGCATCGGTCCGAGCCTGACGACACGCTGGTGCAGGGCTCTGACCTGCGATTTCAGGTGACCTGCACCGCTGTTCTTGACTGACGTCAATCTCGATTAACACCCTCGCAGCGATCTGGCCTAAGATAGTCCACGGTTCATCGAACCACGGCCAACCATGCCTACCTGCAGGTACTTCGGTACCGCAGTTCAGCATGGTCGGGTTCGTTGGCCACACCAAGCGAAACGGATGAAAAGCGAGTACATGCCCAAAAAAGACGGTGCCATCGAACTAGAGGGCACGATCACCGAGTCTCTCCCGAACGCCATGTTCCGGGTGGAGTTGGACAACGGGCACAAGGTACTTGCTCACATCAGCGGGAAGATGCGGATGCACTACATCCGAATCCTGCCCGATGACCGGGTCGTCGTAGAGCTCTCGCCCTACGATCTCACCCGTGGCCGGATCGTCTACCGCTACAAGTAAGTCGGCTTTCAACCCTGAAAGTCTCCAACTACGCACGGGCGTTCGCGCCTGGCACGACCCCGTGGAGAGAACGATGAAGGTAAATCCAAGCGTCAAGCCCATCTGCGACAAGTGCAAGGTGATTCGTCGTCATGGACGAGTCATGGTCATTTGTGAGAACCCTCGCCACAAGCAGCGGCAGGGCTGATCTCAGCGACGTACGTCGCTGACGCTGGTGATCGCTGATCACCACACAGCAAGAGCGGATACCCGACCCCCGCGCAGCACACGTGCCGCGTGCGGGACGCCACCCCCGGCCCGGAGGCCGGGGACCCACCTGGGTGGTGGGACCGGTAGCGCTCCCGACAAACCTCCGGACGAATGAAAGAGAGAACCACCCGATGGCACGTCTCGTCGGTGTAGATCTCCCGCGCGATAAGCGCGTTGAGGTCGCACTTACCTACATCTATGGCGTTGGTCGTACCCGCGCCGCCCAGACGCTGGCAGCAACCGGTATCAATCCGGACACCCGCGTGAAGGACCTCACGGATGAAGATCTGATCCAGCTCCGTGACTTCCTCGAGGGCAATTACAAGACCGAGGGTGACCTCCGCCGTGAGGTTGCCGCCGACATTCGTCGCAAGGTCGAGATCGGCTGCTACCAGGGTATTCGCCACCGTCGTGGCCTCCCTGTCCACGGCCAGCGCACGCACACCAATGCGCGCACCCGCAAGGGACCCAAGAAGACCGTGGCCGGAAAGAAGAAGGCCAAGTAGTAGTCCGCCGGTCCTGCTGGCACCCGCTAGCGACCGAAGGACCGATCACCTCAACCTAGAACGGATCATCCATGCCTCCCAAGAGCCGTACGGCTGCTGGCGCCAAGAAGGTGCGCCGCAAGGAGAAGAAGAATGTGGCCCATGGCCACGCGCACATCAAGAGCACGTTCAACAACACCATCGTCTCGATCACCGATCCCACGGGTGCGGTGATCTCATGGGCGTCCTCAGGTCAGGTCGGCTTCAAGGGCTCGCGTAAGAGCACTCCGTTCGCCGCCCAGCTCGCCGCAGAGGCTGCCGCTCGCCGCGCCATGGAGCACGGTATGAAGAAGGTCGATGTCTTCGTCAAGGGTCCCGGCTCCGGCCGTGAGACCGCAATCCGTTCGCTGCAGGCGGCCGGACTAGAGGTCGGCCAGATTCAGGACGTTACCCCGAGCCCGCACAACGGCTGCCGCCCACCCAAGCGCCGTCGCGTCTGACCCGAGAGAGAGTTACACAACCATGGCCCGTTACACCGGGGCAGACTGCAAGCGCTGCCGCCGCGAGAAGACCAAGCTGTTCCTCAAGGGGTCCAAGTGCGATTCACCGCGCTGCCCACTGGAGAACCGTCCGTACCCGCCTGGCCAGCATGGCCGTGCGCGTACCAAGGAGAGCGAATACCTGCTGCAGAAGCGCGAGAAGCAGAAGTGCGCGCGCATCTACGGGGTGCTCGAGAAGCAGTTCCGTGGGTACTACGAGGAGGCCCAGCGCAAGCAGGGCAAGACCGGTGAGAACCTGCTCCGCATCCTTGAGACCCGCCTCGACAACGTCGTCTACCGCGCTGGGTTCGCCAAGAGCCGCGACATGGCCCGTCAGCTGGTGCGCCATGGCCACTTCCTGGTCAATGGCAACAAGGTCGATATCCCGTCCTACCGGGTATCGCCAAGCGACATCATCGAGGTCCGTGCCGCCAGCCGGGAGTTGACCCCATTCGTCGTTGCCTACGCTGAGCTTGGCTCACGTCCGGCACCGGCCTGGATTGAGGTCATCCCCTCGCGCATGCGCATCCTCGTTCACTCCCTTCCTGAGCGTGCCGTCATCGACACCCAGGTCCAGGAGCAGTTGATCGTCGAGCTCTACTCGAAGTAGTCGTGAGTGGCCCGCCGCCACTCACATCCGCACCCACGGGTGCAAGGACGTATTAGCCATCAACCACAGGTGTCAAATAGTGGGCACCATGGAAGGATCAAAAAGTGCTGATCGCTCAGCGACCGACTCTCACCGAGGAACCGGTCTCAGAATTCCGTTCGCGCTTCATCATGGAGCCGCTCGAGCCTGGCTTTGGCTACACGCTCGGCAACTCCGTTCGCCGCACCCTGCTTTCATCGATCCCGGGGGCTGCAGTCACCAGCATCCGCATTGATGGCGTGCTGCACGAGTTCACCACCGTTCCGGGTGTGAAGGAGGATGTCACCGAGCTCATTCTCAATATCAAGCAGCTGGTTGTGTCCTCCGAGCATGATGAGCCCGTTGTCATGTATCTGCGCAAGCAGGGTCCGGGTGCTGTCACTGCCGCGGATATCGCCCCGCCGGCTGGTGTTGAGGTGCACAACCCGGGTCTGCACATCGCCACCCTCAACGACAAGGGCAAGATCGAGATCGAGCTCGTCGTCGAGCGCGGTCGTGGCTACGTTTCTGCCGTCCAGAACAAGCAGCCAGGTCAGGAGATCGGTCGGATCCCCGTCGACTCGATCTACTCACCCGTCCTCAAGGTCACCTACAAGGTTGAAGCTACTCGCGTCGAGCAGCGAACCGACTTCGATCGTCTCGTGATCGATGTGGAGACCAAGCAGTCGATGGCTCCCCGCGATGCGATCGCATCGGCCGGTAAGACCCTGGTCGAGCTCTTCGGACTTGCTCGCGAGCTGAACTACGACGCCGAAGGTATCGACATCGGCCCGTCACCTGCTGACGCATTCGTCGCCGAGCAGTTGTCGACTCCAATCGAAGCTCTTGACCTGACGGTTCGCTCATACAACTGTCTCAAGCGCGAGGGTATTCATACGGTTGGTGAGCTCATCGGCCGCAGTGAGGCCGATCTGCTCGACATTCGCAACTTCGGTTCGAAGTCCATCGATGAGGTCAAGGCCAAGCTCGTTACCCTCGGCCTTGCACTCAAGGACAGCCCGCCAGGGTTCGACCCAACCAGCGTCGTGTCGTTCTATGACGATGACGATGATGACGACCAGGGATTTGCTGAGGATGAGCAGCTCTAGGGCTTCTCGTCATCATCATCACGTAAACCAGGAGAACTGACATGCCTACCCCTACCAAGGGTCCCCGTCTCGGCGGCGGTCCGGCTCACGAGCGCTTGATCCTCGCGAACCTGGCCACTGCACTGTTCGAGCACGGCAAGATCACCACCACCGAGGCCAAGGCCAAGCGTGTTCGCCCGCTGGCTGAGCGCATGATCACCCTCGCCAAGCGCGGAGACCTGCACGCACGTCGTCGCGTTCTCGCGGTGATTCGCGACAAGGGTGTCGTGCACGAGCTCTTCACCGAGATCGGTCCGCGCTACGCCACCCGCCCGGGCGGCTACACCCGCATCACGAAGATCGGTCCACGTAAGGGCGATGCGGCTCCCATGGCCGTCATTGAACTGGTGGAGCCGTTGACCGAGGCTGTGGTGGCCGAGGCCACTGCTGCTGCCAAGCGCGCTGCCAAGGAGCAGAAGGCTGCCGCGGAGAAGGCCGCTGCTGCAGCCGCTCTGCACGATGCCGAGGGCACCGCGACTCCAGGCGAGGTTGTCGAAGACCTCAAGGAGTTCGTGGAGCATGAGGCGAAGGCCGCCGAGGCCGAGGTTGAGGAGGCTGCTGCCGAGGTTGAGCAGTTGGTTGACGAGGCCAAGGTGAGCCACGAGGCTGCGGCTGACTCCGCAGTGGAGGCGGTAACGGAAGCAGCCGCTGAGGCCGCCGACGAGGCCTAGGATCCGTCCTGAACGCCGCTCAAGGTATTGACGAGCCCGCCACCCCTACGGGGGAAGGCGGGCTCGTCCGCGTATCCGGTGGCTCGCAGGGATCAGGTCAGATCCGGCTCAGGCTTGCGCTCTCCTATGACGGTACCGACTTCTCCGGATGGGCTCGTCAGCCTGGTCTTCGCACTGTTCAGGGTGAGTTGGAGACGGCCCTCACAGCTGCCCTGCGACTACCGGACAGGTGTCGTGTGGCAGTGGCGGGACGGACAGATGCAGGTGTTCATGCCCGCGGTCAGGTTGCCCACTGCGATGTGCCGGAGGCCAACTGGGAGGCGCTGACGCAGCGCGGCGACGAGGTACCTCTGCGGCGGTTGGCCGGTCTGCTGCCGGCCGATCTGCGCGTGCGTGAGATCACGGTGGCGCCACCCGGGTTCGACGCGCGCTGGTCAGCGCTGGCGCGCACGTACCGCTACCGGGTGAGTGATGCACCGGGTGGCCCAGATCCGATGGTGCGTCACTATGTCCTGCACCATCGATGTCGATCAGGGAAACGACTTGACCTCGAAGCCATGAACGCTGCTGCCGCATCGCTGGTTGGCGAGCATGATTTCACTGCCTTCTGCAAGCAGCGTCCGGAGGCGAGCAGTGTGCGCACACTGCAGTTGCTCGAGTGGGAGCGTGAGTCTGATTCTGACCTTGTCGTCATGACCATCAGAGCTGATGCCTTCTGCCACTCCATGGTTCGGTCCATCGTGGGTGTGATGCTGCCGGTCGGGGATGGTCGTCACAGCAGTGAATGGCCAGCGGAGCTGCTGGCATCACGTTCACGTGTCCCTGACGTCCATGTTGTGGCGCCGCACGGACTATCCCTTGAGCAAGTTGAGTATCCGGCAGATGACGAACTCGCCGCGCAGGCGGTGCGTGCCAAGCGCTTCCGCGGAACTGTGGAGCTCTCGCTCGACTGAGCGGAGGTGAATTGATTCGACCCGGTGCGCGCCGATCGGACACAATGAGTACGTGGGCCATATCGACGTCTCGAGAGTTACGCACTCGCTACCGGACGGCCGGGTCCTTCTGGATGAGGTGTCCTTTCGGGTTGGTGAGGGCGCGAAGGTCGCTCTGGTCGGGGCAAATGGAGCTGGCAAGTCCACTTTGTTGAAGATTGTGTCGGGGGATCTGGACGCCCAGGAGGGTGCGATCACGCGCTCCGGTGGACTCGGGGTCATGAGACAGTTCATCGGCCAGGTCCGCGATGAATCGACAGTGCGCGATCTGCTTCTGTCTGTTGCCCCACCTCAGATCAGCAAGGCAGCCGCAGCCCTTGATGCAGCGGAATTGCGCATGATGGAAAGTGAAGACGAACCGACGCAGATGGCCTATGCACATGCCCTGTCCGACTGGGCGGATGCGGGGGGCTATGAGGCTGAGGTGCTGTGGGATACCTGCACTGTCGCAGCGCTTGGGATCCCCTTCGATCGGGCACAGTACCGCGAGACGCGGACCCTTTCTGGTGGAGAGCAGAAGCGTCTTGCCCTGGAAGCTCTGCTCCGGGGTCCAGATGAAGTACTACTCCTGGACGAGCCGGACAACTATCTGGACGTGCCCGGCAAAGAATGGCTTGAGCAGCGAATGGCTGAGTCACCAAAGACGGTTCTGTTCGTCTCCCACGACCGGGAGTTACTTGCACGCACCGCAACCCATGTGGTCACCATCGAGCTCGGTGCTGCTGGAAACACAGCGTGGACGCACGCCGGCAGCTTCTCGACGTATCACCAGGCGCGAGCGGATCGGTTTGCCAGGCTCGAGGAGTTGCGTCGACGTTGGGATGAGGAACACGAGAAGCTCAGGGCGCTCGTGCTGATGTACAAGAACAAGGCTGCTTACAACGATGGACTGGCAAGTCGTTATCAGGCGGCAAAGACCCGGTTGGCCAAGTTCGAGGAGATTGGACCACCACAGGAGATTGCCCGCGAGCAGACGGTGCGCATGCGGCTGACCGGCGGACGTACAGGTAAGAGAGCTGTGGTCTGCGAGGGACTGGAACTCACCGGTCTGATGAAGCCCTTCGATCTGGAGGTGTGGTTCGGCGAGCGGGTCGCGGTGCTCGGTGCCAACGGTTCGGGTAAGTCACACTTCCTGCGACTGCTGGCTGCTGGTGGATCGGATCCGGATGTCGAGCACCGCCCGGTGGGTGATGTGGAGATCCGACCGGTGGAGCATACGGGCGTCGTACGTCTGGGGGCTCGAGTACGTCCCGGCTGGTTCGCCCAGACCCACGACCACCCCGAACTTATGGGCCGGACACTGCTGGAGATCCTGCATCGCGGTGATGAACACCGTGACGGGATGGGACGGGAGCAGGCTGCGCGCAAACTTGATCGGTATGAACTGGCGTACGCCGGGGACCAGACCTTCGAGACGCTGTCCGGTGGTCAGCAGGCCAGATTCCAGATCCTGCTGCTGGAGCTGTCAGGGGCAACCCTGCTCCTTCTAGACGAGCCGACGGACAACCTGGACCTTGCTAGTGCTGAGGCCCTGGAAGAGGGCTTGGAGGCGTTCGAGGGCACGGTCCTTGCGGTGACGCACGACCGCTGGTTTGCCCGCGGGTTCGATCGCTTCGTGGTGTTCTCCGCCAATGGCACGGTCCGCGAGGTTCCCGAGCCAGTGTGGGATGAAACCCGCCCAGTTCGGGCGTGAATCACCTCACACGGACCCCTGACCCTGCGGGTGTGAATACCACCGTTTTGACCCCTGAGGCGCGCTACGGGTACTCTGGCGTGTCGCCGTATGGCCGCTGAGGTCATATCGCTGGGCCGAAGGCCGCCAGCAGAACGGTGCCCGTGCTCAGACTCTCATCCGAGGCCTGTCGTGAGCATGCAAGACCCAAACGATTGAACCGACGAGAACGAAGGCGACCAGCGTGCGTACGTACAGCCCGAAAGCCGGCGATGTCACCCGTGAGTGGCACGTCATCGACGCGACCGACGTCGTGTTGGGACGTCTGGCCACCCAGGCAGCAACCCTGCTGCGTGGAAAGCACAAGCCCACCTTTGCCCCCCATGTTGACGGTGGTGACTTCGTCATCATCATCAATGCGGACAAGGTTGCCCTCACCGGCAGCAAGCGTGAGCAGAAGATGGACTATCGCCACTCCGGCTACCCGGGTGGGCTGCGCGCTACCTCCTACACGGAGCTGCTCGAGTCCGATCCCCGTCGTGCTGTGGAGAAGGCTGTCAAGGGCATGCTTCCGCACAACAAGCTTGGCCGTCAGGTCATCTCCAAGCTGAAGGTGTACGCCGGGTCAGAGCACCCACACGCCGCACAGCAGCCGAAGCCATTTGAGATCACGCAGGTCGCGCAGTAAGCGCCACGGCGAATAACGAGAAAACGAAAGGGCCCGTGACGTGAGCGAGACCTACGCAGAAGACACCGACTACGACGTCGAAGACGACGAGTTCGAGGATGAGTTGTCCGAGTACACCTCGGAGACTCCTACCTCTGCCATCGCCGTCAAGCACCGTGAGGGCAATATCGCTCCCGGCGCTGCGACCGGTCGCCGCAAGGAGGCTATTGCGCGAGTTCGGATCGTGCCGGGTACCGGCCGCTGGACCATCAATGGCCGCACCCTTGAGAACTACTTCCCGAACAAGGTGCACCAGCAGGAAGTTAACGAGCCATTCAAGACCCTTGGCCTGGATGACAAGTTCGATGTCATTGCTCGGATCCACGGTGGTGGCATCTCTGGTCAGGCCGGTGCACTCCGCCTGGGTATCGCCCGCTGCCTGAACCAGGTTGATGAGGAGGCGTTCCGTCCTCCGCTGAAGAAGGCTGGCTTCCTCACCCGCGATGCGCGCATCAAGGAACGTAAGAAGTACGGTCTCAAGAAGGCCCGCAAGGCTCCGCAGTACTCCAAGCGTTAATCCGCAGCTGTCGTCAATGCCCCGAGCTGGTCTCGGGGCATTGCCATGTGGTCCCGCAGTGGGATCATGGCTGGTAATTCCGATCGATCTGGTTGAGGTGTGACGTGGGACGGTTGTTTGGCACCGATGGAGTGCGTGGGGTTGCCAATCGCGACCTCACTGTTGAGCTCGCCTTGGATCTGTCCGTCGCGGCTGCGCACGTGTTGGGGGACGCCGGAGCGCTATCTCGGGCTGATGGACGTCGACCAGTCGCGGTGGTGGGTCACGACACTCGCGCCAGTGGAGAATTCCTTGAAGCGGCCGTCGTGGCGGGCCTTGCCAGTGCCGGTGTCGACGTATGGCGGGTTGGCGCGCTTCCAACGCCCGCAGTTGCCTATCTCACCGCCGCCTTGGATGCGGACCTCGGGGTGATGCTGTCTGCCAGCCACAATCCAATGCCAGACAACGGGATCAAGTTCCTGGCCCGGGGTGGGGTCAAACTGGCGGACTCCCTCGAAGACGCGATAGAAGCCCGTATCGGCGAGGACTGGGTTCGTCCGATCGGTGCTGACGTCGGTCGGGTGAGTGTTCATGACGAAGGGGTCCAGACCTACATCGCTCACCTTCTGTCCACGCTGCCCAACGCGCTGACTAGCCTCACCATCGTTGTCGATGCGGCCAATGGTGCGGCCTCTGTTGTCGGCCCGCAGGCCCTGCGGGCGGCCGGTGCTCAGGTCATCGAGATCCACACCGCGCCAACAGGGCTGAACATCAACGACAACTGTGGAAGTACTCACCTGGAGTCGTTGATCGAAGCAGTCCAGGCCCACAACGCAGATGCCGGTGTTGCCTTCGACGGTGATGCGGATCGCTGTCTGGCGGTTGACTCAACCGGTGCGGTCATCGATGGCGATCATGTGCTCGCGATTCTGGGGCTCGCCATGAGTGAACGTGGCACGCTAAGAGAGAACACTGTAGTTGCCACTGTCATGGCCAACCTGGGCTTCAAGCTCGCCCTTTCCGAAGCTTCACTTACTGTGGTCGAGACCGGTGTCGGGGATCGATATGTTCTCGAAGCGATGCGGGAAGGAAACTTCTCCCTCGGTGGTGAGCAGAGTGGCCATGTGATCATGTCGGACTTCGCAACCACTGGTGATGGCGTGCTCACGGCGCTGCACCTTCTTGCCCGAGTGGCTGAGACGGGACGTCCACTCAGCGAGCTGGCAAGTGTGGTCACCAAGTTTCCCCAGGTACTTGTCAACGTCTCAGGGGTAGACAAGTCACGAGTGGCAACCGACGAAACCCTCGCAGCAGCGATCAGTCAGGCGGAGGACCAGTTGGCAGGCGCCGGTCGAATCCTGCTTCGCCCCTCAGGTACTGAGCCGGTCGTGCGGGTGATGGTGGAGGCAGCAACGGTGGAGCAGGCAGACTTGGTGGCCCACCAACTGGCTCAAGTGGTCCAGACCTCCCTGCGTTTGTCGTGATTGGGTACCCGAACCGGCACTAAACACCGGTGAAGCGCGAGGCTGCTCGCATTCGCCGATAGACTGGCCCCCATGTGCGGAATCGTTGGGTACGTAGGTGAGAAGCAGGCTCTTTCCGTCGTCGTTGATGGTCTGCGTCGACTTGAGTACCGGGGATACGACTCGGCCGGGGTAGCCGTTGTCTCTGACGGGGTTCTGCAGACCCGCAAGAAAGCCGGGAAGCTTGCGAACCTTGAGTCACTCCTTGGTGAAGATCCGCTCCCTGCATCCACGATTGGTATCGGGCACACGCGCTGGGCAACCCATGGTGGACCAACAGATGCAAACGCCCACCCGCATGTCAGTGAGGATGGCAAGGTCGCGGTCATCCACAACGGCATCATCGAGAACTTCGCTGAACTTCGCGCTGAGCTGTCCGCTCGGGGTATCACCCTGGCCTCCGAGACGGACACGGAGGTGGTTGCCCACCTGTTGGCCGAGACCCTTCCGTCTGCCAACATGGATCTTGCATCCGCGATGCGGGTGGTGTGTGGTCGGCTATCTGGCGCCTTCACGTTGGTCGCCGTACACGCAGATATTCCCGATGTGGTTGTGGGTGCCCGACGTAACAGTCCGCTGGTTGTTGGACGAGGGGACGGGGAGAACTTCCTGGCCTCAGACGTAGCAGCCTTCATTGCTCACACCCGTCATGCCATCGAACTTGGCCAAGACCAGGTGGTGGAGCTCCGCAGTGATTCGATTACGGTCACCGACTTCGACGGTGAGCCGGCCAGTGTCGTCGAGTACGAGGTCACCTGGGATGCATCTGCGGCGGAGAAGGGCGGCTATGAGACATTCATGGCCAAGGAGATCGCCGAGCAGCCCAAGGCTGTGTCCGACACCCTGCTCGGCCGGGTAGATGCCCAGGGTCAACTCAAGCTCGATGAAATGCGGCTCAGTGAGTCGGATCTGCGGGAGATCGACAAGGTACTTGTGATCGCCTGCGGAACTGCGTATCACGCAGGCATGGTGGCCAAGTACGCCCTGGAGCAGTGGGCCCGACTCTCCTGTGAAGTTGATCTGGCCAGTGAGTTCAGATACCGCGATCCGGTGGTTGGGCCGCGCACTCTGGTGATTTCGATCTCGCAGAGTGGTGAAACCATGGACACGTTGATGGCCATGCGTTACGCCCGTGAGAAGGGGGCGAAGGTTCTCTCGATCTGCAATACCCAGGGGTCGACGATTCCGCGTGAGTCAGATGCAGTTCTCTACACGCATGCGGGCCCAGAAGTGGCCGTGGCGTCCACCAAGGCGTTTCTCACTCAGATCGTGGCCTGCTACCTAGTCTCGCTCTATGTGGCTCAGGTTCGGGGAACCCTCACTGCAGCCCAGATCCGTGAGGTCGTGCGGGAGCTGTCCGATATGCCGGGCAAGGTCGATCTCGTTCTCGACACCACGGAGGAGATGAAGGCTCTGGCGGCACAGCTCAAGGATTCTCGGTCAGTGCTCTTCATCGGTCGCCACGTCGGATTCCCGGTAGCTCTCGAAGGCGCTCTCAAGTTGAAGGAGCTTGCCTACATGCACGCCGAGGGGTTTGCTGCGGGCGAGCTCAAGCATGGGCCGATTGCACTGCTGGAGGACGGCCTGCCCGTGATCGTGGTGGTACCACCGCCACGTGACGGCGCCATCGTTCACGAGAAGATCGTGTCGAACATCCAGGAGGTGCGGGCCCGAGGTGCGCGGACCATCGTGATTGCCCAGGAGGGTGACGAGGCGGTCGTCCCCTACGCCGATCATCTGATTCGCATCCCTGAGTGCCCGGTTCTTCTGCAGCCACTCGTTGCCACCGTTCCACTGCAGGTGTTCGCGGCAGCTATGTCCGCAGCAAAGGGGCACGATGTCGATCAGCCGCGGAATCTAGCCAAGAGTGTCACCGTCGAGTAGTGACGCCGCACTCGCGGCTCTGGAAGGACGTTGACGAAGACATGATCGTCGGTATCGGCATCGATATTGTGGAGATCCCGAGGTTTGAGGCGACGATCGCCCGTCAGCCCGGGATGGTTGATCGTCTATTCACCGCGCGCGAGCAGATCACCGATGAGGGCCATGCCAGAACCCCCACCTCCCTCGCTGCTCGATTTGCCGCGAAGGAGGCTGTTGCCAAGGCCTTGGGCGCACCACAGGGGATGCAGTGGCATCACTGCGAGGTGGTGGGTGACAGCTCCGGACGGCCATATCTTCACCTGTCTGGAACGGTGCAGGAGCAGGCAAGTGCTCAGGGAGTCACCACCTGGCATCTGTCGTTGTCACATGACGGGGATCTGGCTGTCGCGTACGTGATCGCCGAGGCGCATTGATGTACGAGACGATCGCATGTCGGGCCGCTCAGGTGCGGGCGCTGGAAGAACGCGCCTACCGCTTCGTGTCACCGGGCTCACTTATGCAGAAGGTGGCCTTTGCGATCGCCACCACGGGGGCCGGGGTGCTGCGGGAGCGACGTGGAGGTGTCTACGGAGCACGGGTCGTGCTGCTGGTTGGCACTGGCGATAACGGGGGTGATGCCCTGTTTGCTGGTGCCGGGTTAGCTCGCCGGGGAGCCCAGGTGCACGGACTTGTGGTCGGTGAACGGGTTCACGAGGCTGGGTTAGCCGCGCTCAAGGCTGCTGGTGGCAGAGCCCAGGACGCTACGTCGGGATCGGCCCGAGCACGTATCCAGACCGCGGATCTCATCATCGATGGCATCGTTGGGATCGGTGGCTCGGGTCCACTGCGAGCGCCGGCGGCCGACCTTGCTGCGTTGGTGAACGACGCGGATGGGTACGTCATCGCTGTGGATCTTCCCAGTGGTGTGGACTGTGATACAGGTGCTGTGGCTCACCCCGAACACACCGTCATCGCGGACCTCACCGTCACGTCGGGATGCCTAAAGCCCGCGCTCATTGTGATGCCGGCAGCGCTGTACGCCGGCGACATCGAGGTTGTAGATATCGGCCTGGACATTGGGCTTGCCGAAGTTGAGGAATCCCTCATCAGGGTTGACGAGCGTTTCGCCGCGCAATTCCTACAACGGCCATCCGCCCTCGATGACAAGTTCTCCCGCGGGGTCGTGGGAGTTGCCAGCGGTGCACCGGCCTACCGAGGTGCGGCAGTGCTTTCCACTGGTGGTGCACGTGCAGGGATTTCAGGATTCGTCAGGTACGCAGGACGTTCTACCCACGAGGTCACCAGGGCCTGGCCGGACGTCGTCTGCACGGACTCGATTTCGACTGCAGGCAGGGTTCAATGCTGGGTCGTTGGCCCAGGGCTGGGCACTGATGACATTGCCCGCGCGGAGGTCTCCGCGGCGCTTCGTGCCGATGTACCCCTTGTGCTCGATGCGGACGCGCTCACCCTGCTAGCGGCGGACGAGCACCTCCGTGAGTTGTGCAGGTCTCGCGTGGCGTCCACAGTGCTGACTCCTCATCGTGGTGAGTTCGAGCGGCTGGCCGGACGATCACTGGACGAGGATCCGATCGCACACTTGACGGCTCTGAGCAGTGCGTTGGGTGCGACCATCCTGCTAAAAGGGGCCACAACGCTGATCGCAGGTAAGAGCGGTCCGGCATACGTTGTGGCCAGTGGGCCAGCAGAACTTGGCACGGCCGGTAGTGGTGATGTGCTGGCCGGACTTATGGGATCGCTCATCGCGTCAGCTGAGGTGGCAACTCCGCATGTTGGTGACGATGCAATCGGCGCGGCAGCGGTCGCTGCCTATGTTCACGGGATTGCCGGCCAGCTCGCGACGGCTGATGGACACACCATCACGTCCGCTGATGTGCTCGAACACGTTCCTGCTGCGATCGGACTGATCCGGCGTTCGAGTGAGGTCGCAGACGGGGTCGACGCACGTTCATGAGCCATGTGCGCGAGACTGGTCACATGGCAACAGCGACGCAGCGGATGGCAGCCGCGTGGACCCCCGCGGCCATTGCCCGGGGGGCAGTTGCGGCTATTGACCTCGACGCATTCCGCGGCAATGTTGCGCGCTGCCAAGAGATTGCCGATGGCTCATCAGTCATGGTGGTGGTCAAGGCCGATGCCTATGGTCATGGTCTTGTCCAGTGTGGACGTGCCGCCCGGGAAGCTGGCGCTGCGTGGTTGGGGACCGCACTGCTGGAGGAGGCGATTCGGCTGCGAGAAGCTGGGGTGGATGGTCGCATTCTGGCCTGGCTGGCCACTCCCGGTGCCGAGTTCGCCCGATGTCTCCAGAATGATGTCGACCTCAGTGTCTCGACCCTGTGGGCCCTAGAGGAGATCATTGACGCGGTGCGGTCGACCGGCATCCAGGCACGGATCCATCTGAAGGTCGATACCGGTCTGTCGCGGTCTGGCGCGACCGCCAGTGACTGGCCGTCGCTTGTCCAGGCCGCCCGAGAGGCAGAGCGTGCCGGAACTGTCCGGGTTGTCGGCGTGTGGTCACATTTCGCGGCCGCAGATGAGCCCGGTCATCCGAGCGTTGCTCGACAGCAGTTGTCCTTTGATCACGCACTGCGTCACGCTCTGGATGCGGGCATCGATCCCGAGGTCCGGCATCTAGCCAACTCTGCCGCGATGGTCGAGTTACCGGAGAGTCATCACAATCTCGTGCGAGTGGGTATCGCAGCGTACGGCCTGAGTCCGAACTCAACCCCAGCTGCTGAGTTGGGGCTCCGCCCAGTGATGTCACTTCGGGCGCGTCTTGCATCGACAAAGATCGTGCCAGCCGGTACGGGGGCTTCGTACGGATGGGATTACGTTGCCGAAAGAGATACGGCCGTGGGTCTGGCTCCACTTGGATATGCAGATGGACTGCCGAGATCAGCGGTCAATATGGGCCCGGTGTCAGTCGCTGGCACGGTGACCAAACTGGCTGGACGGGTCTGTATGGATCAAGTCGTCATCGAACTGGGTGATGTTTCCGCCAAGTCGGGTGATGAGGTCGTGATGTTCGGTGCCGATGGTCCAAGTGTTGACGAGTGGGCTAGGGTCTGCGACACCATCAACTACGAGATAGTCACAAGAATCGGTCCACGGGTGCCCCGTGTGTATCTAGGTGAATCGTCATGACCGAGATACCGTCCTCGGGTCCCAATGTCGGGCGTATCGCCGGAGTGATCGGTGCCATTGGGGCAGCTGCTGCGGTGGGTGCTGCCATCGGGGTGGCTGCTGAACGAGGGATCACTCGCCGCGCGCGCAATAACGATCCTGATCGAGATGAACCGTTCGGGCGACTTCGGGGACATGTGATCCCCGTCGTAGCCGATGATGGAACCCCACTTCATGTTGAGGTGGACGAGCCCTCTGAGGGATCACTCGCCCATCGGATGGGTGATGGCCTCACCATCATTTTCTCCCATGGCTACGCCCTTGAGTCAGGTTCATGGCACTACCAGCGGCGCGACCTTGGTGAACTTGCTCGCTTGGTGTTCTGGGATCAGCGAAGTCATGGACGAAGTGGTCGAGGCCAACCGGGTAACTCAACTATTGATCAGCTGGGCCGAGACCTGGGTCGGGTGATCGATGCTGCTGCACCGACGGGACCGGTGATTCTGGTTGGTCATTCCATGGGCGGGATGACCGTTATGTCCTATGCCTCACATCATCCCGAGGTACTCGGTTCCCGCGTCTTCGGCGTTGGGCTGATAGCCACAAGTTCTGGGGGCCTGGGTGATGCGCCGATGGGGCTGCCTGCACCACTCGCCAAGGCGGTTCACAACATCCTGCCCAGCCTCGGAGAGAATCTCGCCAAGCAGAAGGGTCTGGTCGAGCGCGGACGTCGTCTGGCCAATGACGCTGTCTACGCAATGACCAAGCTCTACTCCTTCGGGTCGGACGTCTCACCATCCCTTGCTGACTATGTTCACGAGATGCTTTCCAACACCCCCATCGATGTGGTCGCTGAGTTCCTGCCTACCTTGGAGGCGCACGACAAGCGACTTGCCCTTCAGGCGATTGGCCAGGTTGAGACACTCGTGCTCGTTGGTGCATCTGATCGCCTTATTCCGGCCGAGCACAGTGACGAGATCGTTCGTCATGTTGGCACCACTGAATTGGTCGTGATCCCGGACAGCGGTCATATGGTGATGCTCGAGAGGTATCCGGAGGTCAATCAGCATCTGCGAGATCTCGTGAGGCGAGTACGTCAAGACATCTCTCAAGGTCAGGAGACCACGTGACCAGCATTGTCGTCCGCGATCGTGAGCAGATGCATGCGCTGGGCGAGCGGCTGGCGGAACTGCTGCGCGCCGGTGATCTGGTGATCCTGTCCGGTCCGCTCGGCGCTGGAAAAACAACTCTCACACAGGGGATCGGTCGAGGCTTGTGTGTTCGAGGGGATATCACCTCCCCGACGTTCGTCATCGCTCGAGTGCATCCGTCGACGGTGGATGGTCCGGCACTTGTTCACGTGGATGCGTATCGACTTGGTTCGTTCGTCGAAGTCGAGGACCTAGATCTGGACACCTCCCTTGATGGCTCAGTCACCGTGGTCGAGTGGGGTGAAGGAAAGGTCGAAGGTCTTGCTGACGATCGACTACATGTGACCGTGAACCGCCAGGTCGGTGACGTATCCGATGAAACTCGGCAGGTGCACCTCAGCGGCGTCGGTGAACGCTGGGCCGGCGTAGATCTCTCCATCGTGAGTGAAACCTCATGACCCTGCTGGCATTCGACACCTCATCGGCGGCGATAACTGCGGCCGTTCTCACGTCCGGTGGTGAGGTGCTCTCAGAGGTAACTCAACTCGGGGCCACGGCCCATGGTGAACTGCTGGCGCCGACGATCAATCAGGCACTCGAACTGGCGGGAGTGACTCCGGTCGAACTATCCGGCATCGCCGTGGGCGTTGGGCCGGGTCCCTTCACGGGGCTGCGAGTGGGAGTTGTCACAGCTCGCGTCATGGCTGAGGCGCTCGCCCTTCCCTTACATGGGGTGTGCTCACTCGATGGCATCGCAATGCAGGTGGTTGTGCAGGGGCTGTGCGACTCCGAATTCATGGTAGCCACAGATGCTCGACGTCGTGAGGTGTACGCGGCGGCATACGACAGGGACGGCTCGCGGGTGAGCGGTCCGTACGTGCAGCCAGCAGTGGACCTTCCGTCAGCCCTTCGTCAGGGCGTCGTGTTTGGTGCCGGCGCTTTGCTGTACCCGACCGCGTTCAGCGATGTTCGTGCACCGGAGTACGTCAATGCTGTCTGGCTTGGTCGCGTCGCCATCGACCACCCGGAGCGGGTCACTGACACCACACCGCTCTACCTGCGCCGTCCGGATGCGATTGAGAATGTTCAACGCAAGCGGGTGACACCGGCATGACCTTGCGTCCGATGCGCTGGTGGGATATTCCCCAATTAGCAGAGCTGGAGACGGAGCTCTTCTCTGCCAAGCCATGGTCCCAGGAGGGCTTCTGGAGCGAACTCGCGCATGTTCCTGCCACCCGCTGGTATGTGGTGCACGAGGACGAGCTCGGTGTGGACGGCTATGCAGGTCTGATGTGTGTGCCACCTGAGGCTGATGTCCAGACTGTCGCGGTGGCTCCTCGAGCGCAGGGCATGGGTCTGGGCCGTGAACTGCTCAAGGCCCTTATAGCCAAGGCACAGGAACGTAACTGCTCACAGCTCTTTCTCGAAGTTGAGTCAACGAACAACGCGGCAATCTCGTTGTACGAATCGAGCGGATTCGAACGACAGGCGGTGCGGGCTGACTATTACGGTCCTGGCCTCGACGCCTATGTGATGAGGTTGCGTCTGGATGGCGGTGAGATCTCCCATGGCTGATGAACCACTGGTCCTTGGGATCGAGACGTCCTGTGACGAGACCGGGGTAGGTATTGTCCGAGGACATACCCTGCTCGCCGATGCTCTTGCCAGCAGTGTTGACGAGCATGCTCGCTTCGGCGGAGTGGTGCCAGAGGTTGCGAGTCGGGCACATCTTGATGCGATGATCCCGACGATCAACCGGGCAGTGACGGATGCCGGGATATCCCTGGCAGATGTAGATGCCATCGCTGTCACTGCCGGTCCAGGACTTGCCGGTGCGCTTCTGGTTGGCGTGGCGGCGGCCAAGGCTCTTGCGGTCTCACTCGCAAAGCCCATCTATGGCGTCAACCATCTGGCGGCCCACGTGGCAGTCGATCAGCTCCAGCATGGTGCGCTGCCAGAACCAACCATGGCTCTGCTTGTCTCAGGCGGGCACTCCTCGCTGCTGCTCGTGCCGGATGTGACGGCCGATGTACGTCCACTGGGTGCCACGATCGACGATGCTGCCGGGGAGGCATTCGACAAGGTAGCCAGGGTTCTGGGGCTGCCGTTCCCTGGCGGACCCCATATTGATCGTGCCGCCAAGGATGGTGAGGTGGTGATCGAGTTTCCCCGTGGCCTGACAACACAGCGAGACATGGTCGAGCACAGGTTCGACTTCTCGTTCAGTGGCCTGAAGACGGCCGTTGCTCGGTGGGTGGAGGCACGTGAGGCATCCGGTGAGCCGGTACCGGTGGCCGATGTGGCCGCCTCCTTCCAAGAGGCTGTGACCGATGTTCTGGTGCGCAAGGCGATCCTTGCTTGTCAGGAGAATGGTGTGGATACCCTCGTCATCGGAGGTGGCGTGGCGGCCAATTCACGGCTTCGCGCCATGGCACAGGCCAGATGTGAGCGGGTGGGAATCGCAGTGCGGGTTCCTCGGCCCGGGTTGTGCACAGACAATGGTGCTATGGTGGCGGCTCTGGGTTCTGAGCTCGTTGCTCGGGGCCGCGCCCCCGGCCAACTTGATCTCCCTGCTGATTCATCCATGCCGATCACCGTGGTGAGTGCCTGATGTCACGCCTTGATGCTCTGCTTCACTCGGGAACCCACGCAATCGATGGTGGTCTGGCCTCGGAACTAGAGGCTCGCGGTTACGACCTCACCGGGTCACTGTGGTCGGCCCGGCTTCTTCGCGATGATCCCGATGCGATTCGTGACGTGCACCAGACCTACTTCGAAGCCGGAGCGACGGTGGGAATCTCTGCGTCCTATCAGGCGTCCCGCCCAGGTTTCGTGGCTGCGGGCCTCTCGCCAGATGAGGCTGATCGACTTCTGACGCTTTCGGTCGAGTTGGTAGCGCAGGCTCGCGATCGCGCTCGGGCCAGGGGCGTCACACATCCGATGCTTGTCGCGGCCTCCGTCGGTCCCTGGGGTGCCACCATGCACGATGGATCGGAGTATCGCGGTCGCTATGGCAAGTCCCGCGAGTTTCTTGCCGATTTCCATCGAGAGCGGACCTCGGTGCTCGTAGCAGCACAACCGGACTTGCTGGCAATTGAGACGATTCCGGATGTGGACGAGGCGTACGCCCTTACTGATGTGATCTCCGGCGTCCCAGCATGGTTGTCCTTCTCCTGTGAGTCGGCGGAGCGGACCTGTGCCGGGCAACCGATCGAGGATGCCGCCGAGTTGGTCAGCGAGCATTTCGATGCGATCGGAGTGAACTGCACGAAGCCAGAGTTCATCAGCGGCCTGATCACTCGAATCCGCAGGGCCACACCGGACCTCCCGATCGTCGTCTACCCGAATGCTGGGCGAGTCTGGGACGGTGACGCCTCCGTTTGGCTCGGTGATGGTGAGGATCTGCTACCCCGAGCGGCGGTGCAGGAGTGGATGGACCTCGGGGCCAGCCTCATCGGTGGGTGCTGTGGTCTAGGCCCTGCAGCCATTGTCGAGGTGGCTGACCTTACTCGGCAGGAGCTGCTGTAACGGCGCTCTGCGGTGTGCAGATGAATGCCCAGGGTTCATCGCCGATGCGGGTAATCACGACGACGGCCGATGCGTCACCACGGAGGTTCAACTGCCTGCGAACCGTATCTGGATCGATGTTGATCGCTCGCTTCTTGACTATGACCTTGCCGATCTTTCGCTCGATCAGCTTCTGCTTCAGCGTCTCCAGCCGGTAGGGGAGAACCCCCTCAACGCGAAAGGCAGTCATAAATGGTGACGGCGCCGGTTCGGAATCACAGGTGAGATAGGCGACGCGCGGATCGATGAGTCGCGCATCTGATCGTTCAGCCAGAACTGCGACCAACCCCGAACGAATGACCGCATCATCGGGCTCCATGATCCATCCGCCGATCGATCCAACAGGGGGTGGAGTTTCATCGCTCATGGACACGGCACTGGTCAGTTCATGAGCATGGCCGCGACGGATCGCCACAGCCATGCGTTGGATCCCTGCGATGTTCAATCCAGGCCACATCACTTCGGCCTCGACGAGGTCACCATCCACGGATGTCCACGTGGTGCATCCACCCTCGGGGGTCAGCTCATGGGGAATTCCAGGCGCAACCTTCACCGCTATCCGGGAGGTGCGCTGGGCCAGTGAGGAGATCCACGACCATGGTGGGGACCAGTTCTGTGGGTCGAGGGTTCGCTTGCTGCGGCCGTCAATGCGCTGATGTGGATCGCGTCTGGCCGGATCCAGGAACAGCGTGTCAACGGTGGGCAGCACTTCGTTGAGGTGCTGGGTGAGATCTCCGACATGGACATTGATGAAGGTGTCGAGGCCGGCCAGTTCAGCATTGGCCTCTGCGAGAGTCGCCACCAGTGGATCGCGCTCGACCGCTTCCACGCGGATTCCGGCTGATGCGAAGGCGAGCGAGTCCAGCCCAATTCCACAGCCAAGATCAGCGACCATCTCGGTGCCCGCTGCGCGCAGACGAGCCCCTCGCTTCTCGGCGACGATTGTTCGCGATGCCTGTTCGAGACCGTCGCGGGTGTAGAGCAGTGTCGGTGCGAGGTGGCCGAGTTTGCTGCTGGCGCGGCGTCGAAGCTCGGTCTGGGTGAGCGCCTCAGCGATGAGCGTCCCGTCGATATCCGGATGACGCTTGCGGATCGCGGTGGCCAGCCGCAGGGGGTCAGTGGCCCGTGGATCACCCTTGGCGGCCAGCTCATGTGCGGACTGGTCAGCCTCCCAGCACTCCCGCAGAACCCACTGCCCCTCTGGTGAGCGAAGCCACCGTAGGCTGTCCAGATCCATGACCCCACTATCTCGCACGCACATGATGTAGGCCTTCGGCTGGCACTCGAGTTGACCCTCATCTGCGCACAAGCGGCTCCGCTTCGCTTCGCCGCGTGCGCATCGGTCCCCTCGAGGCCAGCCTTCGGCTGGCACTCGAGTTGACCGAGTGCCAATTGGTTTCTAAGGTAGTGGTGTTGGCACTCTCCACCTGAGAGTGCCACTACCCGGTAAGAAAGTGTTCGGTCCAGGCGGCACCCGCGACGACGTTCTGGAACTGCCGATCACTGTCCAAGAATTCGACTCAAGGTGGAGGACAGACCGTGTCGGTCACCATCAAGCCCCTCGAGGATCGCATCCTCGTCAAGACCCTCGAGGCCGAGCAGACCACTGCTTCGGGCCTCGTTATCCCCGATACCGCCAAGGAGAAGCCCCAGGAGGGCGAGGTCCTTGCAGTAGGTCCGGGTCGCTTCGAGGACGGCCAGCGCCTGCCGCTGGATGTCCAGGTTGGCGACAAGGTCATCTACTCGAAGTACGGCGGTACCGAGGTCAAGTACGACGGCCAGGAGTACCTCATCCTGTCTGCTCGTGACATCCTCGCCGTCGTCGTCAAGTAACGACGACGCACCGATCAGGTGATTCCCGCCCCGGCGGCCCCCGGGCCCCGGGGCGGAGTCATCTTGGCGGAAACTGCATCGTCCCGGTGCCGAATTCCACAGAACACTCGAACGTCAATTCACTGAACGACCAACACGAAGGAACGCACATTCCATGGCAAAGATCCTGGAGTTCGACGAGCACGCACGTCGCAGCCTCGAGCGCGGTGTCAACGCTCTCGCCGACGCCGTCAAGGTGACACTTGGTCCCAAGGGACGCAATGTTGTCATCGACAAGAAGTGGGGCGCGCCCACGATCACCAACGATGGGGTGACCATCGCACGCGAGGTTGAGCTTGAGGACGCCTATGAGAACCTCGGCGCTCAGCTGGCAAAGGAAGTTGCCACCAAGACCAACGATGTCGCCGGTGACGGAACGACCACGGCTACCGTGCTGGCTCAGGCCATGGTGCGCGAGGGTCTGAAGGTTGTCACCGCCGGTGGCGCTCCGATGGATGTCAAGCGTGGCATCGACAAGGCCGTTGCCGCTGTCAACGATCGCCTGCTCGAGATCGCCCGTGAGGTCAACGGCAAGGATGAGATTGCTCAGGTTGCCACCATCTCCTCCCAGGATGCAGCAATCGGTGCCCTCATCGCCGATGCATTCGACAAGGTCGGCAAAGACGGAGTCATCTCGGTTGAGGAGAGCAGCAGCACTGCCCTCGAGCTCGACTTCACCGAGGGTATGCAGTTCGACAAGGGCTACATCTCGCCCTACTTCGTCACTGACGCGGAGCGGATGGAGGCAGTCCTCGATGATGCGCTGATCCTTCTGGTCCAGGGCAAGATCTCCAGCGTCTCAGAGCTGCTCCCGCTGCTGGAGAAGGTTGTCCAGGCCGGTAAGCCGCTGTTCATCATCGCTGAGGATGTTGAGGGTGAAGCTCTGTCGACCCTGGTCGTCAACCGTATCCGCGGCACCTTCGCGTCGGTGTCGGTCAAGGCGCCCGCCTTTGGTGATCGTCGCAAGGCAATCCTTCAGGACATCGCAGTTCTCACCGGTGCACAGGTTGTCTCCGCTGAGGTTGGCCTCAAGCTCGATCAGGTTGGTCTCGATGTCCTGGGTACCGCCCGCCGCATCGTGGTCACCAAGGACAACTCGACCATCATCGATGGTGGTGGTGACCACGAGGCCGTTACCGGCCGGGTCAACCAGATCAAGGCTGAGATCGAGAACACCGACAGCGACTGGGACCGCGAGAAGCTCAATGAGCGTCTCGCCAAGCTCGCCGGTGGCGTCTGCGTCATCAAGGTTGGTGCTCACACTGAGGTGGAGCTCAAGGAGAAGAAGCACCGCATCGAAGATGCTGTGTCGGCAACTCGGGCTGCCATCGAGGAGGGCATCGTGGCCGGTGGCGGATCTGCGCTCGTCCACGCCAGCGCAGTCCTCGAGGGCGACCTCGGTCTTTCCGGCGATGAGGCTACGGGTGCGAGCATCGTGCGCAAGTCAGCCGGTGAGCCACTTCGCTGGATCGCCGAGAATGCTGGTGAGCCCGGCTACGTCGTGGTGTCGAAGGTCAAGGAGCTGCCTGTCGGCTCCGGCTACAACGCCGCCACTGATGTGTACGAGGATCTCATGGCCTCCGGTGTTATCGATCCGGTCAAGGTGACGCGTTCGGCGCTGGCCAACGCAGCGTCCATCGCAGCGATGCTGCTTACCACCGAGGCACTCGTCGTGGAGAAGAAGGAAGACGAAGAGGATGTCAATGGGCATGGTCACTCCCATGGACCAGGTGGTCACAGCCACTAGCTCGTAAATGCAAACGAAGCCCCCGCCGCGAATCCGCAGGCGGGGGCTTCGTTTATTTTGCGCCGGTCTCTCGACGGTAATCTTGCCGGCGCGGCTGTTGGGTAGGGCCAACAACAATTTATGTTGATCTACGCGGGACGGCTGATCGGCTCGCGCATCCGGCGGCGAACGTAGATCTCGTCGCGGTCATCCTCGGACAGGCCACCCCATACTCCGTAGGGTTCGCGTACGGTGAGGGCGTGCTGGGCACATTCGTTGATCACTGGACAGCGGGCGCAAATGGCCTTGGCCGCGCGCTCGCGAGCAACGCGGGACGGTCCCCGCTCACCCTCCGGATGGAAGAACACATCGCTGTCCTCACCGCGGCAAGCTGCGTCCATCTGCCAGTCCCAGATGTCGGCGTTGGGGCCGGGGAGTCGGGATACATCAGCCATGTCATCCTCCTGCGTTCTGGTTGTCGAGTTCCGATCCGTGCACTACCTGAAGGAGCGGTTCAACTTTGTATCCAAAACGTAGCATCGCGTCAAAAGTTGGTCAAGGGTCTTGTATGAACAACTTATGAACAATATTTCTGGCGGTACTCTCGAATGGAGACACTTCTGGGTTCGGAGTCCACCTTAGGGCTCTGAACTGCATAGATGATCAAAGATCGGCTTGGGCGCAGGGTATCGGTTCAGCGACCTAGCTAGGAAAGTTGAGGCTTAGGAGAGAATTTATCGTGTCGGTGAACAACTCGCTCCCGCTCTCCTCCACATGCCGTTCTGATGTGCGGGTATCCCCGACGGGATCGATGAGGGTGCTATCGCCGAGATCTCAAGGTGCGGGACCTGCACACTGCCCCCAGACTTGAGATCGTTATGACCGAATCGCAGCGCTTTCCGCAACTGGTGTCGACGGACGCCGGTTTGACGGTTGCCGCTGTGGCGAGGCGGTTGGGCGTAGCACCTGCCACCTTGCGCACCTGGGATCGCAGGTACGACCTAGGCCCCTCGGAACACTCCGCAGGAACACATCGACGCTACAACGCCACTGACGTCGCCCGGCTTGATCTGATGAGGCGGCTGCTGAACCAGGGTGTTGCCCCGCAGGAGGCGGCCCGCATCGCCAAGGCGCAAGATGTATCCGCGCAGGCCCAGACGATTAGCAGTTCGCTCCTGAGTCCTGTGGAGCCGGTGGAGCCACAGATGTCACGGGTTCGTGACATTTTCGATGATTCGCAGTCCGAGGATGCCGGGGCAGAGGTTCTTTCGATCTCTCGCGGTATGCCATCGATACGGGGCATCGCTCGAGCGGCACTTACCCTCGACAACAGTTCCTGTGTAGCCCTGATCCATGATTCGATTGATCGACGCGGCGTTGTCTGGACCTGGGATCACATGCTGGTTCCGGTGCTCTTTGACGTCGGTGAGCGCTGGGCCTCGTCTGGTAAGGGAATCGACGTCGAACATGTTCTCTCCGACTCGATCATCAGTGCCTTCAATTCGGTGTGTGCGCGCATGTCAACGCCACTGAATGCGCGTCCGATTCTCCTGGCCTGCTCAGATGAGGAGCAGCATTCCCTGCCCCTTCATGCCGTCGCCGCAGCTCTCGCGGAAAGACACATCAGTTCACGGATCCTGGGGGCGCGAGTCCCACGTCATGTCCTCAACGCGGCGGTGCGGCGCACCGGTCCAGCTGCTGTGTTGGTGTGGTCGTATCTTCCCGAGACTGGTGATTCCTCACAGTTGGCCGACCTTCCCAGCATGCGACCTGCGCCATTGATCGTCGCTGCCGGACCTGGCTGGGATGAGTCGATGCCCCGGGATGTTCAGCAGGTCTACTCCCTCATTGAGGCAGTGACAGCCATCGACAACGCTGTCAACGTCTGAGGATCGTCACGACCCGATCTCGGGTCGATTGCAGATTGACCCGGATGCGGCGGTGCATTGAGGGGAATCAACCCTCCTGCATCGATACTGAGGGATGTCAGTGTCCCCTCAGCCCGGAGTCCACGTGAACGAGGATCTTGTCCGCTGCCTTGCTGCTGGTGAGCGAGCGGCCTTCCATGGACGTCCCGTCGATGGGGTGGAACCGCTCATTCGCGCATCGGAGTTGGCTCTCGCGGAAGCCGATGAGCCGAGTGCTGCCGCCGCAACGTGGCTCCTTGGGGTGTGCCTTGGTGCGTCAGGTCAGTACGGCAAAGCCATGGTGACCCTGGGTCCGCTGGCTGCCGATGCGGCCAAGGCTCCCAGTGGCAATGTCTTTGGATCCCTTGCAGCGTCGACCTTGGCGAGTGTGACCAGGCAGCTCGGTCGTCACGCAGAGGCGCTGGAAATCGACAACTACGCCCTGCAGATTGCTGGTGACTCACCTGAGGCACGATTTGATGCCCATGTGGGTCGGGTGGCTGACCTAGTTGGTGTGGGGGAAGGCCAGGCTGCACTCGCCGAGTTGGTAGAACTCGATCGAATGCTTCCAGGGCGACCCGATTGGTGGCGGCAGCGGGTGCGCGCAGACTGGGTTCGAGCCGAGGTCGCTCTCCTGTCTGACGACACGACCACAGCCTTGGATGTCAGCCGTCGTGCAGTGGAGGCCGCCGAAACAGCCGATGCACCACGTCACCTCGCCAAGGGTCTGCTGTTTGAAGGAGTTGCCTTGATCAAGGCAGCCGAGGAGTTTCGTGCGGCCGAGGTGCTGCGTAGATGCGTCCATCTCGCGGAAAGGTTGGGGGCTCTGCCATTGCTGTGGGCCTCTTCAGGAGTGCTCGGGGCGTTGGTGGTTGAACAGGATCCGAGTGAATCCGAGCTCGCACTTGCCGCAGCCCGCCAGGCCGTACAGACCATTGCAGAGGATCTACCTGAGGCCTATGCAACCGCCTGGCTTGCCCGTCCAGATATCACCGCTCTTCTGCACGCCGGAACTGACGTGTAGTGCGTGAACCTATCGCGTGCGATTTGATCACCCATCTGGCTCAAGTTCACCCATGTGGGTGCCGACATTCTCCTCAGATGCGGCTGCTACGACCCGCGTAGCACCTGATCGGGAGGACGTGTACTCACTATGACCACCGTACTTGTTTGCGATGACGCGCCACTGGCTCGCGAAACGATTCGGCGTGCCGTTGGGGCCGTACCGGGGGTTGAGCGCGTAACAGCCGCAGGTAGCGGTGAAGAGGTGCTCGCTCGCTTTCCGATCGAACGACCTGATCTTGTTCTGATGGACGTCAGAATGCCCGGGATCGGTGGGGTTGAGGCCAGTCGTCGACTGGTTGCCGCCCACCCCGATGCAGCCGTCGTCATGTTGACGATGGGTGAGGATCCAGAGGGTGTGGCGCGTGCGGTCTCCGGTGGTGCGCGTGGATACGTTGCCAAGGATGCCTCCCGTGAGGAGGTGGCCACCACGGTCGCCATGGCACTTGCTGCCGGTCGCGATGGTGGCGGACTGCGCACATCACGGATCCGCCCGGCTGGCGCACCTCCTGCTCTCACCGAGCGTGAGCAGCAGGTACTCGACGGTATGAGTCGCGGCAAGAGCAATGCCGAGATCGGCCGTGAGTTGTACCTGTCCGAGGACACGGTGAAGACCCACGCTCGTCGACTGTTCCGCAAACTGAATGCTGCGGATCGGGCACAGGCCGTGGCTCTCGGATTCCGCTGGGGCTTCCTGCGCTAAGCGGTTCCTGCGTTAAACAGAACGCCGCGCGACCGGTATCCTTGAAGTCACCGCTCGCGACCGGAAGGCGCTCACATGTCCGATTCGGAGAACATCGGAATTCCCGACAAGTTCGCCGCGCTCGGCTTGACCTATGACGATGTCCTACTGCTCCCCGGCGAGACGGATGTCGTTCCTGGTGAAGTCGACACCTCATCGCGCCTCACCCGCGGCATCACTCTTTCGATTCCCCTTGTGTCTGCGGCCATGGACACGGTCACCGAGGCGCGGATGGCGATCGCCATGGCACGTCAGGGCGGCTTGGGTGTCCTTCACCGAAACCTCTCGATCGAGGATCAGGCGTATCAGGTTGACCTGGTCAAGCGGACTCAGACCGGAATGATCTCCAATCCGATCACGATCCATCCGAAGGCCACCCTCGAAGAGCTAGATGAGATCTGCGGTCAGTACCGCGTTTCAGGCCTGCCCGTGATCGACCAGGATCGAGTACTGCTCGGCATCGTCACCAACCGCGATCTTCGGTTCGTGCCGATCGCGGAGTGGGGTACGACTCTCGTCAGCGATGTGATGACCCCGATGCCGCTCATCACCGGACATGACGGAATCAGTCGAGAAGAGGCAACCCTGCTTCTTCGTCAGCACAAGCGTGAGCGTCTTCCCATCATCGATGGGCAGGGGCGTCTCACCGGCCTGATCACTGTGAAGGACTTCGTCAAGAGTGAGCAGTTCCCGAATGCGGCCAAAGATGCCGCCGGCCGACTCATGGTTGGTGCGGCGATCGGCTACTTCGGTGACGCATGGGAGCGTGCCACCACCCTGATCGATGCCGGGGTGGATGTTCTGGTTGCCGACACCGCACATGGCCACGTGCAGTTGCTGCTCGACATGGTCCGACGACTGAAGTCCGACTCAGCCACCCGTCATGTGCAGGTCATCGGTGGCAATATCGCCACCCGCGCTGGTGCGCAGGCGTTCGTTGACGCGGGTGCCGATGCTGTCAAGGTGGGTGTGGGGCCGGGATCGATCTGCACAACGCGTATCGTCACCGGAGTTGGGGCACCACAGATCACTGCCGTGTACGAAGCATCACTTGCCTGCAAGCCCGCGGGCGTTCCAGTTATTGCTGACGGAGGGCTGCAGTACTCGGGTGATATTGCCAAGGCACTTGTCGCCGGTGCGAGCACAGTCATGGTGGGCTCACTGCTTGCCGGTTGTGATGAGAGTCCCGGGGACCTGATCTTCGTCAACGGCAAGCAGTACAAGTCCTACCGCGGAATGGGTTCACTTGGTGCGATGTCCTCCAGGGGAAAGAAGTCGTACTCCAAGGATCGCTACTTCCAGGCGGAGGTCGACAGCGACGAGAAGCTCGTACCCGAGGGTGTTGAAGGTCGGGTCGCCTACCGCGGACCGCTGTCTGCGGTGGCCCATCAGTTGATCGGCGGACTGCGGCAGTCGATGTTCTACGTGGGTGCGCGCACGGTGCCAGAACTGCAGGATCGAGGTCGGTTTATCCGGATCACCTCGGCCAGCCTCAAGGAGAGCCACCCGCACGATATCCAGATCACAGCCGAGGCTCCCAACTATCACTCGTGAGCAGGGCTGTGGCCATGCCACCGGTCGCCTGAGATGTTCCTGAAAGGGTCAGAACGTGAGCGATATTGAAATCGGACGTGCCAAGCGGGCCCGCCCGGCGTACTCCCTTGACGATATTGCCATCGTGCCAAGCCGTCGCACTCGTGATCCGCAGTCTGTGTCGGTGTCATGGCAGATCGACGCCTACAGGTTCGAAACTCCAGTACTCGCCGCCCCCATGGACTCGGTGGTGTCACCGGCCACCGCCGTGGAGATTGGTCGGCTCGGTGGACTTGGAGTGCTCAACCTTGAAGGTCTCTGGACCCGTTACGACGATCCATCTCCACTGCTGGCTGAGATTGCCGAGCTCGACTCGCAGGCTGTTACCTCACGGCTTCAGCAGATCTACAGCGCTCCTATTCGTGAAGATCTGATCGCTGCCAGAATCGCGGAGATCCGAGCCGGTGGTGTCACGGTTGCTGCATCGCTGTCCCCGGCCAAGACGGCGCAGTTTGCAAAGTCTGTCGTTGACGCCGGTGTCGACATCTTCGTCATCAGAGGTACGACCGTGAGCGCGGAACACGTTGCTCCATCCGATGCGTCAGATCCGCTGAATCTCAAGCAGTTCATCTATGAGCTGGATGTCCCGGTGATCGTTGGTGGCTGTGCCACGTACCAGGCTGCGCTACATCTCATGCGAACCGGTGCTGCCGGGGTACTTGTCGGTTTTGGGGGCGGTGCAGCCCATACCACTCGCGATGTTCTGGGCGTTCGTGTGCCGATGGCCTCAGCCATTGCCGATGTGGCTGCAGCCCGTCGGGACTATATGGATGAATCAGGTGGACGGTATGTCCATGTGATCGCTGATGGTGGTGTTGGGCGCAGTGGTGATCTTCCCAAAGCCATCGCCTGCGGTGCCGATGCGGTGATGGTGGGTTCACCACTTGCGCGCGCCGCACAGGCACCCGGTGGCGGATCCCACTGGGGGATCGAGGCTGCCCATCCGGAGCTTCCGCGCGGAGAGCGGGTGCAGTTGGGAACAGTTGGAACCCTGAGTGAGATTCTGCACGGACCATCCCATCTCGCCGATGGCACGATGAACCTCGTTGGAGCCCTTCGTCGAGCAATGGCAACCACTGGCTACTCCGATCTCAAGGAGTTCCAGCGCGTGGAGATTGTGGTCGAACCGACGCGGTGAGCTCCGAGGTGGTGCACACTCGTCCCATGATGGATACGACCCTGCGCTTCGGTTCACATCTCCCGGAGGGATCACTGGTTCTCACCTTCGACGACGGACCGGGTGCCACAACTGGCAGTGGTCGCGGTCCCAGAACGATCGAATTGGCTCAGTATCTGGCCGAAGAGCAGATTGAAGCCACGTTCTTCATGTGCGGTAAGCATGTGAGCGATCACCGGGAGATTCCGTCGGAGGTCATGGCTCTTGGGCATCGGGTTGGCAACCACACCTGGTCACATCGACATCTTCCGGATCTGGATGGTGATTCCATCCGCGAGGAGCTTCGCAGCACTCGGGCTCTGCTGGCTGAGTGCGGGGTTGGCGGCCCGATTCCATTTCGACCTCCCTGGGGTGAGTGGGATCAGCGGATCGATGCGGAGGTAAATGCCGATCAGGAGATCCTTGCGGGGCACAGTGCCAACTACGGCTGGGATATCGATGGCATGGACTGGCAGTGCTGGTGGAATATGGGCACCCCGCAGGAGTGTGCTGATTCGTATCTGAACCACATACGAAAGACCGGGAGTGGAGTCGTGCTCATGCACGACAGCACGGCTGACCCGGGCCGACCAGGTGAGGAGATGCGTGCGGGAAATCTGGCGGTAGATGCGGTCAGGATTCTGGTACCCGCGCTGCGTGCAGAGGGATTCACGTTCGTCCCCTTGGCAGATGTTGACGGCTGACGAAGCGTCATCTTCTCGATTCCGACGCTTTCCCGGTTTCTAGGCACGGTACAACCGATTACGCTCAGGCTATGACGTCACAGCAGGCTGACCTTGCCACGCCGATGATCTCCGACTCGTTGGTACAGCGACTGGTCGCCAATGCCGTGGTCGGACCGTCCGCCGTCATGCACACAACAGTTGCGCCCTTCACCGGTGGGGTAGCCGCACGGATCCCACTGTCGACGCATGCTGACGTCGATCATGCTTGTGAGATGGCTCGACGCGCGCAGCGCAGCTGGAGCACGGTGTCGGTGCGTGAACGGGCGACTGTTCTGGAGCGGTTCCATGATCTGGTCCTAGCCCGACAGAACGAGGCTATGGACATTGCGCAGATCGAAACGGGTAAGGCCCGTCGAGATGCCTTTGAAGAGCTTGCTGACTGTGCTCTCAACGCGCGCTATTACGCGCAGGCAGGACCGGGCATCATCGCTACCGAGCACAGGCAGGGTGTCTTCCCCTTGCTGACCGATACCGTCGTTCACCATCACCCCAAGGGTGTAGTTGGAATCATCTCGCCGTGGAACTACCCGATCACGTTGGCCGTCACAGATGCTCTGCCGGCGCTGCTTGCGGGCAATGCTGTGGTGCTGCGTCCCGATCTCCAGACCACAGTGACGGCCCTGTGGGCAGTTGATCTGCTGAGGGCCGCGGGACTTCCAGAGGGTGTGATGACGGTCGTCATCGGTGATGGCCCTGAACTTGGCCCATTGCTGATCGAGCGGGCCGACTACATCAGTTTCACCGGGTCGACGAGAGTGGGCCGCGAGGTTGCGGCCGAATGTGGACGCCGGCTCATTGGCTGCTCACTTGAGCTTGGTGGGAAGAATGCCCTGATCGTCAGAGGGGATGCAGATATCGATCGATCAGTGGAGATCGCTGAGCGCGCCGCCTTCGGCAATGCCGGTCAACTCTGTGTTGGAACGGAGCGCATTTTGGTCGACCAGACGATCGCTGATCGATTCATCCCTGCTTTCGTGGCGAGGGTGGAGCAGATGACTCTCAAACCAGGAGTTGGTTGGGGCTCAGATATGGGATCTCTGATTTCCGCCCGTCAGTTGGAGCGGGTGCAGGCCCATGTGGAGGATGCAGTATCGAAGGGGGCCACAGTTCTTACGGGGGGTCGTCCTCGCCCGGACGTCGGTCCCTACTACTTCGCTCCCACGCTGCTCACCAATGTTGGTGAGTCCATGGCTCTGTGTCGTGAGGAAACCTTCGGGCCGGTGGCTGCGATCTACACCTTTGCCACCGATGATGAGGCAGTTGAACGAGCCAACGACAGTGACTTCGGGCTCAATGCAGCCATTCTCACCAAGGACAATGACACTGCCCGAGCTATGGCCGCGCGGATTCAGGCTGGCACCGTCAACATCAATGAGGCCTATGGTGCTGCCTGGGCATCGATCTCATCGCCCATGGGCGGAATGAAGGCTTCCGGCCTGGGTCGTCGCCACGGCAAGGAGGGGATTCTGAGATACACCGAGCCGCAGACGGTTTCGGCGCAGCGGGGTCTTGGATTCGGTGCTCCCTTCGGACGTACTGATGAGCAGTGGGCCGGCATGATGACGTCGGCGTTCAAGGCACTGAAGCGGTTGGGAGTGAAGTAGGCCCATGCACTACGACGTCCTGATCATCGGCTCGGGGTTCGGTGGAAGTGTCAGTGCGCTGCGGCTGACGGAGAAGGGCTACCGGGTCGGTGTACTGGAGGCCGGTCGTCGATTCAATGACGAGGATTTCGCCGTCACCTCCTGGCGGGTGAAGGACTTCCTGTTCGCTCCTGCGCTTGGTCTTTACGGAATCCAGCGCATCCACCTTCTGCCCGATGCTGTTGTGCTGTGTGGTGCGGGGGTCGGTGGTGGCTCACTCGTGTATGCCAACACGCTCTATGTTCCCCCCACCGAGTTCTTCCAAGATCCGCAATGGGCCGGGATCACGGACTGGGAGCGTGAACTTGCGCCCTACTACGACCAGGCCAGTCGAATGCTTGGTGTTGAGGATGTTCCGCGGCGCTCCCCACTTGATGAAACATTTGCGGAGGTCGCAGAAGACATGGGGGTGGGCGATACTTTTCGCCTTACCCCAGTGGGGGTCTTCTTCGGAGCGCCTGCAGGAGTTACGGTTCCTGACCCCTACTTCGGTGGGGTGGGTCCGGATCGAGCCGGATGTCGTGAATGTGGTGAGTGCATGACGGGATGCCGCCACAACGCCAAGAACACACTGCCCAAGAACTATCTCGGCCTTGCTGAGAAGGCTGGTGCTGTCGTACATCCGCTGACAACGGTCACCTCAGTGAGCGAACGCGCAGGAGGCGGCTTCGTCGTGGAGACGGTGCGGACGGGTCCACTCACACGCCCGGCTACTACCTACACGGCCGATCAGGTCATCGTCGCTGCCGGTACGTTCAATACGCAGAAACTGTTGCATGAGATGCGAGATACGGGCCGGCTGCCCAGGCTGTCCTCCAGACTCGGCTATCAGTCACGAACCAACTCGGAGTCGATTGTTGGTGCGATCTCGCGGCGCAAGGATACGGATTTCACCAAGGGTGTTGCGATCACCTCATCCTTCTTCCCAAATGAGCGAACGCACATCGAGTCGGTTCGATATGGCAAGGGCAGCAATCTCATGGGACTGCTCGGCACGGTGCTGACCGATGGCAAGGATGGGGTGAGTCGATGGAAGATCTGGCTCAAGACCCTCGCGGCCAATCCCTCCGATGCGGTGCGATCGCTGAGCGTTCGTCACTGGTCCGAGCGCGGGGCAGTGGCTCTGGTGATGCAGTCAGTGGAGAACTCGGTCACAGTCAGTGGGGCGAAATCATTGCTCGGCCGTTTCAAACTCACTTCGCGGCAGGGTGAGGGCACACCGAACCCCACCTGGATTCCTGAGGGGAATGAGGCCGCCAGGCGAATCGCCGAGAAGATCGATGGCTTCCCCATGGGTCAACTTGGTGACCTCATCGACGCACCCATGACCGCACACTTCGTTGGAGGTTGCTGCATCGGCTCAGATTCAGGTCACGGTGTGATTGATGCCTACCATCGGGTGTTCGGTTACGACGGATTGCACATCGTCGATGGCTCTGCAGTTTCAGCGAACCTTGGAGTCAATCCATCGCTGACCATCACTGCACAGGCTGAGCGGGCCATGGCGTTCTGGCCCAACAAGGGCGAGGTGGATCCGCGCCCCCGCGTCGGCACTGCGTATCAGGTGATCGAACCGATCGCCCCCGCCGCACCGGTTGTTCCGGTGTCAGCTCCGGCAGCGCTTCGACTCCCCATCGTCGAGATCACCCACTCACAGGCAGTCCAGGCTCAGTCCGCGCGGTGAGCGATCAGTCGGCGTCTCGCCAGCTGCGCCACAGGGCAGCGTAGGCGCCGTCGGCTGCGACCAACTCATCATGACTGCCGAGCTCGCTCACCATCCCATGTTCCACCACGGCGATCCGATCTGCGTCGTAGGCGGTGTGCAGCCGGTGGGCGATGGCGATCACTGTTCGTCCGTCAAGGACGGCATTGAGCGAACGCTCGAGGTGACGTGCGGCGCGGGGGTCCAGAAGTGAGGTGGCCTCATCCAGCACCAACGTGTGCGGGTTGGCCAGGATGAGACGCGCGAGGGCAAGTTGCTGAGACTGGCCGGGTGCAAGGGCGAATCCACCGGAGCCAACCTCGGTGTCAAGGCCGTCGGGAAGGGTCTCAATCCAGGGTGATGCGTCTACCGAATCCAGTGCAGCCAGAATCTCTTCGTCCGTCGCGTCACGCTTGGCAAGTCGCATGTTGTCGCGAACCGTGCCGACGAACACATGGTGTTCCTGATTGACGAGAGCTACCTGACTTCGGACATTCTCCGTTGGCATGAGTGCGAGTTCGGCCCCGCCCATCTCGACCGATCCAGTACGAGGGGCGTAGATACCGGCCATCAGGCGGCCGAGGGTGGACTTTCCAGCACCCGAAGGTCCGACCAAGGCCAGTCGTTCACCCGGGGCCACATCGAGATCGATCCCGTGCAGAACATCCTTGCCGGCGCGATAGCCGAATCGCACATCATCGACAATGAGTCGATCATCAACCGGCTCGAGGGTTGGATCTGTAGGTGGATCCGGTACTTCCTGCACGCCGACCAGACGGGCCAGGGACGCCTGGCCCACCTGGATCTCGTCGTACCACATGAGCATCTCGTCAACAGGCTCAACGAGCATCTGCGTAAGCAGCAAGCCGGTGGTGAGCTGGCCGAGCGAGATGGTTCCGTGGATCACCAGCAACCCACCGATGGTGAGCACACCGGCCAGTGGAAGCAGGTATCCAGCCTCGATCGCCGGGAACCAGCGGATCCGCAATGCGAGGGTGTAGCGCTCCCACTGCACCCAACGGTGAATCCGGCGATCAGTCTCAGCGATTCGGCTCTGCTCCAACTGATAGAGCTCGATGGTTCGACCGGAGTCCACTGTCTCGGCAACCGATGACGAGACTGCGGCGTAGGTGGAGGACTCAGCTCGGTAGGCCGCAGGGGCGCGACGGAAATACCAACGGGATGAGAACAGAATCGGCGGCACCGCGAGAAGCCAGGTGAGAGCGAGTACTGGTGCGGTGATGAACATCGCAACGGCGACGAATGCCGCGGTGACCAGGGAGATGGTGATCTGAGGGACCGCATCACGTACAGCCCTGTTGAGCTTGTCGATGTCGACGGTGGCGCGGGAGACGAGATCACCGGTGCCAGCGCGCTCAACGACGCCAGTGGGAAGTGATACAGCCCGCTTCAGGAAATCCTCGCGAAGATCAGCAAGCACCTCCTCGCCGAGGATGCTGGACCGAAGCCGGGTGGCCCGAGTGAAGATGGTCTGGATGATCAGCGCGATGATGAAGATCACCGCCGCCTCGTCGATGCCCATGCCACTGCCACCCGTGGCGAGGGACTCAACCAGGGAACCCAGGACAAATGGACCCACCAGTGCGGCGATGGACGCGATCGAGTGCAGGAGGACAACGGCGGTGAATGATCCACGGTGTCGATCCATCAACGAACGTACGTAGCGTCGGATTGTTGATTCCTGAGCGATCGGCAGTGAGGTACCGGTCATGGTGGCAGCTGCTACAGGATCTTCGGGAGGTATCACGACTGGCTCACCTCCTCGCGGGTAACAACAGCGCGGTAATCCGGGTTCGATGTGAGCAGTTCGCGGTGACGTCCGTGAGCGGTGACGCGCCCATCGATCACCAGGATCACCGAATCTGCGCGGTCGAGCACCAATGGTGAGGACGTCAGGATTACGGTCGTGCGACCGTTGCGAAACTCCGCGATGTTGGCGGCGATCCTCGCCTCGGTATGTGCATCGACCGCACTGGTTGGCTCATCGAGGACCAGAATCGGGGCATCGACCAGAAGTGACCGGGCCAGTGCCAGTCGCTGCCGCTGGCCACCGGACAGTGACCGTCCTCGCTCGGTGATCGTTGCGTCCATCGGATCATCACCCGTGGTGGAAGCGTCGACGAGGCTGTCGAGCACGTCATCTGCGGAGGCCATCTCAAGTGCTGTGTCGGCGGTGATACGTCCACTGCGCGGCACATCCATGAGCTGACGAAGTGTGCCGGACAGAAGCGCTGGGTCCTTGTCCTGGACGAGAATCATTCGTCGGAGTTCATCACGCGGTATCTCACCAAGTGACGTTCCATCGAGCAGTGTCTGCATTCCCGAGGCGTCGATCCCGGCCAGACGAACCGCGATCTCATCAGCAGTGGACTGTTCTGCACACACCACGGCAGTGAGGATTCCAGGGGTGATGGACAGTCCTGAGATCGGCTCGACCAGAGTGCCCAGCTCCGGTGCTGATACGTGCGTCGGTCGTGGCTGATCATCATCGCGGGTGAGTCCCAGAACCCTGATTACCCGACCACTCGAGACGTATGCCTTTGTCCATGCCTCAGCTGCCTCCATGAAGATCCGCAGCGGCATGAGCAGGAAGGCCGAGTAGCCGTAGAACGCTACAAGTTCGCCGACGGTGATGGTTCCGTTCTGGGCAAGGTGTGCGCCGACCCATACGACGGTGACGACGAACAATCCGGGAAGTGCGACCTGCATTGCCTCAAGCAGCGATCGCACTCGCGCAACATCGACAGCTGCGGATCGGACGTCCTGTGACACCGCTTGGAATCGCTCGATGAACAGGTCCTCGCCACCGATGCCGCGCAGGACCCGAAGTCCTGCGACCGTGTCCGTCGCGAGTTCAGATGCACGTCCGAGTCGCTTGCGCTGGGCAGACTCACGCTTCTCCAGCGGCTTCAGCAGGGGACCTACGGCCAGTCCAAGCAGGGGGACGCCAATCAAGGCGATGCAGCCAAGCAGGACGGATGTCTTCAGCAGCAGGATGGCCACGATGAAGAAGGCAACAATGGCGCCTACCAACCGACCAACAACCTCCATCGCCCAGCCGATCTTCTCCACATCGCCGGAGGCAACAGCGACCACCTCACCGGTGGCGATATCACGACGGAGCTGACCGCCGAGTTCGACTGCCTTGCGGGTGATCAGCTGCTGGGTACGACTGGAGGCGGTGACCCAGTTGGTTACGGCCATTCGGTGCCTGAGAAGTCCGGCAATCGTCTGGGTGACGCCGAGTACGACGAGCAGGAGCGTAGACGTGATGATGGTGTTGCGGTCGCCGTTCTTGGCGCCCTCGATCGCATGTCCGATCACTCCGGGCATCACAGCCTGTGGTCCAAGCCAGAACGAGGCCCAGAGGCTGGCAAGTGCCAAGGTCTCCCACTGTTGGCGAGCCAGCCAGCGAAGAAATGCCGGTGCGGTACTGAACTGCGGCTGACCCGGATCGGCCAGCGGCAGGCTGCTGAGGCGTATCGACGACGTTGACGATGACATGGCGTGCTCGAGCCTATTGTGTTCAGGAGCGTTTCGTCGCATCGGTTTTTTCACTGACAAGGTCGGCCGGCCGTAACAGTGGCAGGTTCGTCACCGCTCGACCCGCCCACTACGATGACGTCATCGCTCCCGTTACCGAAAAGGTCGTGAAGTTCAGGTGACTGTCACTGCGCACCGCCCAGTTCTCGTCGTTGACTTTGGCGCCCAATACGCCCAACTCATTGCGCGACGGGTGCGTGAGGCGCAGGTCTTCAGCGAGATCGTTCCGTCGACGATGTCGGCAGCGGAGATGGCGGCGAAGAATCCGGCCGCGATCGTGCTGTCCGGCGGACCCTCCTCGGTCTACGCTCCGGGCGCACCGGCTCTGGACCCTGGTGTCTTCGACCTGGGTGTTCCGATCTTCGGTATCTGTTACGGATTCCAGGCGATGGCTCAGAGTCTGGGTGGAGAGGTAGCCAAAACCGGTCTGTCGGAATTCGGTGGAACGACGTTGACGGTGACTGATGCGAACTCACGTCTGTTCGCTGGAACTCCGCACGAGCAGGTCGTCTGGATGTCACATGGTGACAGTGTTCATCGTGCTCCTGAAGGCTTCACGGTGACGGCGGTGAGTGCGGGTGCTCCGGTGGCAGCGTTCGAAGATCTAGAGCGTCGCTTCGCTGGGGTGCAGTTCCACCCCGAGGTGCTGCACAGTGAGCATGGTCAGCGCGTCTTGGAGACCTTTCTTCATGACATCGCTGGGATCGAGCCCTCGTGGACGTCATCGAATGTGATCGATGAGCAGGTGGCTGCGATTCGCGCTCAGGTTGGTGACAAGCTCGTCATCTGTGGGCTCTCCGGTGGCGTGGACTCCGCAGTTGCTGCGGCTCTTGTGCATCGCGCCGTAGGTGACAACCTGACGTGCGTCTTCGTGGATCACGGACTGCTTCGCAAGGGTGAGCGAGAGCAGGTGGAGAACGACTACGTGGCTGCGACCGGAATCCGTCTCAAGGTGGTCGATGCATCAGAGCGGTTCCTTGCCGAGTTGGACGGGGGTGACGGATCCGGAGGAGAAGCGCAAGACCATCGGACGCCTGTTCATCCGAGTGTTCGAGGACGCTGCGCGCGAGGTAGTTCAGGAGGCGGGGGAGTCCGGGCAGCAGGTTGAGTTCCTGGTGCAGGGAACGCTCTACCCGGATGTCGTTGAGTCCGGTGGTGGAACGGGTACGGCAAATATCAAGAGTCATCACAATGTTGGTGGACTTCCTGACGATTTGCAGTTCTCGCTCGTGGAGCCGCTGCGCACCCTGTTCAAGGATGAGGTCCGCGCTGTTGGGGCCGAACTTGGTCTGCCCACGGAGATGGTGTGGAGACATCCGTTCCCGGGCCCGGGGTTGGCTATCCGCATCGTTGGTGCGGTTTCTCGGTATCGCCTCGCGGTTCTGCGAGAGGCTGATGCCATCGTGCGTGAAGAGGTGACGGCGGCCGGCCTTGATCGCTCGATCTGGCAGTTCCCGGTAGTTCTGCTGGCAGATGTGCGATCAGTTGGAGTGCAGGGGGATGGGCGTACGTATGGCCATCCGATCGTGTTGCGTCCGGTGTCGAGTGAGGATGCGATGACGGCGGACTGGTCTCGTCTTCCATATGACCTGTTGGCGCGGATCTCGACGCGGATTACCAATGAGGTAAGGGAAGTCAATCGGGTGGTGCTGGATGTGACGAGCAAGCCGCCGGGGACTATCGAGTGGGAATGACGAGGCTGCGGAGCAGTCGAGTCAGCTCCCACTCCATGTGTGGCTAGTGGGAATGACGAGGCTGCGGAGCGGCCGAGTCAGCTCCCACTCCATGTGTGGCGAGTGGGAATGAGCCCGAGCCGAAGGCGATGGGCGCGTAGGGTAGGGCTATGAGTTTCGTTTACAACGCGCTGCTGTTCCTGCACTTCATCGGTATGGCCATGCTGGTCGGCGGGTTTCTCGCACAGATGCGGGCGGTTCCTCGTCAGGTGACCCAGTGGATGCGCGATGGCGCTTTCACTCAGTTGTTGACCGGTCTTGCCCTTGGCGGAATGAGTGGCAGTGGGATCGGCACTGATCAGAACTTCTCCCCGGCAGCAGTGGGCACGAAGTTGGTCATCGCCTTCGTGGTTGCCGTGGCCTGTGTCGTGGGCATGCGTCAGCCGGCAGAGAAGCAGCAGACCTGGTGGGCACTTGCCGGTGGCCTTGCGATCCTCAACGTGCTGCTTGCCGTCTTCTGGTTGAGTGCAACCGCAACACCGGTTGGCTAGGAGCCTGGAGCGCCGCCTACATCCTCGCTAGGCGGGCATGATCGATACGAAGAACCCCTCGGCGACGCGACCCTCCGGCAGACCTGCCTGCTCGGCCATTCGCTCACCCCACATGCGGATCATCCCGGTGAGGTCCTCCATGTGGGAGGTCTGCGATTCATGGGCTCGTAGCGCGGCGATCTTCTGATCAAACTGATCGGTGATGTCGACGTAATGCTCGAAGGTGTGATGTCCCATCACCCACACCTCCTGAACTGACCAGGCGTCCAAGCCTTCGTCTTGCAGGAGGGATGGATGGGCGAACGGGTTGCGGGCATCGGGATACACGGCCTGTATCGCGGCCTCGCCGGCAGCCATGTGATCTGGGTGTGAGGCGGGGATGCGCTGCCAATTGCGTTCGGGACTCTGGATCAGCATTCGATTTGGACGAACCTGGCGGATGACGCGGCTGATATCGCGGCGAAGGCCGTGGGTGACGGTCAGCTCCCCATCCTTGTAGCCCAAGAACCGCACATCGGTGATCCCACAGGCCGCGGCTGCTGCCACCTGTTCAGCACGTCGAATACCGGGGATCTCTGAACGGGGTACGGCCGGGTCAAACCCGCCAGCATCACCATCGGTGACGATGCAGTACGTGATCTGAACTCCTTGGGCAGCCCAGCCGGCCAGCGTGCCCGAGGCGCCGAAATCGACATCGTCCGGGTGCGCTGTCACAACTAGAACTCGTTCCAACTCGGAATCGGGGATCACTGGGCCTCCTGGTCCAATAAGAGCGTATTCGTTGTGCTTTGATCTATTTGTAGTAATTCAGGAGAAGTTTTGTTGCTCATGGGGCGAAAGTGACAACGATGACCTGCCGATAGGAACCCTATGAGGTGGAATGAGGATACGTCACGCTCAAAAACAGCGCTGAGTCAGTTGACGGCCGTCGTCGTGGCCATTCTCGCGTCGATCCTGATGGGAATCCCGACCATCTCGCCAGTGCAGGCCGCCGGTACGACGCCATCGGCCAGCCCAACGCCCACGCCTACGCCGACGCCTCCGCCCACACCCGCACCGCTGCCGGCACCTCCGGTCACCCCAACCTTCACTGCCGCCATTGATGGTGCGCCGCAGTATCAGGAGCAGTCGATCTGCTCACCGACTCCCAAGGCCGGCACGAAGAAGCTCGCAGCGCTGCTGCAGGCCACATACGGCGCGTATTCCACTGACATCTCCCGCGCGTGCAATGACGGCGGAATCAGTGAACACAAGGAGGGTCGCGCGATCGACTGGATGGTGAGCTACAAGGTCACCGCTCAGCGTGCGCGAGCTGTGTCCTTCCTTAACTGGCTTCAGGCCACGGACAGCTTTGGCAATCCGAACGCGATGGCTCGCCGGCTGGGCATCATGTACATCGGCTGGAACAACCGCTTCTGGAGTGGCTATTCACCGGAGAAGGGCTGGACCAATCTCAAGGGCTGCCTCACCGACCCGGCGAAAGCTGCCGCCTCGTATGACACGTACTGCCATCGCAACCATGTGCACATCTCCCTCACCTGGGAGGGGGCAAGTGGGCTCACCTCCTTCTGGACGGGTCGTCCCGTGGCGGCCGAGTGCACCCCGGTGTGGACCTCATCCCAGCCCGCGCTGCGCAGTTCCGGTGATCTCGTGGCGATCACCCCCGTGCACGTTCTGGACACGGCCACCGGCCTCGGTGTTGGGTCACCATGTCGGTTGAGTCAAAAACAGTGGTCCAGTGATCAGCGGGATGTCGTCGTCCGGGTTGCAGGTCGCGGAGGTGTACCAGCGTCAGGGGTCGCCGCGGTTGCGGTGCGTGTGACTGCCACCTCTGCCAGTGCGCTGACTCCCACGATCACCGTGCACGGCAATATGACCTCGACGGCGGTACCAGTCGTGACGCCCCTGTCCACGGGCACATACTTCGGCAGTGCGATTGCTCCTGTCGCAAGTGACGGCACAATCCGCTTTTCCGTTAACCGCGGCTCGACAAATCTGCGAGTGGACGTCATCGGGTACGCCCGAGCGACGGCAGTGTCCACCGCAGTCACCTCGACTCCTGCAGGTACGTTCCATGTTCTCCCCGCTGCCGTTGTATTTGACGGATCGGCTGCACCACTTCAGCCGGGTGAGTCGCGCTCAGTTCAACTGGCGGGTCAGTCTGGGATTCCGACCTCAGGGATCAGTGCCATCCATGTGACCCTGACGATCGACCCGTCGGCAACTCCGGGCAGCGTCCAGCTGGTATCCCACTCCGGAACCGTGGTTGCGCAGGTACTCGCAATGCCCGGGGTGCCACGTAGTGTGAACGCCCTGATCCCCACGGCGGATGGATCCATCACCCTTCGCGATGTCGGGACGTCCGTCCTCACCGCGCACATCACCGCTCAGGCATGGATCTCAACAGCACAGTCCGGTGATCGTCTGTCGATGTTTGCGGTGCCAGCAACGCTGATCGATACGTCGAAGAATGTTGGGCTTACCGGGTCGTGGACAGCTGCGTCGACGCGTACGGTCGCATTGGCAGGACATGGTGGCGTCCCCACGGGTGCAACCTCGGTGCTTCTTTCTGTCAGTGCACTGGGTGGGGCCACGGCAGATTCTTTGACAGTGGGCTCTACCGCGTCCGTTGTCGGCGTCTCATTCCGGGCGCACATGTGGGCACATGATGTGGTCGCTGTGCCCCTTCGAGCTGATGGCGGGATCGACCTCACCACGGCGAGTATCGGCACCGGTGTAACGGTCCGGGTTCTGGGTTTCACCTCGTAACTCCCTGACCACCGGGTGGTCGAACGCCTGTCGGTCTCAGCACATAGACTCGAGACTGATGTCCACTCTCTTTGATGATCTTGGCCTGCCCGAACCAGAATCAGTGTCGGCGCCGATCAGCGTGCGCACCGACCCGGTAGCGCTTGTCGAGGATCTCAACCCGTCACAGCGGGCGGCCGTCGAGCATCGAGGGGCTCCACTGCTCATCGTGGCCGGTGCGGGGTCGGGCAAAACTCGCGTCCTCACCAGGAGAATCGCCCATCTCCTTGCCACAGGTGATGCGCGCCCCGGCGACATCATGGCGATCACGTTCACCAACAAGGCCGCTGGTGAGATGCGTGAGCGAGTGGTCGAACTGGTCGGTCCACGGGCCCGCACAATGTGGGTGTCAACCTTCCACTCGGCCTGTGTGCGCATTCTGCGCAAGGAGGCCAGCCGCCTGGGTATGACCAACTCGTTCTCGATCTACGATGCCACCGATTCACAGCGTCTGATGACGCTGGTCTGTCGTGATCTGGATCTCGACCCGAAGCGCTATCCACCCCGAGCCTTCAGCAATCAGGTTTCAAATCTGAAGAACGAGCTGATCGATGACGAGACGTTCGCAGCACAGGCGTCGAACCATCACGAAAAGACGCTGGCTGAGGCCTATCGGGATTATCAGCGTCGCCTGCGCCGGGCAAATGCCTTCGACTTTGACGATCTCATCTCATCCACTGTGGCGCTGTTCCAACTCTTCCCCGATGTTGCCGAGCACTATCACCGCAGGTTCCGTCACGTGCTGGTCGATGAATACCAAGACACCAACCATGCTCAGTACGTGCTGGTCAATGAGCTGGTTGGCAAGGGTGCTGACGGAGTCCCACCGGCCCAACTGTGTGTTGTGGGTGATGCGGATCAGAGCATCTACGCCTTCCGTGGAGCCACCATTCGCAATATCGAGGAGTTCGAACGCGACTACGCCAATGCCACCACCATTCTTCTGGAGCAGAACTACCGGTCGACGCAGACCATCCTCAGTGCCGCAAACGCGGTGATCACGCGTAATACCGCACGGCGTCCCAAGCGGCTCTGGACCGATGCCGGTGATGGTGAGCAGATCATCGGGTACGTCGCAGACAATGAGCACGATGAAGCATCGTTCGTCGCGGGCGAGATTGATCGTCTGTCCGATCAGGAGGGCATCGCCGCTCGTGAGGTAGCCGTGTTCTACCGAACGAATGCGCAGTCACGCTCACTTGAGGAGGTGTTCATCCGCGTCGGTCTGCCCTACAAGGTGGTCGGGGGGGTGCGCTTCTACGAGCGCAAGGAGATCCGTGACGCGGTGGCTTATCTGCGCGCCCTTGCCAATCCTGAGGACGACATCTCGATCCGTCGGATTCTCAATACGCCGCGGCGCGGGATCGGTGACCGCGCAGAGGCTGCAATCGAAATGCTGGCTCAGCGTGAGCGCATCTCATTTGCCGGTGCACTCGCTCGGGCGGACGAGGCACCGCTGATGGCAGCTCGATCGCTGTCGGCCGTCCAGTCGTTCTCGCAGATGATGTCCGATCTTCGAACCCTGGTCGAAGCTGGGGCCGGGCCAGCCACAATCCTCACTGCGGTTCTCGAGCAGAGTGGCTATCTCGCCGAGTTGATGGCCAGCAGCGATCCACAGGATGAGACGCGGGTTGAGAACCTGGCCGAACTCGAGTCAGTTGCCCGCGAGTTCGAAACCGATCAGCCAGAAGGCACCCTGACGGAGTTCCTTGAGCGAGTATCACTGGTGGCTGATTCCGATGAGATACCCGATGACGATGAGCATGGTGGTGTCGTCACCCTGATGACCTTGCACACTGCCAAGGGTCTGGAGTTCCCGGTCGTGTTCCTCACCGGCTTGGAGGATGGAGTCTTCCCTCATATGAGGTCGCTGGGTGACACCCGTGAACTTGAGGAGGAGCGCCGGCTGGCCTATGTGGGAATCACCCGCGCCCGGCAGCGTCTCTACGTCAGCAGGGCCGCTGTGCGCTCTGCCTGGGGTGCACCGTCCTACAACCCACCGAGCCGGTTCCTTGATGAGATTCCGGCCGAGCTCGTGCATTGGAATCGGGTCGATCCGATTGGCTCAGGTCGGGGTTCAGGTGGATTCGGTTCGGCACCATCCCTGATAGCGGCTGCGGCACGTCCGGGAGTCAAGAGCCCGGGTAATCGAGAGGTACTGTCGCTGTCGCCAGGTGATCGCGTCACTCACGACAAGTTCGGACTTGGCACAGTGGTGTCCACCAGTGGGGTGGGCGAGAAGGCCGAGGCCACGATCGACTTCGGTGGTGATGGCCCGAAGCGACTTCTGCTGCGCTATGCGCCGGTGGAAAAGCTCTAGCCTGCATCGGGCATACAGGGTGATGTTCGCCACGATTACCGATGAGGACCGATTCAGGGATACCGCTGGTTGAGGCGCGTTGAGTACGCTGACGGCGAAGGTAAGTCCACGAAGGAGCAATCGATGGTCAGCACTGATTCGGCACCCCGAACCGCCGATGGGAGTCCCATTCGCGTTGTGGTCGCCAAGCCGGGTCTGGACGGACATGATCGCGGTGCCAAGGTTGTTGCTCGAGCCCTTCGTGATGCCGGCATCGAGGTCATCTACACGGGTCTTCATCAGACGCCTGAGAACATCGTGGCCACCGCGCTGCAAGAGGATGCTGACGTGATCGGACTTTCCGTTCTGTCAGGCGCTCACCTGACTCTGTTCGCCGAGGTTCTGGCACAGCTTGCTGCAAACAATGCTTCTGACATCGTCGTCTTCGGCGGGGGAATCATTCCCGAGGACGACATCATCGAGCTCGAGAATATGGGTGTTGCGAAGATCTTCACTCCCGGAGCGACGACCGCGTCGATCGTCGACTGGGTTGTTGACCGAGTCGGTGCCAGCGCCTGAACCAGTGTGATTCGCGTCGCACGTAGGTGATCCCTGATGACAAGGGATGGGGTGGCTCTGCCACAGTAGGCATGCGAGCGACGACGATGTCACTGCGCAACATCCACCATCCTTTGATTTCCAAGCAGTCAGGACGGGGCAATGGACCTGTACGAGTTCCAAGCCAAAGAACTTTTTGCGCGCCACGGAGTGCCGACAACCAGTGGCATCGTGGTCCGCACCCCAGCACATGCCAAGGCTGCTGCCGAAGAACTCGGTGGAACCGTTGTCGTCAAAGCTCAGGTCAAGACCGGGGGCAGAGGCAAGGCTGGCGGTGTGAAGCTTGCGGCGGGTCCCAATGAGGCCCACGATCGAGCCGCCGACATCCTCGGACTCGACATCAAGGGACATACCGTCCATCAGGTGCTTGTCACACCAGCCTCCGATATTGAAGAGGAGTACTACGTTTCGATCCTGCTTGATCGCTCACATCGCACCTTCCTTGCGATGGCGAGCAAAGAGGGAGGCGTCGAGATTGAACAGCTGGCTGTTGAACGGCCGGAAGCCCTTGCGCGCGTGAGTGTGGACGCACTCGTCGGCGTCGACCGTGCCAAGGCACAGGAGATTGTCGATGCGGCCGGATTTGATGCCTCAGTCCGCGATCAGGTGATTGAGGTCCTTGAGCGCCTGTGGGATGTGTTCGTCAACGAGGATGCGACCCTTGTCGAGGTCAATCCTCTGGTCAAGACACCCGACGGTCAGATTCTTGCTCTGGACGGCAAGGTTTCCTTGGATGAGAACGCCTCATTCCGGCACCCCGACTTCGACTCACTCGTCGATTCGGTTGAAACTGATCCCCTTGAGGTACGTGCCAAGGAGCGGGATCTCAACTACGTGAAGCTCTCTGGATCTGTCGGAATCATTGGCAATGGCGCCGGTCTGGTGATGAGCACCCTGGACGTCGTTGCGTACGCCGGTGAAGAGTTCGGTGGACAGCGGCCGGCGAACTTCCTCGATATCGGTGGTGGCGCCTCGGCTCAGGTGATGGCGGACGGCTTGGAGATCATCCTGTCCGATGCCGAGGTCAAGGCGGTCTTCGTCAATGTCTTCGGTGGAATCACCGCCTGTGACGCCGTGGCCAACGGAATCATTCAGGCTCTGGACCTTCTGGCAGCCAAGGGTGAGGCAGTTTCCAAGCCGCTGGTTGTGCGACTTGATGGCAACAACGCGGACCTTGGTCGAAGCATCCTGCGCGAGTCGGGGAATCCGCTGGTCGAGCTGGTCGACACGATGGACGAGGCCGCGCGTCGCGTTGCCGAACTTGCAGCTCAGGGAGCATGACGATGGCCATTTTCATCAATGAGAATTCCAAGATCCTTGTTCAGGGAATCACCGGTTCGGAGGGTGGCAAGCACACTCGCCGCATGCTCGCTTCGGGCACAAACATCGTTGCAGGTGTGACACCGGGCAAGGGTGGGCAGACGGTCGACGCCGATGGCCACATCATCCCTGTCTTCGGCAGTGTGTCTGAGGCGGTGGCGCAGACCGGGGCGGATGTATCGGTGGTCTTCGTGCCGCCCAAGTTCACCAAGGGTGCTGTCTACGAGGCAGTTGACGCATCTGTGCCGCTGGTGATTGTGATCACCGAGGGAGTGCCGGTACACGACACCGCCGACTTCTTCGCGTACGCGCAGGCCAGTGGAACGACCCGTCTGATCGGCCCGAACTGTCCTGGAATCATCAGTCCGAGCAAGTCCAATGCCGGAATCATCCCGGGCAATATCACGCAGGCTGGACGGATCGGCCTAGTCAGCAAGTCCGGCACTCTGACGTACCAGATGATGTACGAACTTCGCGACCTGGGCTTCTCAACGTGTGTGGGCATCGGCGGTGACCCGGTGATCGGCACGACCCATATCGACTGCCTTGAGGCCTTCGAAGCTGACCCAGAGACCGATGCGATCGTCATGATTGGTGAGATCGGTGGTGATGCTGAGGAGCGCGCTGCTGCCTTCATCAAAGACAACGTGACCAAGCCTGTCGCGGGCTATGTCGCTGGTTTCACTGCGCCTGAGGGCAAGACCATGGGCCATGCCGGTGCCATCGTCTCTGGTTCATCGGGGACGGCTGCGGCCAAGCAGGAAGCGCTCGAGGCTGTGGGCGTGCGCGTGGGCAAGACGCCGAGCGAAACGGCACGTCTCATGCGCGAGATCATCAGCGGCCGCTGAACTGATTCAGAGGTCGCGGATCGCCGTGACCTCACCGCTGTTGATCGCCGTTGTAAGGGTGAGATAGTCGCGATCATTGAGTGCTGCGTACTGCAACGCGTACTCGGTGATCGCATCCTCGAATCGCTCACTCGTTCCCAGGTACGAGGCAATCGCAATGCGGTCACCTGATCGCGCATGTGCCCTCGCCAGAGTTGCCCCGCAGATTCGTCCGTACAAGGTCAGTCCGTCAGGCTTCAAGCCCGAGGCATCGACCGAACCCTTGCCGTCGCGCAACTGCCGAATATAGAAGTCATGGATCTGGCCGTCCATCGCCCGTGATGTTTGCCAGCCAAGGAAGATGTCGCTGGTTGCCTGCATGAACTGCTGCCCGGTGACCACCCGCTGACCCTGATGCTCGAATTGGCAGGGTTCGGTGAATCGCTCTAGAACTGAAGCCTGAGCTTCCTTGGCCTGGAGAACGAGCGGATCCTTGCGGTCCATCCCCTCGAAAAGCAGCAGCCATGATCGCGTGCCGACGCTACCAACCCCGACAACCTTTCGAGCCATGTGAACAAACTTGAATTGCTCGAGCAGGTGACGTCGATCCCACTGGAGAGTGCTGCGATAACCGCGAATCATCTCGTGCAGATAGTCGAAGGTCTGTTCCATCTCACTCGGTGACAGGAGATCTTCGATCGGTTGAATCAGGGGCGGCTGGCTTATGATCCGGAGCTGACCATCTACAACCTTGGCGAGTTTTGAGACGGCGTGAATGCTGTCATGGGTGCGCGACTTGTCGAGCATGGCAGTGGTGTTCTTTGCTCGACGGTCATCAAGTGTCTGGCGGACGGTACGTAGGAGCTCACCGGCGTCGAGGTGTGAGTACCAGACCGCCAGATTGCCGCTGATGGCCAGAGACCTCATCGCCTCGCGATAACTCTGCGCACTCGCTCGCACAGAGGTACGTACCCTCTTGTTCGAGAAGCCGTTGCCCTGAGCAGCAATTGCCACGCTGGCCGCCATGCGCTTCACATCCCACTCGAATGGGCCGAGATGGGTCTCATCGAAATCGTTGATATCGAAGACCAGACGACGTTCAGGTGAGGCATAGATACCGAAGTTGCTGATATGCGCGTCACCGCAGAGCTGAACGATGAGCCCGCTGTTCTCATTTGCGGCGAGATCAGATGCCATGACCAGGGCTCCACCGCGATAGAACGCGAAGGCCGAGGCCGACATCCTTCCGTATCTGATGGGTACAAGCTCGGGGACCCGCGTCTCGTCCTGACTGTGCAGGAGCTTGAGGGCGGCTGTTCTGTCCGAGGTGTTCAGATCTGCCAGAGCTGTCAGCGGCAGTCGCGTGCGTGCCGTCTTGCCTCGAGCCCGGCGTTCCTGTGGCGTGGCGTGCTCGATGCCTGTGCTCATACGTTCGACAGTATCAAGCCGCTCAGGTGAGTTCACCCGTGTCGTTGACGATGGGGGAAGGTGCGTCAGTGCGACCATCATGGGGTGACGTCAACCATCGAGCGACCAACGACGGTCGACTCGCGCTCGAAGGTTCGGGTCGAGCAGCGTCCGATCATGGCGGCAATCCCGGTGGCCGCGGTCAGCGCTGCAGCGTGGGCCGCGCTGTGTGGTCTTGCCGCGTTCGGTGTCGTCGTCACCGTGGGCTGGGTCCTGAGCCCCCGAGCCGATGATGGCCTCGGTGTTCCACTGGAATCGGCCGGTCTGGTGTGGCTGGTCAGTCACCATGCCGGTGTGACCGTGGGACCAGCGACCCTCACCCTTCTTCCGCTGGCACTCACCCTCGTCCCGCTGAGTTTGCTGCGTGCAGCAGGGGCGTGGGCCGCCCGGATCACCGCGGTGCAGGGCTGGTTGGATCAGGCGCTCCTGGTGCTTGCTGGCACTACTGCCTATTCCCTCATCGCCTTCGGTGTCAGTCAGGTCTGTGATCTCGGTGGAGCTGCGACCGTTTCTGTTGGCATGACTGTTGGCTGGTCTGGTCTGGTGGCTGTCATTGGGCTTTCGCTGGGCATCCTGTCAGCCAAGGGCGGCTGGCCAACGGTGTGGTCGAGTCTGCCCGAGTTCGTCCGGGCAGCCCTGGCAGGAGCAGTTGCCACCGGGGCCGCACTTATCGCGTTGTCTGCAGTTGTGGGCGTTGTCGCGGTTCTCGCTCGGTGGTCGCAGGTGGTCGGTCTTGGACAGGCCCTGGGCTCTGGCTGGACGGATGCCATCGGGGTGTGCTTGCTGTCTTTGGTCTACCTGCCGAATCTGCTGATGTGGGTGCTGGCGTACATCAGTGGACCGGGGCTCATCATCGGTGGCGGGGCTACGGCGTCCGTATTCTCTGTGACAGGTGGCCTGCTTCCGTCTATTCCAGTGCTGGCGGCTGTTCCATCCGAACCTGGTCGAGGTGCACCTCTGCTACTGCTGCTTGTAGTTGCGGCTGGAGTGTTGGGAGTTGTAATCGTCCAACGGCACTGGAGTTTCGAGCTTCGTGACCAGGTCGGTGCGCTCATCGTGTCGACGACCATTGTCAGCATCGTTGTGCTGGTCTTCATGTGGCTCAGTGGTGGAGCGCTCGGAGCGGCGCGCCTGGGCTACCTCGGGCCACGTCCACTGCTCACCGCTCTGTCGGTATGGGCGCTCACCACGGCCGGCGGACTGGTAGCCGCGCTCATCTCGGCCCTACGCCGACCTCGGGTACTGGACGCCGGCGGGGATCCCACCCTCTAGGATCGGGCTGTACTCGATTCCGGCGGGAGGGCAACTGTGGACGACGGCGATCGGCGCGCTCGAATTGTGGTGCTCGCCTCTGGTGCCGGCACCCTTCTGCAGTCGCTGCTGGATGCGTCGGTGGACCCGGGATATCCCGCGAAGGTGGTTGCGGTCGGCTCTGATACCCCCGACGTCATGGCGATCCAGAGGGCCGAGCGAATCGGTGTTGAGACGTTCGTGGTGCCTTTCCAGGATTATCCGAATCGCGTGGACTGGGATGCGCAGCTCACCGCGCAGATCGAAGGTTTCAACCCGGACTGGGTTCTCAGTGCGGGCTTCATGAGGATCTTGGGCCAGCAAACGCTCACCAGATTCCCCGGACGAATCCTCAATACCCATCCGGCCCTGCTCCCGGCTTTCCCGGGTGCGCACGCTGTTCGAGATGCCCTGGCCTACGGAGTCCGGGTCACGGGCTGCACACTGCACATTGTGGATGCCGGGGTGGACACCGGCCCGATCATCGCGCAATCACCAGTCCATGTCGACGTCGGCGATGATGAGCAAACCCTGCACGAACGCATCAAGCTGGCTGAACGGTCACTTGTTGTTGGAACCATTGCTGCCATCGCCTCCCGTGGTTGCGTTATTGACGGAAGAAGGGCCTACATCCCGTGACAACTCGTGCGATCCGCCGCGCATTGGTATCGGTCTATGACAAGACCGGCCTGGACGAACTCGCTCAGGCTCTCGCGGGTGCAGGCGTGGAGATCGTCTCCACCGGGTCCACCGCGGCTCGAATTTCAAGTCTGGGAATCCCGGTCACACAGGTGTCAGATCTCACGGAGTTCCCCGAATGCCTCGACGGGAGGGTCAAGACCCTTCATCCCAAGGTTCATGCTGGAATCCTTGCCGATCTTCGACTTGCGGACCATGAACGCCAGCTTCAGGAATTGGCAATCGCGCCGTTCGAGTTGGTGGTCGTAAACCTCTATCCGTTCGTCTCGACGGTCGCTTCGGGAGCCACTCCTGACGAATGTATTGAGCAGATCGACATCGGCGGTCCGTCGATGGTCCGTGGCGCAGCGAAGAACCATGCCAATGTTGCGGTGATCACCTCACCAGCAAAGTACCCGGCCGTTCTCGATGCCCTCAGCCACGGAGGCTTCACCCTCGCGGAGCGGCAGGCACTTGCCGCTGAGGCTTTTGTTCACACTGCGAACTACGACGTGGCGGTCGCTTCGTATCTGGGCAATGTGATCGCTCCCAGTGATGGTGGCACAGGCTTTCCGGCTTGGATCGGGGCCACCTGGGAGAGAGCGGAGGTGCTTCGCTACGGAGAGAATCCGCATCAGCGCGCGGCACTCTACGTCACGAATTACACACCGAATCCGGGACTTGCTCAGGCAGAGCAGATTCACGGCAAGCAGATGTCGTACAACAACTTTGTTGACGCCGATGCAGCTCGTCGAGCGGCGTACGACCACCCTGAACCTGCCGTTGCAATCATCAAGCACGCGAACCCGTGTGGGATCGCCGTGGGCGCCGATATCGCCCAGGCCCATCGCAAGGCCAATGACACCGATCCGGTCTCAGCATTCGGCGGAGTGATCGCCGCGAACCGGGTCGTGACGCTCGAAATGGCTCAGCAGGTGGCGGATATCTTCACTGAGGTGGTTGTTGCGCCGGGATTTGACGACGAGGCAGTGGCACTTCTTCGAGATAAGCCCAGTCTGCGTCTTCTCGTTGCCGCGGATGTGCAGGCGCGTGGTGGTATCGAGATCCGTCCGATCAGTGGCGGGATCCTGCTGCAATCAATCGACAAGATAGATGCCCCGGGAGACACCCCGCAGCAGTGGACGCTGGTGAGTGGTGATCAGGCAGATGAGCAGACTCTGGCCGATCTGCTGTTCGCCTGGCGCGCGGTTCGATCGGTGAAGTCCAATGCGATCCTGCTTGCCAAGGATGGGGCGGCCGTGGGAGTTGGGATGGGCCAGGTGAACCGGGTCGACTCAGCTCGCTTGGCGGTAGCCCGCGCCGGTGACGGACGGAGCCGTGGCGCGGTGGCCGCCTCAGATGCCTTCTTCCCGTTCCCAGATGGGCTCGAGGTTCTCATTGACGCTGGTGTGACGGCAGTTGTCCAGCCCGGGGGATCCGTCCGCGATGAGGAGGTCATTGCCGCTGCGCGCGAACGAGGGGTGACCATGTACTTCACCGATACGCGTCACTTCTTCCACTAGCCCACACGTCACCGTGAATCAGAGCGCAGCACATCCACCCCACCATCCGGTTGCGATGGCCTGTGCCCTGGCCATCGGCGGTGTGATCGCCGTCCAGAGCCGGATCAATGGTGAACTCGGGCACCGATTGCATGACGGAATCTTCGCGGCCGTGATCTCTTTTACGGTGGGATTCCTACTCCTTCTCCTGCTGATCATCTTCCGTAAGTCGAGTCGGCGTCATCTCACCCATGACCTCCCACAGGCCTACAGGTCGGGACGCCTTGTGTGGTGGCAGTTTCTCGGAGGTCTGGGTGGTGCCAGCGTGGTGGCCAGTCAAACGCTGACGGTGCCCCTGCTTGGAGTGGCCCTCTTCACGGTCGCGCTCGTTGCCGGCATGACTGGATCGTCACTTCTGGTCGATGGTGTTGGACTTGCTCCCGGCGGAAAGCGGGCCATCACCGGACCTCGGGTGGCGGGTGCAGTCGGTACGACGATTGCCGTCGGGCTGGCGGTTTCCGGACGATTCTCAGAGGGCAACCTCGCCGTTCTGGCACTGCTCGCTGTTGTGGCTGCTGGAGTTGCGTCGTCCTTTCAACAGGCGGTGAACGCACAGATCTCAGTTGCCACCCGGGATCCACTGGTGGCGGCCTTTGTGAATTTCATCGCCGGTCTGATTGCCCTGCTTGGGGCCCTGGCGATCGAGCACCTGCTTGGTCATCCATGGACGATGCCGCCAGCTCCGTGGAGTGATCCTCTCCTTTGGCTCGGCGGCCCGGTCGGCCTGCTCTTCATTGTCACCGCTGCATACTTTGTAGCTCCCCTAGGTGTTCTGCTGTTCAGCCTCCTGAACATCGCCGGACAACTCGTTGGCGCGCTGATCCTCGATCTTGTGGTTCCAACACCGGGCACCATCGTTGACGTCAATCTGGTTGTCGGTATGTTGTTGACGCTGGCGGCCGTGGCTGTTGCGTCCTATCGGCCGCGCCGATCAAAAGTCTGACCCGGTGCTCGTCTGCTCGAACAGTCCATGAGAGGATCCCGCACGTGACTGCGATTATTCTTGACGGTAAGGCAACTGCCGCTGCGATCAAGGCCGAACTGGCCACCCGCGTGTCTGTGCTCAAGGAGCACGGCATCAACCCAGGACTGGGCACCGTACTCGTCGGAGACGATCCGGGCAGCCACTCCTACGTTGCGGGTAAGCACCGCGACTGCGCTGAGGTGGGTATCGCCTCCGTCCGCGCAGATCTACCGGCCGATGCCTCCCAGGCACAGGTTGATGAGGCGATTGCGGCCCTCAACGAGGACCCGAACTGCACTGGCTACATCGTCCAACTGCCACTGCCCAAGGGCCTGGATGAGAATCGCGCACTGGAGGCGATCGATCCCAACAAGGATGCCGATGGCCTGCACCCCACCAACCTCGGACGTCTGGTGCTGAACATTCCCGCACCACTTCCCTGTACGCCACGTGGCATCGTGGAACTCCTTCGTCGCTATGACGTCAACATCAATGGTGCCGAGGTGTGTGTAGTCGGTCGTGGAGTCACCGTGGGTCGGCCGCTGGGACTTCTGCTTACCCGTCGTACCGAGAACGCCACGGTCACCCTCTGCCACACCGGCACCAGAGACCTGGTGGAGCACACTCGCAAGGCAGACATCATCGTTGCGGCTGCCGGTGTTGCCCATCTGATCAAGCCTGACATGATCAAGCCAGGTGCTGCCGTGCTCGACGTAGGCATCACCCGCACCGATGCTGGACTGGTCGGTGACATCGATCCTGCATGTGCAGAGGTCGCAGGTCACATTGCCCCGATGCCGGGCGGTACCGGACCGATGACTCGCGCCATGCTGATCATGAATGTCGTTGAGTCGGCGGAGCGCGCAGCCGGATTGGCCTGAGCCGATGATGGGGCTCATCCGTCGTGAGTGGCCCCTGATCACGGTGCTCGGATTGGTCCTGGTCGGCCTGATCGTGGTGGTCGATGGGCACTTTCGTCGAGGGTGCATCGTGATCGCCTTCGCACTTTTTCTCGCTTTGTTCCTGCGGATCCTGCTCCCGGCCACGGGGGCGGGTCTGCTGGCTGTTCGCAGCAAGCGAGTGGATATCGCTGTTCTCACTGTTCTGGCGACGGCAACCACGGTCCTGTCATTGTGGGTCCCTCCGCCGAACAACTGATGGGCGTCAGGTAGGCTTGGATAGATCTCTTGATATCGAGATACTTTGTGGACGAGCATCTCGGATCGTTCAACTGGGTGCGGGGGAGGTCCTCACCCACGCCGCAAAGGAGCAGAGCATGGCCCGAACCCCGGTAAACGTCACTGTCACAGGAGCTGCAGGCCAGATCGGCTACGCGCTCCTATTCAGGATTGCCTCCGGTCACCTACTTGGCCCCGATGTGCCCGTGCGACTTCGCATGCTGGAGATCACTCCTGCCCTCAAGGCGGCTGAAGGAACAGCGATGGAGTTGGACGACTGTGCCTTCCCTCTGCTGGCCGGAATCGATATCACTGATGATGCCCGCGCGGCCTTCGACGGGGTCAACGTCGCACTCCTCGTGGGTGCACGACCGCGAACTGCGGGTATGGAGCGCGGTGATCTCCTGTCGGCTAATGGTGGCATCTTCAAACCACAGGGGGAGGCGATCAACGCTGGTGCTGCGGACGACGTACGTGTGCTTGTCGTGGGTAACCCTGCCAACACCAATGCTTTGATCGCGGCCTCACATGCTCCCGACGTTCCCAAGAGCCGCTTCACGGCGATGACCCGACTCGACCACAACCGAGCGCTGTCACAACTTGCTGCCAAGACCGGTACGACGGTCAGCGATATCTCCAAGCTGACGATCTGGGGCAACCATTCGGCCACGCAGTACCCGGACATCTTCCATGCTGAGATCAAGGGTGAGAATGCGGCGGCCGTGGTGAACGATCAGGAGTGGATCGAGCAGACCTTCATCCCCACCGTGGCCAAGCGTGGTGCAGCAATCATCGAGGCGCGCGGTGCATCCTCTGCGGCCTCTGCTGCTAATGCTGCAATCGACCATGTCTTCTCGTGGGTGAACGGCACACCAGAGGGCAACTGGACGTCAGCGGGTATCGTCTCTGACGGCTCCTATGGTGTCCCTGAGGGATTGGTGTCGTCCTTCCCCGTCGTGTCACATGGTGGTGACTGGGAGATCGTTCAGGGCCTGGAGATTGATGACTTCAGTCGGGCTCGTATCGACGCGTCCGTCGCCGAACTAGTTGAAGAGCGCGATGCTGTTCGTGCTCTCGATCTGATCTGAGGAGCTCGACATGGCGAAGATCAAGGTAATGAATCCTGTCGTCGAACTCGATGGTGATGAGATGACCCGGATCATCTGGCAGTACATCAAGGACACGTTGATCCTGCCCTACCTCGATATCGATCTGAAGTACTACGACCTCTCCATTGAGAACCGTGATGCCACCGATGATCAGGTCACGATCGATTCAGCCAATGCGATCAAGCAGTACGGGGTAGGGGTCAAGTGCGCCACCATCACGCCGGACGAGGCGAGGGTGAAGGAATTCGGGCTGAAGAAGATGTGGAAGTCCCCGAACGGCACTATTCGTAACATCCTCGGTGGGGTGATCTTCCGCGAGCCGATCGTGATCTCGAACGTGCCGCGACTGGTTCCCGGCTGGACCAAGCCCATCATCATCGGGCGTCATGCGTTCGGTGATCAGTACCGCGCCACGGATTTTGTCGTGCCGGGGCCAGGCAAACTGTCGGTGTCCTTCGTGCCGGAGGATGGCAGTGACCCGATTGAGATCGACGTCTTTGACTACCCGGGTGGCGGTGTGGCGATGACGATGTACAACCTGGATGAGTCGATTCGCGACTTTGCTCGTGCGTCCATGCGCTACGGCCTTGACCGTGGACTTCCGGTATACCTGTCTACGAAGAACACGATCCTCAAGGCCTACGACGGTCGGTTCAAAGACATCTTTGCCGAGGTATTCGAGGCCGAGTTCAAGGAGGCCTTCGATGCCGCCGGAATCACCTATGAGCACCGGCTGATCGATGACATGGTGGCCGCCGCACTCAAGTGGGAGGGTGGCTACGTCTGGGCCTGCAAGAACTACGACGGTGATGTTCAGAGTGACACTGTTGCACAGGGTTTCGGCTCGCTGGGTCTTATGACCTCCGTCCTGATGACTCCTGACGGCAACACGGTCGAGGCTGAGGCCGCACATGGCACTGTGACCCGCCACTACCGTCAGCACCAGCAGGGCAAGCCCACGTCCACCAATCCGATCGCATCCATCTTTGCGTGGACGCAGGGATTGGCGGCGCGCGGTCGGATGGATGGCACGCCCGAGGTGACGCAGTTTGCTGAGACTCTTGAGCGGGTCTGTGTCGAGACGGTCGAAAGCGGCAAGATGACCAAGGACCTGGCTCTGCTCATTGGCCCAGATGCTCCGTGGCTCACCACAGAGGAGTTTCTGGCGGCGATTGACGAGAACCTTCGCGCAGCGATGGTCTGAGTGCTAAGAATCGTCACGGCGAACGTCAACGGTATTCGAGCCGCACAGCGTCGAGGTGGGGTTGACTGGCTGGCGAGCGCGCAACCAGATGTGATCTGCCTGCAGGAGGTCCGGGCCAGTGCCGAGCAGTTAGCAGAATCGCTGGAAGGCTCGGAGTTGGCCGCGTACTCATGTAGTTACGCCGAGAGCTCGGATAAGGGCAGGGCTGGTGTGGCCGTACTGTCTCGCACAGCACCCAAGTCCGTTCGTATCGGACTTGGTGTGCAGGAGTTCGCCGAGGCTGGTCGCTGGATTGAGGTGGACCTCGATACGCCAACTGGCCTGATCACCGTGATCTCAACCTACGTCCACACCGGTGAGGCTACGGATCAACCTCGACAGGACCAGAAGTACAGATTCCTCGATGGTATGCACGACCGGATGGCGGCGCTGGCCAGACGAAGTGCGCGAGGTAAAGGTGAAGCGGTTCTCACTGGTGATCTCAACATTGCCCACACCGAACAGGACATCAAGAACTGGAAGGGAAACCGTGGCAAGGCCGGCTTCCTCGAGCAGGAGCGTGCCTATCTGGATCGATGGCGTGATGAGCTGGGTTGGGTAGACCTCGGGCGGGTACATGGCGGCACAGGTCCTGGTCCGTACACCTGGTGGTCGTGGCGTGGTCGTGGGTTCGACACTGACGGTGGTTGGCGGATCGACTACGTCATGAGCACCACCCGACTTGCGAAGCAGGCAGCGGGCGTGGAGGTCGGCAAGGCAGCTGCCTATGCCGAGCGGTGGAGCGATCACGCACCTGTCACGGCGATGTTCGAGCACCCTGGCCTCGGCTGACGACCTCGGCTAGTTGAGGCGGATGTCCTGAACCCGCTCGCGGATCTGCGCGGCAGATGGGTCGTCCGGGGCCATCTGGGCCTCAAGTTCGGCGGCAACTCTTCGCTGATAGCGCGCCACCTCGTCAGATCGAGTCTGATCATCCCAGCCGAGTACTTCCCCAATCAGCCGTGCGGCATGACGAGCAGCAACGAGACCACGATCGCCAGCCTCCAGGTAGAGGCGAGTGCGTCGCGTGAGTACGTCGTCGACGTGAAGCGCACCCTCATGTGTTGCTGCGTGCACGATTTCCACCGCCAAAGTACCTGCACCGCCTGGCATTTCGGCAGCGAGTTCCGGGTTCTGCTCCACGGCGTCGAGCAGTTCCACGGTGAGGCGCCCGTATCGATGTGACAGGCGAAGCAGATGCTCATCATCAATCTGACGAGAACCGGGGTGCAGGCGGGATTCAGCAAACACCTCGGCCGGTTCTGCAGCTCCGATCAGCGGGACCTCATTTGAGGTCGACGGAGCGAGGTCACCGAGGTCATCGCTCAGTGCGTTGACGGTATCTTCGGCCATGACTCGATAGGTCGTGTACTTGCCTCCAGCAATGGTGACCAGGCCCGGACGGGGACGACGGATCGTATGCTCACGCGAGATCTCTGACTCGGTTTGACCCTCATGGTCGACAAGTGGGCGCAGGCCAGCGTAGGCGCCGATGACATCGTCAGTCGTCAGATTCGAGGACAGTGAGTTGTTGGCCTGCTCGAGCAGGTAGGTGACGTCGGCGGCCGTTGCAACGGGGTGTGATAAACCCTCATGCCAGAGCGTGTCGGTGGTACCGATGATCCATGAGCGACCCCAGGGAAGTACGAACAGCACTGAGGTGGGAGTTCTGGTTATCAGTGCAAGCGACCCCTGAATGCGCTCACGAGGCACAACCAGATGCACTCCCTTGCTGGGGCGCATCCGAATCGGATCCTCCACGCCGGCAAGCTGCTCGGTCACCCCCGCCCATACGCCCGTGGCGTTCACGACCACCTTGGCGATCACGGGGAACGAGTGACCCGTGAGTGAGTCATGGACGACCGCTCCGTTGATTCGCTCACCGTCGTGAAGGAACTCGGTAACGCGCGTTGACGCAGTGACGGCGACGCCATGTGCCGCGGCTGTGCGCGCCAATTCGAGGGTATGCCGCGCATCGTCGACCTGGGCATCGTGATAGCGGATCGAACCGGCCAGAATTTCGGGTCGAAGATCGGGAAATGCTTTCAGGGACGCGGTCTTTGACAGGTGACTATGTCGTGGGACGGATGGCTGAAGGCCGCCCAGGGTGTCGTACAGGGTCAATCCCGCGCCAACGTACGGCCGTTCCCACACCCGATGTGACAGCGGGTAGAGGAACGGCAGCGGCACGACCAAATGGGGTGCCAGTCGATCCAGTAGCAGGGAGCGTTCGCGAAGTGCTTCGCGAACAAGTGAGAAGTTGAACTGCTCGAGGTATCGCAGTCCGCCATGTACGAGTTTGCTCGAGCGGCTGGATGTTCCTGATGCGACATCACGCTGCTCTACCAGGCCTACGCGAAGATTCCGCAGTGCAGCGTCCAGAGCGATGCCATTACCGGTGACTCCGCCGCCGACCACCAGGACGTCCACGCCTTCGCGCAGACGCGCCACAGCATCTGCTCGAAAGGTGGTGTCGAGTCGCACGGCTGAAGTCATAGGTCCATTTTGCCGTTCACGGGACCTACCGGACCGTTCTTCGCATTGACGTCGGCAAGAATCTCTAAGATTCCTGTATGGACTCTGAATCGACGCGACGATGAACGAATTCCTGCTCAACCTCGGGGTTGTGCTGCTCTTCACCCTGATCGCCGGGTTCTTCGTCGCCGCTGAGATAGCGCTGATCTCCCTTCGTGAGAGTCAGGTACAGCGCATCGAGGCTGACCGGGGCCGGCGCGGAAAGGTTCTGGCGGAACTCGTCGCGGATCCGAACAGGTTTCTCGCGGCGGTTCAGATTGCTGTTACCACGGCGGCCTTTCTCTCGGCTGGGTTCGGTGCCTCTCGCATGTCCCCACAGGTGTCACCACTGCTGCAGAACTTGGGCCTCTCGGCAGATCTTGCCGATGGCCTGGCCTTCATTCTCGTGACTCTGCTGCTCGTCTACATCTCGCTGGTTCTCGGTGAGTTGACCCCGAAGCGCATCGCGCTGCAGCGGGCCGAGACAATCGCGGTCGCCTTCGCTGGACTGGTCGACTGGCTTGCTCGCATCACCCGACCCTTCATTTGGCTTCTCTCCAAGTCGACCGACCTGATGGTGCGCCTGCTCGGTGGAGATCCCAACGCAAACAAGGAGGAGATCACTGAATCCGAGCTGCGTGGGATGCTCGCCAACCAGAGTTCGCTCACCCAAGAGGAACGTGAACTCATTGACGATGTCTTTGACGCCGGTGAGCGTGAGGTTCGCGAGATCATGGTTCCCCGCACGGAGGTGGAGTTCCTCGAGGCGTCGATGCCGGCCTACAAGGCGGCGCGCCTGGTGATGGAACTGCCACATTCCCGATACCCGGTGTCACGGGAGTCCCAGGATGATGTGATCGGCTTTGTTCACATCCGCGACATTCTCAACCCAGATATCGCCGACCGCGGGATCCGGGTGGGCGAGCTGGCTCGGGATGTCCTCATGATCCCCGGGAGCAAGCGTGTGCTGCCGACCATGTCCGAGATGCGCTCTACGGGAGCACATCTGGCGATCGTCGTCGATGAGTATGGAGGAACCGCAGGGATTGTCACCCTCGAGGATCTGGTCGAGGAGCTTGTGGGAGATATTCGGGATGAGTACGACGAGGCAGACCCGATGCCGCAGGCCCCCGGTGAGCACATCGTCGATGGATTGCTCAATCTCGTGGACTTTCAGGACGAGACAGGTATCGAGTTGCCCGAAGGTCCCTACGAGACGGTGGCCGGCTACATGATTGCTGAGATCGGCGCACTTCCTGAGTTGGGGATGCAGGTCGAGGTTGAGCGGCATGTACTGACGGTGGTGGAGCTCGATGGCCGTCGGGTGGCAAGAATCAGGGTTGAGCCGGTGGTGAACCCCGGTGACACACCCGAAGATGACTCGATGACAGAATCACCCGCATGACTGCGCGCGTACTTTCCGGTATCCAGCCAACGGCTGGCTCATTCCAACTTGGAAACTACCTTGGCGCTGTGCAGAACTGGGTTGATCTTCAGGACACCCATGATGCCCTCTACTGCATCGTCGATCTTCATTCGATCACAGTGGAGCAGGATCCCAAGGAGCTGCACAGCAACATCCTTCTTGGTTACGCCCAACTGCTCGCCGCCGGTATCGACCCCAACCGGGCGACGATCTTCGTGCAGAGTCATGTGCCTGAGCATGCGCAACTGGGCTGGGTTCTTGAGTGCATCACTGGCTACGGTGAGGCTTCGCGAATGACGCAGTTCAAGGACAAATCCTCCAAAGGTGACAGCGATCGGGCCTCAGTGGGGTTGTTTACCTATCCCATTCTCATGGCGGCCGACATTCTGCTCTATCAGGCCGATGAGGTTCCGGTGGGTGAAGATCAGCGCCAGCATTTGGAGCTCACCCGCGATCTTGCTCAGCGATTCAACTCACGGTTTGGGCAGACGTTCGTCGTACCGAAGCCACTAATCGTTAAGGAAACGGCGAAGATCCTGGACTTGCAGGACCCAACCTCGAAGATGAGCAAATCCTCACCCGCGGGTGCGGTGTTCCTGCTCGATGATCCGAAGACGATCACCAAGCGCCTGAAGTCAGCGGTGACCGACAGTGAGACGGAGATCCGCTATGACCCGGCTACGAAGCCCGGTGTCTCAAATCTGCTCACGATCGTGGCTGCGTTCACCAATCGCGATGTCCGAACCCTCGAAAATGAATACGTGGGCAAGGGTTATGGGGCTCTCAAGACGGATGCTGCAGATGCCGTCGTGGCGTTCGCGACGCCATTCGCGGAGCGAGTTCGTGAACTTACGAGCGATCCGGCGGAACTAGTTCGGCTGATGGATCAGGGTGCTCGAAAGGCGCGTGAAGTCGCGGTTCCCACACTTGCAGCGGCCTATGAACGACTCGGTTTCGTCACGGGCAACGCCTAGTGTCACCGGATACGGTCCTCATTGGAGTTGCCCTGGCAATTCCTGATCCGTGGGGTGCCGAGATCGAAGGTTGGCGTGAATCCCTCGGTGATCCGCAGGCCTCGGCGATTCCAGCCCACATCACCCTGCTCCCACCCACACGAGTGCGCGAGTCTGAGTTGGATGCCATCCGCGAGCATCTGATGCTCGCCGCATCAGCAAGTGAACCTTTCGAGGTTCGCCTCAGAGGTACGGGAACCTTTCGACCAGTGTCACCAGTGGTGTTTGTCGCCGTGGCTCAGGGAATCTCCGGCTGCGAACAGCTTGAATCGCGAATCCGCACCGGACTTCTTTCACGTGAGTTGGACTTTCCTTACCACCCGCATGTCACTGTGGCCCACGATGTTCCGGACCATGTTCTGGATCGCGCCTTCCGAAGCCTGTCGGGGTTCACGGGTGAGTTCATGGCCGAGGAGTTCGCACTCTACGTGCATGATCCGTCTGGCGTGTGGCAGGTGCGCGAGCGCTTCACTTTCGGCGCGAATCACTGATCGGTGTGGTTTCCTGCTGGCACGGGAACTGGGTGCGCCGACACGACTCCGGTTGTGTGACGGCCGGCGATCCGAGCGGTTCGACGTTGACGGATCGTGTGTCGTCGCGCATAGAACGCTGCTGCCGCCGCAGCCAAGGCTGACAAGATCATGATGAGAGGCCATGGCGTTCCACTGCTCGACCCGATTGCCACCCCCGCCGCGTTGACAGCAACTTCTGTCGGACTTGGTTGAGTCGTGGGTTGACCGGAGGTGGTTGGAATACTGCTGATCGGGGCCACGAGGGTGCCGATCGGATTCACCTTGGCGCGGTTGTCGAACCCCCAGTTGAGTAACTCCCTTGCTGCCTGCTCGGTAGGTTCGTGAATCTGGAACAGGGTGACCACGAGCATGTGACCGTTACGCTCGGCAGCAGCCCAGAATGTGCGATGGGCCAGGGATGTGAATCCCGTCTTGCCACCAGCGATACCACGGTAGTCATGTCGCAGAAGCCTGTTCTCCGTGTAGATCTGGTAGGTCATGCGCTTATGGCCGGGCTTGGGCATGTACCCAGGAAATGCGTAGCTCTTGGTGTTCGCGACGGTTCGGAAGTCGGGGATCTGCATCGCTGCTGCGGCGATGAGGGCCATGTCGTAGGCGCTCGTGACCTGACCATCAGCATCCAAGCCACTGGGATTGACCACATGGGTGTCGTCGGCGCGCAGTTGGTGCGCCATCGCCTGCATGGCAGTTACGGTCTTACCAACTCCGCCATACTGATTGGCCAACGCGGTGGCAGCGTCATTACCGCTCGGCAGGAGCAATCCGTGCCACAGATCCCAAACCGTGTACGTTCCACCGGTGACGATGCCCACATGTGAGCCATCCACCCGAATGTCCTTGTCGGTTGCCGTGTGGATGGCATTGCGGTCCAACTGCGGCATGAGTGTGACGGAGGTCAACGTCTTCAACGTGCTCGCTGGACGAACCTGAGCATGTGGGTTCTTGGCTGCGAGCACTTCACCGGTGGTCAGGTCAGCAATCAGCCAGGTGTCTGCCAAGATTTTGGGCAGTGGCTTGGCGCCGGTCTGCGGATGTTCGATGACTCCAGTGCCCGCCAGAAGTGGGCCCCCGACGACGTCGGCAGCATGGGCCGGTTGGGCCAGCAGCCCTAGGGGGAGAACCAGTCCTGCACATATCGCCGCAGTACGCCGCAGCAGTGCACTTCTGATCATTATCTGAGCCTAACCCGGCCGATAGTTCGATCACGCACAGACCAGCCGGTGAGTTGGGGTGATGTGGTCCACTCGGCCGATCCCGTGGCACCCACGAACTGCGTGACCAGTCTCACCCGTACCCCCCTGCCGTGATCTGGGCGTCGCCACTAACGTATAGACGACATCTTCACGTGGTGTCTGAGGTGTGAATTGCTGGAGGTGCCTGTGGTGCGTCAGACCGAATCTGGCCTGCCGATCGAGCCGGTCTACGGTCCAGCCGCGCTCGCCGGCTGGGACGCACATGAGCGCTTGGGCGAGCCCGGTCAGTATCCGTTCACCCGCGGGGTCTACCCAACGATGTACACCGGACGTCCGTGGACGATGCGTCAGTACGCGGGATTCGGCACGGCCGCGGAGAGTAATGCGCGCTACCACCAGCTCATCAACGCCGGAACGACTGGACTGTCAGTGGCCTTCGATCTGCCGACCCAGATGGGCTATGACTCCGATCATCAGCTCGCCCACGGTGAGGTCGGCAAGGTCGGTGTTGCCATCGATTCCATCGAGGATATGCGCGTCCTGTTTGATCGTATTCCGTTGGACAAAGTTTCAACCTCGATGACCATCAACGCACCTGCTGCAATCCTGCTACTGCTGTACCAACTCGTGGCAGCTGAGCAGGGTGTGCCGGCCGACCAGTTGACCGGAACAATCCAGAACGACGTCCTCAAGGAGTACATTGCCCGCGGAACCTACATCTATCCGCCGGCTGAATCCCTGCGACTCATCACCGACATCTTCAGCTACTGCAAGACCGAGTTGCCGCGCTGGAACACCATCTCAATCTCGGGTTACCACATGGCCGAGGCGGGAGCCACGCCCGCGCAGGAAATTGCCTTTACATTGGCCAATGGAATTGCATACGTGCGGGCAGCTATTGATGCCGGCATGCACGTCGATGAGTTTGCTCCGCGGTTGGCCTTCTTCTTCGTCTCGCGTACGACACTTCTGGAAGAGGTAGCGAAATTCCGTGCCGCGCGGCGGATCTGGGCGCGGGTTATGCGCGATCAGTTCGGTGCCGCGGATCCCAAGAGCCTCATGCTTCGGTTCCACACCCAGACTGCCGGAGTCCAGCTGACGGCTCAGCAGCCTGAAGTGAATCTGGTGCGGGTTGCCGTGCAGGGTCTTGCCGCCGTCCTGGGCGGCACGCAGTCACTGCACACAAACTCGTTCGATGAGGCGATCGCACTGCCCACGGAAAAGGCTGCTCGGCTTGCTCTTCGAACGCAACAGGTGCTCGCGTTCGAAACCGATATCACGAGTACGGTCGACCCGTTTGCTGGCTCGTATGTCGTTGAGACCATGACTGATGAGCTGGAAGCGGCGATCATCGCGCTTATGAATCAGGTCGAAGACATGGGTGGTGCGGTCGCGGCGATCGAAGCCGGATTCCAGAAGTCCGAGATCGAGCGATCGGCTTATCGCATCTCACAGGAGATTGATTCCGGTGAGCGCATCGTGGTTGGTGTCAATCAGTTCACCATTGACGAGCATGAAAAGTACGAACCACTTCGTGTTGATCCGTCCATCGGCAAGGCTCAACAGGAGCGCCTGGAGACCCTTCGTGCCAGTCGGGATCAGGCCGTCGTCGATTCAGCTCTGGCAGCGCTGCGAGCAGCAGCTCGAGGTTCGGACAATGTGCTCTACCCGATGCGTGAGGCGCTGAAGGCTCATGCCACGGTTGGTGAGGTTTCTGACGCCCTGCGCGACGTGTGGGGTGCATACACCCCGGCAGACACGTTCTAGTCGACGCGATAGCGTGGCAGGGTGAGCATTGAAACTGGTCCAGTTGCTCCTGGTCACGGTCGAGGACGTGCGCCGGTAGGGGAGTTGCGCGTTCCGCATGATGTGCTTCTTCGAGCCCCCAAGGCGCTCCTTCACGATCACCTCGACGGTGGGCTGCGTCCTCAAACGGTCATCGATCTCGCACATGAGGTCGGCTATGAACGGCTACCGAGCACCGATCCCGCTGCATTGGCTCATTGGTTTGTAGAGGCTGCAGACTCGGGTTCACTTGAGCGCTACCTCGAGACCTTCGAGCACACGGTCGCGGTAATGCAGACAGCCGACGCCCTGCGGCGGGTGGCTGCGGAGTGTGCCGAGGATCTGGCGGCAGATGGCGTGGGGTATGCCGAGGTTCGATTCGCCCCAGAGTTGCACCTGTCCAGAGGCCTGAGTCTGGACGAGGTGGTGATGGCCGTTCTGGAGGGTTTCCAGATTGGTCAGGACAGGGTGCGCGAGAGTGGGGGATCCATCAGAGTGAGCACGTTGCTGACGGCTATCCGGTCGGCGGCACGTTCACGTGAGATAGCCGAATTGGTTGTGCGGTATCGGGATTCAGGTGTTGTCGGGTTCGATATTGCCGGTGCTGAGGCAGGCTTCCCACCATCACGCCATCTGGATGCATTTGAGTATCTGCGCGGGGAATCGTGTCACATCACCATTCATGCTGGAGAAGCGTTCGGGCTTCCGTCGATCCACGAGGCCGTTGCCTTCTGCGGGTGTGAACGGCTCGGTCACGGGGTGCGCATCATTGATGACATTCAGGTGGACGGTGATGGGCAAGCCCGGCTGGGTCGGTTGGCATCGTACGTCCGGGATCTGCGGATTCCGCTCGAAATGTGCCCGTCATCGAACCTTCAGACAGGGGCTGCGGCATCGATTGAGACTCATCCGATTGGGCTGCTCACATCACTTAGATTTCGGGTGACGGTGAATACCGACAATCGGCTGATGTCTGGAACCTCGATGACCCGTGAGATGGAACTGCTGTCGGCCGGTCTTGGTTGGGGGCTCAAGGAGATGCAGTGGGTCACCGTCAACGCTCTGAAGAGCGCCTTCATCCCATTCGATGAGCGCCTCGAACTCATCGAGAAGCGGGTGAAGCCGGTCTACGCGGCCCTCATGGCCGAGCGCGCTTAGCTCAGCAGTTGCTGGCCGAACTCAACGGCCACCGCCACACCGGCGATGATGAGAATGACTCCAGAGATTTTCTGCGCGCGGAGCAGGTTGGTCGCCGATAGTCGTTCGCGACCCTGAGCGATAACTGCGGCAATGAGCACCTTGGTTCCCACCAGAACAAGGAAGAAGCCACCCAGGAATGCAGCGAAGTAGGCCGGGGACTCGGCCCATGCGGCCAGGAGAATAGGTCCACCGACCACGATCCAGAACAACCACGGATGTGGGGACAGCAGGTTAACCAGCAGGCCCTTGGCAAGTGGATCACTACCTGAGGTAAGAGCTGCATCCTGCTCGAGCTGCGTGCGAAGTGCCTCCACGCCAAGCCACACGACGTAGATGCCGCCCGCAATGCCGAGCAGTGAGGCAAGTTTCACCGGGATCGCGTGGACCAGCAGAAGACTGACACTGATGATGATGGTGTCGGTGATCAGCGGGGTGAACGCAACCCGAGCACCAGCTCGAAAACCCCTGGCCAGAGTTGTGGAGATCACCAGTGCGAGCAGGGGACCCGGTGAGATACCAGCCCCGAGTCCGAGGCTCAGGCCCAAGATGAGATACCGCATTCAGGAGTTCACCTGCGGAGGGGTCGGTTCGCCCAGGAGTTTGGTGGCGACCCATGCCGGGCCTGTATTCATGAATCCTCGTCGGGCATACCAGTGCTGAGGCCAGTCGGTGGCAAGAGCCGTGAGAACAACATAATCGCAGCCACGGCTGCGGGCGGTCGCCAGAGCGGTGTTGATCAGAAGATCCCCATAACCGTTTCCGCGCTTCTCGCTGATGGTGACAACACCATCGATCTCTGCGGCCCAGTCACGCACGGCCACATCGCAGGCGGCAACAACATCAGCAGCTGTGACGACCTGTTCTAGTGAGCCTGCGGCTGCTGGGTCGATGACGACCATGGAGATGAGGTCGGCTGATCGCGTGTATGTGTCGCGTCTTCCGACAAGTTGGGCGATCGCTTCGTCCGAGGCTGTTGGAAGCCACTGCTGGCGCCACATCTGAGCATTGAATGGCCGGATGGTGGGCTCATCGACGAATCGAATGAGGGTATCGATAGCGTGCACGTCGTCATCGCTGAGCTTGCGCACCATCTGCAGTTCAGGATCACAGGTATATCCGGCCGCGGTGAGCCCATCAATCGTTTCACTGGATAGGTCGCACATGGCCATGATGTAGCGATGTTGGAACCCACCGGGAGCCAGCAGTTCCTCCGCCATGGCTATGAGTTGGTCAGCCCCCACATCATGGCGCACCAGAACGCCGTTGTTGGCATGGGATACGGGCCATTCCGGTGTCAGGAGCCCCCACTGTCCAGGGCCGAACTCGATGATCTGGGTGGCCCGCTCACGGGTGATCAGGGCGTACCAGTCGTGAACCTTCTCGCTCAGATCGGGCGTAGCGGCGCAATGGCTGGACATGTGACCAGCCTAGTGCTCCTCGCCTTCGCCAACGGGATACAGTCGATGCGGCACCTGCTGTGTGGAAAGGCCATCGGCGTGCCGACATTTTCGGAGATTCGACATGGTCGAGACTGTTCCTGCCCACCTGCGCATGCATCACTTCGATGCCGAGCAGACCCAATTGATTCTCAATTACGTCACTGAACGCCTGTCCATGGACGAGACGCCATTGGACTTCCCCGGGGATAAGGCACGCATCGACGCATTGCTCAGCGGGTTGATAACTCCGCAGGGGACTGCCGCCAGCGAGGTGCTGGACATGTACGCCGAGGAACTGTCCAAGACAGTGCTGTCGGCAGATTCACCGCGATTCTGGGCTTTCATTCCCAATGCCCCCACCAAGGCCTCCCTGCTGTTCGACATGATCGTCTCGGCTGCCTCCCTTCAGGGAATCTCCTGGCTTGAGTCTGCGGGAGCTGTTGCTGCGGAGAACCAGGTTCTGCGATGGATTGCTGATGCCGCGGGGCTTCCTGCCTCAGCGGGAGGTGTGTTCGTCAGCGGAGGATCGGCCGCCAATCTTTCTGCCCTGATCGTCGCCCGTGATATAGGGCGACGCAGACTGGTCGAGAAATATGGCCCGCAGGCGAAGACGAGACGGCTGAGGATCGCAGTAAGCGAGCAGGTGCACTCGTCCATCCGCAACACCTTGTCGATCATCGACGTTGATCCACTCATCCTCCACCCGGCGGATCATCGCCTTCTGGGTACGGATCTTGCCGCGGCACTGGCCAACGATGCGGATCCCGAGTCCGTCGTCGCCGTCGTCGCGACCTCAGGTACGACCAATGCGGGCATCGTGGATGATCTGGCCGGGATCGGTCAGGTGGCCCGCCAGTTCAACATGTGGTTCCACGTCGACGGTGCCTACGGTGGTGCAGGTCTGCTCGCCCCCAGTGTTCGACCACTGTACGACGGGATCGAGTTGGCCGACTCGTTCATCGTCGATCCGCATAAGTGGCTGTTTGCGCCATTTGACTGTGCGGCACTTCTTTATCGGGATCCTGCGCTGGCCAAGAGTGTGCATACGCAAAAGGCGGGCTATCTCGATGTCCTCCACCATGATGACGGATCGTATGAGTGGAATCCGACCGACTATGCCTACCACCTCACCAGGCGTGCCCGCGGACTGCCCTTGTGGTTCTCTCTCGTGGTCAATGGTTCCGACGCCTACACCGCGGCAATTGAACATGGCCTCGCACTCACCCGACAGGTGGCTGACGAACTACGCCAGCGCCCCAATGTCGAGCTCATCCGAGAGCCAACTCTGAGTGTGGTGCTGTTCCGTCGAACCGGTTGGAAATCGGCTGACTACGACGATTGGGCAGCTGGACTTCTCGCGCGGCAGGAAGCGTTTGTCACGAGCACCACCTGGGACGGTGAGGTGGTCGGACGCTTTGCCTTTGCCCACCCTGCAACCACACTGGACATGGTGCGTACGGCACTCGATGCACTGGGAGCCACGTGAGTAGCGAATCCAACAGCCCACTGGGCACGTATCGACTCGGTGGGGGACGGGTTGTCGGCTGGTGGATCATCGGACTGATGGTCATCATGGCGGTGGCGGGCCTCATGACGGAGACCGGCCGAAATCGCATCGTGTCTGTGGCGCTGTGCCTCGTGGTGATCGCCATCTCCTACCTTCTCGGCGTCCGCCCATGTGTGATGGAACTACCTGCCGAGCTCAGGGTCTGCAATCCGATTCGAACTGCGCGAATCCCCTGGGCCGCAATCTCAGATGTGGTGGTCAAGGATGTCGTGATTATCGAGACCGGGGAGCGTGAGGTTCGCTGCTATGGACTGCCGCGACGAGAGCGGCGATCTGCAGCGGCTTCGATCAACGCCTCGATCAACGCCTCGATCAACAGCAGACTGTCGACTGGTGGTGAGGTTCAGGCAATGGCACCTGGACTGTCGGGCACCGTTGTTGATCGCATTCGGGCACATGTGGAACTGCTTTCCGGTGGTAGCTCGCGCGAACAGGTTGTGCAGTTCACCGTTGATCGTGACGTACGTGCCGCTCTGATCCTCAGCGTTGTTGCTCTGGTTAGCGTCGTCATCGCAATCTGGGCATGATGCTCCCATGAGTGAGGTTCGCGAGGTGTTCCGCAGCGGTGAAACACCGTCGGGCTTGAAGGTCGACCTGGTGGCATTCATACCGGAGAACAGGATTGACGAGCCGTCCGAGTACGACGACTGGCCCGCTGATCAGTCCAAGACCATGCCTGCAGAGCTTGCCCGACTTCACATCGAGGTGACGGATGCGGATGGTGTGCGTGCTGTGGCCGGGAGCCTGAGCTGGCATGCGGTCTGGTACGGACCCAATGATGGGTCAAAGGCTTGGAACATCGGAATCGGACTTGGTGAGCATGCGCGTGGGCACGGCATCGGTACGTGCGCGCAGCGACTACTTGCCGAGTACCTGCTCGAATCCACCGCTATCGACCGGATTGAAGCCAGTACGGATGTCACGAATCTGGCTGAGCAGCGGAGCCTGGAAAAGGCCGGATTCATCCGTGAGGGCCTGCTGCGAAGTGCTCAGGAGCGAGCCAACGGACGTCATGATCTCTACTCGTACTCGTTACTTCGGTCCGATGTAGACCTCGTTGAGAGTTGACCTCTCAGAGTGCGTCGATCACAGCACACAGCAGTGTGCCGATGCGGTGCGCTGACCGGGAGCCGTGGTCGAGCACTTCCTGATGATTCAGGGCCTCACCTGTCATACCAGCAGCGAGATTTGTCACCAGTGAGATGCCAAGAATTTCCATGTCGGCCTGGCGAGCGGCCAGTGCCTCAACGGCCGTGGACATGCCGACAAGGTCGGCCCCCATGCTTCGGGCCATCCGGATCTCTGCTGGAGTCTCGTATGAAGGTCCTCGGAACTGGATGTAGACCCCTTCGTCGAGGGCAGGGTCGATGGACCGACAGAGGTGGCGAAGGCGCTGTGAGTAAAGGTCGGTTACGTCGATGAAACTCGCCCCCTCAAGGGGTGATGCAGCCGTGAAGTTGATGTGATCGCTTATGAGCACAGGGGTGCCAGGTGTCCAGTCCGGATTCAATGAGCCCGCTCCATTGGTGAACACGATGGTGCGGCAGCCGGCCGCTGCTGCTGTTCGAACTGGATGTGCGACGGCGGCCACGCCATGGCCTTCGTAGAGGTGGGTTCGCCCCATGAAGAGCAGCAGTTTGTGATCGCCACGGCTGACACTGCCGACCCGGCCGCCGTGCCCCGGTACCGAAGACCTCGCAAAGTGTGGCAGCTCGTCGGTGGGGAGCTCCCAGGTTGTTGGACCGAGAGCCTCGGCTGCCCCGGCCCAGCCTGAGCCCAGCACGATGGCGATGTCATGACTGGTGATGCCCGAGCCGTCACCGATGGCCTCTGCTGCCAGTCGTGCATTCTCGAACTCTGGTTCGTTCATCTCGGTCATGTCAGTTCACCACAGCGGCAGGGGCGTCGACGCCCGGCTATCCGATACTTCGGCATGGACGTGAGCGAAGCTCTGCTACGTAATCGACGGGGGCCCCTGCTGCCTCTGCGGCGTCGGCGATGATGCCCAGGTAGCGCGCACTCGGAAGCCCACCCTCGTAGTCATCAAGGACGTACAGCCAGGCTGTTACATCACCTTCGAGCGTTGCCACGCGGACTTTGATCTTGACGTAGATATCCAGTTCTGCACCCTCCCAGCCATCGAGCTGGGCCTCATCATGAGGGGCAATGTCATACAGAGCAACGAAGACCTGACAATCGGGATCTTCAACCACAGTGGCGAGTGAGCCCTCCCAGCCGCGGTCTTCGCCACCAAACGTCAACCGCCAACCGGACAGCCAGCCGGTGCTGGCGACCGGGGAGTGAGGGGCGCGTAGAGACATCTGAAGTGGATCCAGATTGCTCGCGTATGCCGCATAAAGGGTCACAGGCTGAGACTACCGACAAGCGATACGCAAGAATACGTCTATGACGCGTGTGGTGATTATTGGTGGTGGACCCGGTGGCTATGAGGCGGCATTTACGGCCGCGAGAGCCGGTGCGAGTGTCACGATCCTTGAGGAGCTGGGCCTGGGTGGTTCGGCTGTTCTCACCGACTGCGTGCCCAGTAAGACGCTGATCGCCACCGCGGAGTTGATGACGGTGTCCGAGTCCAGTGGTCAGCTGGGGGTTCGGGTTGCCGGTGGCGAGCCTACCCCCGGTGTCGTGAGCGTCGATCTTGGCGTCGTCAACGGGCGTGTACGAGATCTGGCATCCGCACAGTCTGCGGACTTGAGCAGCCAGTTGGAGTCGATCGGTGTCCGAATCGTTCGAGCTCGCGGCCGGCTGGCCGGGCCGTCGGTGGTCGTGGCTGATCTCGTGCAGGGAGGCTCCGAGGCCATTGAAGCTGACGTCGTCCTGATTGCCACCGGAGCCCGCCCTCGCGTGGTCGCTGATGCTGAACCCGATGGCGAGCGCATCCTGACGTGGGATCAGCTGTACAACATCACCTCGGTCCCTGAACACATGATCGTGGTCGGTTCAGGTGTCACCGGGGCTGAGTTCGCCTCTGCCTACACCTCCCTGGGGTCTAAGGTCTCACTGGTCTCCTCCCGTGATCGGGTTCTGCCGGGTGAGGATGCCGATGCCGCCCAGGTGCTGGAGGACGTCTTCCTTCGTCGGGGCATGAATCTTCTGAACCGGTCACGGGCTCAATCGGTCACCCGTCAGGGGGATGGTGTTGTCGTCACCCTGACCGATGGACGCAGGATCGAGGGCAGCCACTGTCTGATGGCCGTTGGATCAGTGCCCAACACCCAGAAGATGGGTCTACTCGAGGCCGGTGTGGCCTTGAATGAGATGGGCTACATTATCGCCGACCGCGTCTCGCGAACGTCCGCCCGCGGTGTCTACGCGGCCGGTGATGTTACGGGTGTCCTGATGCTCGCCTCTGTTGCCGCTGCCCAGGGTCGGATCGCCATGATGCATCATCTCGGTGAGGCGGTAATGCCCCTTCATCTGGACTCTGTGGCAAGCAATGTCTTCACCGACCCGGAGATTGCCACGGTCGGCGTTACTCAGCAGCAGATTGTCGAACAGGGAATGGACGTCCACACCGTCAAGATGCCACTGTCGACGAACGCCCGCGCAAAGATGCAAGGGATTCACGACGGCTTCGTCAAACTTCACTGCCGCACCGGCTCGGGGATGGTGGTCGGCGGAGTGGTTGTGGCCCCACGAGCCAGTGAGCTGATCTTCCCGATCTCCATGGCAGTTGAGCAGCGGCTTTCGGTGGATCACATAGCCGGCACGTTTGCGGTGTACCCGTCGTTGACGGGTTCGGTTGCTGAGGCGGCTCGCCAGCTGCATCAGCAGCGACTCTAGGCCCGCGGCAGCAGGGTGCGGACTCTAGAAGTCGCCGCCACCGCCACCGAAGTCGCCGCCGCCAAAACCTCCACCACCACCGAAGTCGAATCCTCCGCCACCACCGAAGTCGCCGCCGCCACCGGTGAATCCACCTGACCCGAAGCCACCACTGTTGCCGTAGTCAGAGCCACCCCAGCCGCCATTCATCGGTCCGTAGTAGCCACCGCCGAACATATTGCCGAGCATCGAACCCATGAAGATGGTCGACATGATGTCCATGCCGCTGTAGGCGTAGTAGCCACCTACGTAAGGGCCGTACATCGGTCCACCGCGCCAGTAGGGCACCATCTGCCCGCCGACGTTGACTTCACGCGCCTGGGGCATCAACCCCGCCTGCAGCTGCACGGAGCAGGCCGCACACACAGGAATGGCGCGAGCCGTGCCACCATCTGGTGCCCACATGATGTCTTCGGTGCTGGGACCATGACGTGGATCGACGAAACATGGTGGTCGACGCTCCGGCATCTTCTGACCGGTGAGTTGGGCTGTGACGCACGCCAGCGAGTAGCGGCCGTCCTCAAGAACTGTGGTGACCCGTGCCGCCTGATCAGGAGAGGTCATCTCATCAGCAGATTTCTTGGCTTTGTCATACAGATCCAGTGCATTCTGCGCATGTGATCTGCCCTCATCACTCAGCCGTGGATCGTTGACGTCAAGCTTCATGACCTCTTCGCCGTACTGGGTTACATCCTCGTCAACCACTGTGCGTACAGCCTCGAGCTGAGCCTGGGTCTCCTTGCGTTTGCGACCTCGGAACCAGACGAGGCCGCCCAAGGTCGCCGCACCGAGCCCTCCGAACAGCAGGAGGCTCGGCCAGATACTCGTGGAATCACCGGTCTGGCCAGTGATGCGCTTGCCTGAGCTGGCGATAAAGGAGTCAAGTACGGCATAGACACCGTCGTTGGCGTGCTTGCGGAAAGCCTCGGTGGCCAGATCGCTCACGGCCACAGACGTATCGCCAGCGCGGAAGGACGGGCCTACGACGATGGCATACGTGCCACTGAGCCCAACCTCCTGTCGAAGCTCTCGCAGGGTCGAGGATGGGTCGCCATTGACCATGGCTGAAGCCGGCAGGATGGCCACGAAGTACGGATGATCAATCTTGGCGATGCGTGCCCGTAGGGCATCGGCCTCACTCGAGGAGATGGTTGGGTTCGCATCGGGTGCGACGAAGACGGACTCACCCTGGCGCAGCGCGGTCGCCGCGTCTGACACGGTGGTGTCCGCTGAGGCGCCGGGTGCGACGAAGAAGACCAGCGCGAGAGTCATCAAACTGAGAGCAGCCAGAACTGCACGCCAGCCTCGGGCGGACCCTGTCGAGCGCGATGCAAATCCCATGTCCCCATCTTTACCCACGATTGGCGGTAAAGCATGCAGGGTGGCCGCCAGTCGGCGGATCGGACGTCAGTCCTTGATCTCCAGCAGCACCGTTCCACTTGGCACGGTGGAGCCAACCTCAGCGGTGAGGCTGGTCACGGTCCCCGCCTTGTGGGCGTTGAGGGGCTGCTCCATCTTCATGGCCTCGAGCACCACAACGAGGTCACCTGCAGCAACCGTCTGGCCTTCGGCAACGGCCACCTTGACGATCGTGCCCTGCATCGGCGCAGCCACCGCATCACCGGAGGCGGCACCTCCAGCCTTCTTGGCCTTGCGGGTGGGAGCCTTGGGGCCGGACGACGCCGAACTACCGATGCTGAGGTTTCCTGGAAGTACAACCTCCAGCCTCTTACCGCCGACCTCAACGGTGAGCGATTGACGGGCCTGCGGCTCCTCAACCTCTGCCGAGGCTCCGGAGTACGGAGGGATGTTGTTGACGAACTCGGTCTCGATCCAGCGGGTGTGAACCTTGAATGGAGTTTCGTCATCAGTTGCGAAATCCGGTTCACGCACGACGGCGCGATGGAAGGTCAGGGCGGTCGCGATTCCGTCAATCTCGAACTCGTCCAGAGCACGACGCGAGCGCTCAAGTGCCTCCTGCCGCGTGCGTCCGGTGACAATCAGTTTGGCCAGCAGTGAATCGAAGTTGCCGCCGATCACATCACCGGTGGTGAAACCTGCATCGAGGCGGACACCTGGACCAGATGGAGGATTCCAGACCGAGAGCACTCCCGGAGCTGGCAGGAATGAGCGGCCAGGGTCCTCTCCGTTGATCCGGAACTCGATGGAATGGCCCCGAATCTCTGGATCCTCGAAACCAAGTTCCTCGCCATTCGCGATTCGGAACTGCTCGCGAACGAGGTCGAGTCCAGTGACCTCCTCCGAAACCGGATGTTCCACCTGAAGTCTGGTGTTTACCTCGAGGAAGGAAATCGTGCCATCGATACCAACCAGGAACTCACAGGTTCCTGCACCGTAGTAGCCGGCCTCACGGATGATCGCCTTGGACGCCCGGTAGAGCTCCTCAAGTTGAGCATCCGACAGGTACGGAGCGGGCGCCTCCTCAACCAGCTTCTGGTGTCGACGCTGCAGGGAGCAGTCACGAGTGGAGACCACCACGACGTTGCCGTGCTGATCGGCCAGAACCTGCGTCTCCACATGACGGGGGTGATCGAGGTAGCGCTCAACAAAACATTCACCGCGTCCGAATGCCGCCACGGCTTCGCGCACTGCCGAGTCGTACAGCTCAGGAATCTCCTCAAGCGTGCGGGCCACCTTGAGTCCGCGGCCCCCACCACCGAAGGCCGCCTTGATGGCGATCGGAAGGCCGTGGGTGGAAGCGAACTCGACGATCTCATCGGCAGAGGTGACCGGATCTGGTGTTCCCTCAACCTGGGGGGCTCCGGCCCGCTGGGCGATATGACGGGCGCTGACCTTGTCACCAAGGGACCGGATCGCGTCTGGGGGAGGTCCGATCCACGTCAGACCGGCATCGATTACAGCCTGGGCGAAATCAGCATTCTCTGACAGGAATCCGTATCCGGGATGCACGGCGTCTGCTCCGCTGGTGCGCGCGACCTCGATCAACTTGTCGATCACCAGGTAGGTCTCAGCAGCGGTGGAACCGTTCAGGGCGTAGGCCTCATCGGCAGCCTTGACGTGGAGCGAGTCGCGATCGGGATCTGCGTAGACGGCCACACTGGTGAGTCCGGCATCACGACAGGCTCGAGCAACCCTGATCGCAATCTCACCGCGGTTGGCGATGAGCACCTTCGAGATTGCCATGGGGTGCGACTCCTCGTCTAGATTCCAAACTCAGATCAGAGCGTGAACTCAACCACCTGTGTGAGTCCCGTGTCAGTAGGGTGCCAGAATCCCGCACATTCGGGTATCGCGGGGTCGATTCCGCCCCGTGGGAATACTCACATTCACCTGCGGGAATCGCAGAACCACCACAGCCGCGACTTGGTAGACCTGCGTTCTAGTTTGCCTGAACGACGCAGAATTCATTTCCCTCCGGGTCGGCAATTCGGATCCACCGATTGCCGGCCTCCTCGATGGGGACCGGGTCGATGCGTCGAGCACCCAGTGCCAGGAGCCGATCCGCCTCATGCTCGATGTCGTTGGCGTAGAGGTCAAGGTGGAGCCGGTTCTTACCCTGTCGGGGCTCTGGAACCCGTTGAAGGATGATGCCCAGACCTTCACTATCGGGATCCTCAATCCACTGGTACTGGGCGTCGAGTCCCCCCATGCGGTAGCCGAGCGCTGCGCACCAGAAGTTCGTCATCGTGGTCAGGTCGTTGCAGTCGATGGTGACGCCGATACGTGTCATGGTCTTCTCTTCGCGCTCGGTAATGGATTTCAAGGAGATCAGGGTCGGGCCCAGAGGTCAGTCCACGCAATCCCCAGTTCGCTGACCAGATGGCGCATCAGCGGCAGGGAGAGCCCAACCACGTTCGACCAGTCACCTTCGATGAACTCGATGAAGGGGCCACCGATGCCGTCCAGGGTGCATCCACCAGCAACGCGGAGCGGTTCACCGGTGTTGACGTACGCGGTGATCGTGTCGTCGTCGATGGCTGCGAACTGAACGAAGGTCGCGCCGAGGGACTGAACGAGCACATCCTCATCGGGTGATGGACCCAGCAGGATGAGGGCGTGCCCGGTGCACAACTGCCCCATCCGTCCACGCATACTTCGCCAGCGATTGATCGCATCGGCGGCATCCACAGGCTTGCCAAGTGCCTCACCCTCGAAGTCCAGCACAGAGTCGCAGCCGACGATCAGTGTAGGCGTGTCGCTCGAGTACTCCGGTCGAACCTCGTCCGCAATCACCTGCGCCTTGTGAAGGGCCAGATACTGGGCGATTGCACGGGGCTCGACCCGTCCTGCGCTCTCCAAGGCGGCCTGTAGTGCCTCCTCGTCGACATGGCTCACTCGTACTTCCGGCGCAAGACCAGCTGAGCGCAAGAGGGTAAGTCGGGCAGGTGAGGCCGAGGCGAGGATCAGCCTGGGGCGACCATCAAGGGCTGACGGCCCAACCGGTGCTAGTTGAGTCATGTGCTACCGCGGTGCCATGGATGATGACCAGTTGCCCGGGTGCAACGGCGCCCGAACGAGTCGATCCGGTGACGACCATGATGACCGTGGGGCCCGCGGAGTCTGCGCAGTTGACGATGAAGCGGCCGCAAGGACTGCCACCAGAGCAGCGAGTTCCTCCTGCGTCGGTGTTCCGCGGACAATGCGAAGGTTCGGCTGGTTCATAGCGGGATGTTCCCGTGCTTCTTCGGTGGCAGGCTCGCTCTTTTCGTTCGCAGTGCCCGAAGCGCTCGCGTGACCTGACCGCGGGTCTCGCTAGGACGAATAACAGCGTCGACATATCCGCGCTCGGCGGCGATGTAGGGATTCGCCAGCGTCTGCTCGTATTCCTCGATGAGTTCGCTGCGCTTGGCATCTGGATCCGGGGCGGCCGCCAGATCGCGGCGGTAGAGAATGTTCACCGCGCCCTGCGCGCCCATCACAGCGATCTGCGCGCTGGGCCAGGCCAGGTTGATGTCCGCGCCCAGATGCTTGGAGCCCATGACGTCGTAGGCACCTCCGTAGGCCTTCCTGGTGATCACGGTGACCAGCGGAACGGTGGCTTCCGCGTACGCGTAGATCAGCTTTGCACCGCGACGAATGATGCCGTTCCACTCCTGATCGGTGCCGGGTAGAAAGCCTGGCACGTCGACGAATGTGAGTACGGGGATGTTGAATGCATCGCAGGTGCGCACAAACCGCGCTGCCTTTTCCGAGGCCTCGATGTCGAGCGTGCCGGCAAATTGCATCGGCTGGTTGGCCACCACGCCCACTGGCCGGCCTTCAACGCGACCGAAGCCGATGATCATGTTTGGAGCCCACAGCGGCTGGATCTCAAGGAAGTCCTGATCATCGATGATGGATTCGATCACCGTGTGCATGTCGTAGGGCTGATTCGGAGAGTCTGGAATCAGTGTGTTGAGTGCCAGGTCCGATTCGTTCTCATTGAGATCGGCCTCGACCTCAAAGGTGGGAAGTTCATCCAGGTTGTTGCTCGGCAGGAAGGCCAGGAGGGCCTTGACGAAGTCGATCGCCTCCTGCTCGTCACCGCCCATGGCATGTGCCACCCCACTCTTGCTGTTGTGGGTGCGCGCCCCACCGAGCTCATCGAACCCGACGTCTTCACCCGTCACGGTCTTGATGACATCGGGACCAGTGATGAACATGTGTGAGGTCTTGTCGACCATGATGGTGAAATCGGTGATGGCGGGTGAGTACACCGCTCCACCGGCACACGGGCCCATGATCAGGGAAATCTGCGGGATCACACCTGATGCCTGGACATTGCGTCGGAAGATCTCACCGTAGAGGCCGAGGGAGACAACCCCCTCCTGAATCCTGGCGCCGCCGGAGTCGTTGATGCCGATTACGGGACAACCAGTCTTCATGGCCAGATCCATGACCTTGACGATCTTCTCGCCGAACACCTCGCCGAGGCTTCCACCAAAGATGGTGAAGTCCTGCGCGAACACGCAGACGGGACGTCCGTCGATGGTTCCGTAGCCTGTCACGACACCGTCACCATAGGGACGGTGCTCCGGCAGATCGAATGCGATGGAGCGATGGCGGGCCAGCGAGTCGAGTTCGACGAAGGATCCCTCATCAAGCAGCATCGTTATGCGCTCGCGAGCCGTGCCCTTGCCCCTGGCATGCTGCTTCTCGACCGATGCCGCACTTCCGGCATGCTCGGCGGCCTCTCGTCGCTGCTCGAACAGCGCCAGTTTGCCGGCGGTCGTGCGTGGATCGGTGACAGGTTCGTTGTCCGCGGCAGCACTCATCTCAGGCCTCCACTTGTATCAAGATCAATCGCGCTGTGCGCTGACAGCTAGGTAAAAGACCCCTAGGCGTCCTACCTTATCGACGTGGAGAGCGAGCGCGCACAGGACCGAAGTGATCTACGTCGCTGGGACGACAACCTGTTTCTGACGTATTTGGAGGGTCTCGGCGGGTCTGGCTCTGGTCCGGTGGTTGTGGTGGACTCCACGGGCTCCACCAATGTCGATGTGGCTGATCAGATTCGCGAGGGTGCACCGGCAGGCTTCACGGTTTTGGCACATGAGCAAGTGGCTGGACGAGGTCGGCTGGATCGCGTCTGGAGTTCACCCGTCGGTGCAGGGATCACGATGTCCATTGCCGTGCGACCAACTGCACCCCTTGCTCACTGGGGATGGCTCCCACTGCTGGCGGGAATCGCAGTGACGCAGGCCTGTACCGATGCTGGACTCGGTGCGGTCCTCAAGTGGCCCAATGACATTGTTGTCATCACCGAGGATGGGCTGGACGCAGGGGAGTCGACCGCGCCAGCACGGAAACTGGGCGGGATCCTCGTCGAGAGGGTCGACACAGATACTGAGCGGTTCGCAAGTGCTGCCGTCATCGGAATCGGCCTCAATACCGATCTTGCTGCAGACGAACTTCCCACACCGCTGGCCACGTCATTCCGTTTGGAAGGTTGCAATGTTGAGCGAGAGTTCCTGGTGGCTCAGATACTCGTGCGAGTAGGGGCCATTGTCGAGTTGTGGGACGCAGCGGCCGGGGATGTCGTGCATACAGGTCTGCTCGACCGTTACCGAGATGTGTGCTCGACTCTGGGCCATGTGGTTCGGGCTGAGCGTCCTGGTGGTGACCATGTGGTGGGTAGGGCGGTCGATGTGGATCTCAGCGGTGGTCTGATCATCGAGCCGAGCGACGGTGAAAGGGTCATCGTGACTGCTGGAGACATTGTTCATCTGCATTCACATGGCTGACGAGTCCTCCACCCAGGCGATGGTGTGACACGCTAGTGCCATGTCATATCCCAAGAATCTGCTGACCGAGGGTGAAGTCGTCGTTCACGATATGCGACCGCACTGGCGTGGGCTCGTGGTTCCAGCACTCCTGTTCCTCCTGATCATCTTCGTAGGTTTCTATCTCCTTGCGATGATCGATAACTCACAGGGCCGCATGATCATTGGGGTTGGCATGCTGTTGCTGATCCTCTGGTTCTCGGTGGGTCCGTTCCTGCGATGGATGACCACGAACTACGTTTTCACTGATCGTCGGATCATCGTGCGCTCCGGGCTGATCGTGCGTCGTGGGCGTGATATGCCGCTGTCTCGCATCAATGATGTCTCGTTTATGCACCGACCACTGGAGCGGTTCTTGAATTCCGGGACCCTGTACGTCGAATCAGCGGGTACCAAGGGGGAGCTGGTGATCAAGGATGTACCCGATGTTGAACTGATTCAAAGTGAGATCTCCCGGCTGCGGGAGCTCGATGACGAACGGCGTCGAAGCCAGTTTGCAAACCCCGGACAGGACGTGAATCCGTCGGACGAAGGTCCAGCTCAGTCGGGGCACTAGCGCTAACATCGCATTTGTCGGACATTCGCCCTCCACGCGGAAATTCCTCCTGTGGATTGCCTGTGTATGACAACATATTCTGCATTCAACGAGCAACAGCGGATGCTGCCACTGAATAATGACCGGGTGATCAAGACTTCGGGGGACATCATCGTGGAACACTCGGATCTGACGGTCGACCATTCGGTCGATGAGTCCAAGGTCAGGCTCCACGCTCTCGGCGAACTCATCGGACTGATCTCCGCAGCCCAGTCATATCGTGAACTGCTCACCATCATCGCTGATGAGTCACGCAGTGCGCTGGGCGCTGCCACCGTTTCACTCTCGAAATTTGAGCCGGAGTACGGCCGCATGCGCACCCTCGTCAACTATGGCGATCTGGGTCCACATGAGCAGCCATCGCCAGTAGATGAGGTGTACTACCTCGCGGAGCATCCGATGGCTCGGCGGATGTTCGATGAAGGCCACGCATATGTTCAGGTTCGGGGTCAGGTAGACCCCGATGATTTCACCCAGCAACTCCTGGCATTTGAGAGCAAGCAGTCCTGCCTGGTCCTGCCGGTAATGTTTGAGGGACGCATCTGGGGGGAGTTCTGGGCGACTCGAACGGCCGAGCAGCCGGACTTCACTCAGGAGGACGTGAGCTACGGCCGCCTGGTCGTCGGACAGATCTCAGGTGGAGTCGCACAGGCAGAGCATTTTGCGCGTATCGAACGATACGCCTTCACCGATGAGCTCACGGGTATCGCCAATCGACGGCTGTTTGAACAAGAACTCGATCGGGCCATGGACCAGTGTCACCAGGACGGAACGATGGTCGGCCTGATCATCGCCGACATGAACGGTTTGAAGCGCCTCAATGACGACTTCGGACACGATGTGGGCGATAACGCCCTTCGTGAGTTTGGGCGGTTCCTCGCCCACACCGCGTCGACCCAGCCCGGTACCCTCGCTGCGCGTCTCGGGGGCGATGAGTTTGCCCTGCTTTCCTGTGGTCTGGACCGCGGAGCTGTCATTGCTCTGGCTGCGCGACTTTCCGAGTTGGCTCAGAGCGGCATCTCCGATGGAGCGGCCATCGGTGTGGCAACGTCAACGGATCTTCAGGGTCCCATGCTCAATCGCAAGCATCTGATGATGGCCGCTGATGCGGCTCAGTCCCGAGCCAAGCGCAGCCGGTCCACCATTCCAGTTCTGGCACGGCCGACCGGTGAGGATGTCGACCCCGACGAGCTCGCAGCCCATGAGACAGAACGGCGCAAGAATCGCGGTCGCATTCCACGAAGTCCGCAGGCACTTTTGGACCACCTGTGCAGTCGACTTGATGAGATGTCTGACGCCTCACCGCGTGAGCGAATGACGATGGTGGCGCAGGAGACGTCAGTTGTGGTCAACTCCGCCACGTGGTGGCTCTCCCGTGCGGATGCCGGATCCGAGGTGATTTCTATCAATGCGTACGGGGCTGCGAGAGTTCCTGACGAAAACCTGCCAGATTCGTACGTACTTGCCGACTTCCCGCTCACGCTGCGAGCCATCGATGGTGAGGTGTTCCTTGTCTCTTCCGACGACATCACCAGCGATCCGGCGGAAACCGGGCTCATGTCCTCAATTGGGGTGACCGAGCTGATGATGACCGGCGGTACGGATGAGCACGGGGTTCGGTGGCTCCTGGAGATTCCAGCTGACTCTCTGACCTACTCGATGTCGCCATTCCTTAACACCTTGCGATGTGGTGTCGCGCTGGCTCTGCGGCACTGACGAGCGGGCTAGACGATCGTTGCGATCGTTTCGTCCTCGGCTGCTTGCGCGTCGTCGGGGAAGACCCACTTGCGATACGACCAGAAGCGAAAGATCGTGCCAAGCCCAAGTCCGATCACGTTTGCACTGATGTTGTCCGCTATCGGACCGGTGAACTTGAGCAGGTAGTGCGATACCCACAGGCAGGTGATGGCAATCAGCATGCCCACGCCGTTGAGAACGAAGAACAGTACGTATTCGCGGCCGAAACTCGTCCTACCTCGATCGCGGAACGTCCAGTACCTATTGCCGAAGTAGGCGACCGTTGTAGCAACAGCCACGCTGATCACCTTGGCCGTGATGGGCTTGTCGTACATGGGCCCTTCCCCGCCGTAGAAGCGCAGGAGATTGAACAGGCCGATGTCGAACACCAAGGCAATGAGGCCGACAACTCCAAACTTGGCGGCCTCGTGGACGAGATGTTCGATCTTGGCGTAGCCGGCACGCCAGATCGAGCGCGTGGCGCTCGACTCGCTGACCGGTTCGGACATAATCATGGATCCTACCGATCTGATTTGGGTATTGGCGTCGTCCACGAGTCCATCCTGCCCGGCCAACATGGATTTTCCCTGTGAGGTACGGCTTGATGTAGCCAACCGGATGGCTGACCAATAACGATCGACGAAGAGCCACTAGTCTTTCGTCGTGACCAGCGCACAGGCCCATGTGGCTCCCGGGTTTCCCATCGTCGGTGTTATCGGCGGCGGGCAATTGGCGCGAATGATGCAGCAGCCGGCGATCGCTCTGGGAATCGGACTTCGAGTCCTGGCCACCTCGATGCAGGAGAGTGCGGCACAGGTTGTGCGGGATGTGAGGCTCGGTCACCACGATGTGCTGGAGGATGTGCTGGCCTTCGCCGACGGCTGTGACGTGATCACCTTCGACCACGAGCATGTGCCGGCACATATCCTCCACGAGCTTGAGGGTCGGGGATATCTGGTGCGTCCAGGTGCTGCCGCACTTGCCCATGCTCAAGACAAGATTGTGATGCGCGAGGCACTTACCGCCGCTGGACTTCCCTGCCCGGCCTGGGCCGTGGCCACCTCGGTCCAGGATGCGGAAACCTTTGGAGATCGGATCGGCTGGCCGATCATCGCCAAGACCTCGCGTGGTGGCTATGACGGTCGTGGTGTGTGGGTCGTTGATGATCCGGCAGCCTTCGCCGAACTGTTTGAGTCGACGACACTCGCCCCTGATGTCAGATGGCTCCTGGAGGAGCGGGTCGACTTCGTGTGCGAGCTTTCGGCACAGGTCGCCCGGAGTCCCCATGGGCAGGCGGTGGCATACCCAGTTGTTCGAACAGTTCAGACAGATGGCATCTGCACTGAAGTTGTCGCGCCAGCTCCTGAACTGGATGATGAGCGCGCGGTTGAGGCGCAAGCCATCGCCCTATCTGTTGCAGGTGACTTGGGCGTGGTCGGCATGTTGGCCGTCGAGCTGTTCCAGACGAGAGATGGGCGAGTGCTCATCAACGAACTGGCTATGCGGCCGCACAACTCAGGTCACTGGACGATAGACGGTGCGGTTACCTCGCAGTTCGAGAATCACCTGCGGGCTGTTCTGGACCTTCCACTGGGGAATCCCGGACTTATTGCTCCATGTGCTGTGATGGTGAATGTGCTCGGCGGGGACAAGCCGGATATGTACCACCCCTACCTACACACGATGGCACGCGATCCAGGCCTCAAGGTTCACCTGTACGGTAAGGATGTCCGCCCAGGCCGAAAGAACGGGCACGTCACTGTTGTCGGTGACGACGTGCAGGACCTGCTGGTGCGCGCTCACCATGCAGCCGACTACTTCACGGGAGTAATCGATGAGTGACCGGGTCGCAGGATCGGCCAATCCTCTGGTGGGAATAGTCATGGGCTCGGACTCCGACTGGCCGACGATGGAGGCAGCCGCCAAGGCCCTTGATGAGTTTGATGTTCCATACGAGGCGGGGGTCGTCTCTGCCCACCGAATGCCCGATGAGATGGTCGAGTACGGGCGCTCTGCTGTCGAGCGCGGTCTGCGTGTGATCATCGCGGGCGCTGGTGGAGCTGCTCACCTTCCGGGAATGCTGGCAGCGCTCACACCTCTGCCGGTGATCGGAGTTCCGGTGCCCCTCACACATCTGGACGGTCTGGACTCACTGCTGTCGATCGCCCAGATGCCGGCAGGTGTTCCGGTGGCCTGTGTCGCGGTGGGCAATGCCCGTAACGCTGGACTGCTCGCCGTCCGGATTCTTTCGGCGGGTGATGATGAGCGCGGAAATCAACTTCGCGCGCAGATGGATGCTTTTCAGGTGAGTCTCAACCAGAGTGCCCGCGATAAGGGGGACTCGCTGAAAGACAAATTGGCTGCCACTGAGTAGTGGTTCAGCCGATCAGCTTCGGCCACTCGATGGCGGGGCAATGGTTCATCACTGTTGCCAGCCCTGCGTCCTGCGCCCTTCTGGCAGCAGACTCATCCACCACCCCAAGTTGCATCCATACAGCAGAGGCTCCGATGGCAATGGCTTGGTCGACGACCTCTCCGGCTTGGGCCGAGTTGACGAAGATGTCAACCACGTCAACGTGACCGATCTCGAAGAGGGCGTCAGCCAGAGTCGGGTATCCCTTCTCACCATGAACGGTTACCGCCGACGGATGAATTGGCACGATCCGCTTCCCATGGGCCTGTAGGAATCTGGAGACTCCAAAGGCGGGGCGCTGGGCGTTGGTAGACAGACCCACCACGGCCCAGATCTCGGTATCGCGCAGGAGTCGGCGTCGGGTGTCGGTGTCGCCGTACAGGTCTGCGGTCTCAGCCATGTATCGGACTCTAGTCCAATTCAGGACGCAGTCGGGCGTTGTCCCAGGGATGGGCGACCCAATGCGCGGATGTCCCAGCCGGCCTCCTGCCAGCGCGGTGCATCCAGGGCGTTACGTCCATCCAGGATGTTTCGTTGGGCAACGAGCTGGCCGATCTCATGAGGATCCAACTCGCGATACTCGCGCCACTCGGTGAGGTGCAGCAGGACGTCGGCTCCAGTGACAGCCTCACGAACATCCTCGATGTAGGTGAGCCCCGGCCGGGTACGCCGGGCGTTGTCGAGTGCCTTCGGGTCGGTGACTCTCACTGTGGCGCCGATGTCATGAAGGGACGTTGCCACATCAAGTGCTGGTGAGTCTCGGATGTCGTCGCTATCGGGCTTGAACGCCGCACCGAGCACCGTGATCGTTGCACCATTGATGGATCCCCCGAGCAGCTCTATGGCCACATCAACGGCGCGCCGGCGTCGACGCATGTTGATGTCATCGACATCGCGCAGGAATGCAAGGGCCTGATCGACGCCGAGTTCATCGGCTCGCGCCATGAACCCACGAAGGTCCTTGGGCAGGCAGCCGCCGCCAAACCCGACCCCAGCCTGCAGGAATCGGCGGCCAATGCGCGCGTCATGGCCGATGGCGTCGGCAAGGGCCACCACATCTGCACCTGTTGCTTCACAGAGTTCGGCCATGGCATTGATGAAGGAGATCTTGGTGGCCAGGAAGGCATTTGCCGCGTTCTTCACCAACTGCGCGGTGGCAAGATCCACGACTACCCAGGGCATTCCCTGAGCGCGAATTGGAGCGTAGAGCTCAGCAAGCTCGACTTCCTCTCGCTCACTTTCAACACCAATGACGAGTCGATCTGGGTTGAGGGTGTCCTGGACGGCAAAACCCTCGCGAAGGAACTCAGGGTTCCAGGCAACTCTCACCTGCGACCCGACCGGAGAGAGCCTATGAAGTTCATCGCGAACCCACTCTGCGGTGCCGACGGGCACGGTGGATTTGCCGACCACAAGACATGGTTCGGTGAGATGGGGTGCGAGGGTTGCAATCGCACTGCGGACGTACACGAGGTCGGCGGCAGGGGAACCCTTCTGCTGGGGGGTGCCCACACAGAGGAAGTGCACCTCTCCGAATGCGGCCGTCTCCTCATAGGAGGTGGTGAACCGGAGTCGTCCAGTAGCCAGTGCGCGTGCAAGCAGGTCATCGAGACCGGGCTCGTAGAACGGGGTGTGGCCCGTGTTCAGCAGCTCCACCTTGTCCGCGTCCACGTCAAAACCCAGGACGTCATGTCCGATCTCAGCCATCGCAGCGGCGTGAACAGCTCCGAGATAGCCACAACCGATAACGGTGACTCTGCGAGATGGGGTTAGGTGGTCCGTCGACGTGGTCATTGTTCAAGACTAAGGGAAGAAACGACCCACCACGGTGTGCGATGCCCGAGGTACTGGCAGGATCTCCTCATGACCACTGCAGATGTACGCTCACGGTTCCCCGGACTCTCCGACGGCTGGGTTCGCTTCGATGGTCCGGCCGGCACGCTGCCGGTCGACACCTGCGTTGACGCAATCGCCGACTACATGCGTTCCCCGAATCCGGCCAATCTTGGCGGTGAGTTCGCCGCCACCAAGGCCAGTGATCAGGTGGTTGCCAAGGCGCGCGCCACGGTAGCCACCTTCCTCGGCGCGAATGCGGACGAGGTTGTCTTTGGGCCCAGCACAACGAACCTCATGTTTGCGTTCACCCGCGCGCTGTCCCGTCATTGGGAGCCTGGCGATCGCATCGTCTGCACGCAGCTTGACCACGACTCGAACGTCAGCCCGTGGCTTCAGGCTGCGCGAGATGCTGGGGCCGTGGTGGAGTTCCTGGAGGTCGACCCAGTCGACGGCACCCTCGACGTCGAGCCGCTGAAGGGCCTTTGCGCAGATGGACGCACCCGCTGGGTGGCAATCTCAGGGGCGTCAAATCTGACCGGACATGCACCTGATCTGGCCCGAGCAACGGCGATCGCCCATGAAATGGGTGCACGCATCCTCGTCGACGGGGTCGCGCGAGTACCGCATCTGCCGACGAATGTTGCTGAACTGGGTGTCGATGTCCTGTCGACCTCGCCATACAAGTGGTACGGGCCACATGCCGGTGTTCTGGTGGTGCGAAACAACCTCCTTCGTGAAGTTGAGCCCTATCGTGTTCGGCCGGCCGACTATGACGGCCCGCCGCGTTGGGAGACCGGTACCCCGCAGATCGAACTGCTCGCCGGTATCACCGCTGCGGCTGAGTTCATGCTCGAGACGCCGTTGGAGGAAGAGGCTGCTCGAGAGACCAGGCTGCTTGCCCAACTACAGGAAGGTCTGCACGAGATCTCCGGGGTTACTGTGCACGCGCCATCGGTTACCCCTGATCGGGCACCTACCGTGATCTTCACGGTGGCTGGCCACACCCCAGTGGAGGTCGACCAGTACCTCGCGTCGAAGAAGATCGCTGTGTGGCACGGTGACAACTACGCCTGTGAACTGATCGATGCACTCGGGTTGCGTGCGACCGGCGGTGCGGTGCGAGCGGGGGTCGTGCGCTACACCACATCCGATGACGTAGTGGCTCTTCTCTCAGCACTTCGAGAATTGACGGCTGGACGCTAGTTGTGGCCACCCTGACCTGGCGCGAGATCTGTGAAAGGTTCGGCAGTGCTCGAAACTGGTGGATTGCCACCACTGGTCTGGGCGGCCCGCACTCAGTTCCGGTGTGGGGTGTAGTCATCGACGAACGGCTCTACTTCTACGGGCAGGCTTCAGCAGTTCGGACGCGTAACCTGCAAGCGGATCCTCGATTGGTGGCGCACCTGGAAAGTGGTGACGATGTGCTGATCCTGCATGGTGAGGCGCATTCGTCCGATCTGGCTCTGGACGATCCCGCTGTCATATCTGCCTACGCTGGCAAGTACGACGATCCAAGGGATGAGGAGTATCTGCCGGGACATCCAGCGATGGAGGGCACGCTCTTGTTTCTGATCGAGGGGACTCACGCGATCTCGTGGGAGATCACCTCGTCGGACTCGTGGGTCAACCGGCGTTGGAAGGCAGGAGAGTCATGACAACCCGAGCTGACTGGTCCCAGCAGCAGCGTGATCTCAGCACATCGCCACTGGCGGGACCCGCGAGTCTGTGGCGCGACACGGCCCACCTGCCCGCGAGCGAGCCCGTCCCACTTCCAGGATCTGGTTCCACAGATGTGGTGATCGTTGGGGGCGGCTACACCGGCCTGTGGACGGCCTACTACCTGATCAAGGCGGATCCAACACTGCGAATCATGGTCCTGGAGCGGAACCTGGTCGGGTTTGGAGCATCGGGACGAAATGGTGGCTGGGCCTCGGCGATCTTCCCCTCATCACTTCGGAAGATGGCCTCGCTGTCGGATCGTGATGGGGCGATTCGCATGCAGCGCGCCATGAATGAGACGGTGGTTGAGGTCGGTCGTATCGCCGAACTCGAGGGGATCGACTGTGGATTCCATCAGGGCGGCTATGTATCAGTAGCGCGAAATCAGGCTCAGTGGCTAAGAACGCAGGCGGAGGTCCAGGGCTGGCGTGACTGGGGCTTCGGTGAGGAGCAACTGCGACTTCTGACTGCAGATCAGGCGGCTGATCTGGTGAACATCACCCGAACCATGGGTGGCACGTTCAACCCCAACTGTGCTGTAGTCCAACCCCTGAATTTGGTTCGCGGCTTGGCACAGGTGGTGCGTTCATATGGTGTCACTATTCACGAGACGACAACCGTAACGGCGATCGAACCGCATCTGGTGAGAACCGACCGGGGTGATGTCCGTGCTGATGTGATCGTCAGGGGAACGGAGGGCTTCACTCCGTCGATCGCGGGCGCCCAGCGGGACATCGTCCCGATGTATTCGCTCATGGTCGGAACGGCTCCCCTCACCGAGGATCAGTGGACTGCCATCGGTCTTCGAGATCGTGAGACGTTCTCCGACAAGCGGCACCTTCGCATCTATGGGCAGCGCACACAGGACGGACGGATCGCGTTCGGCGGTCGCGGTGCTCCGTACCACTACGCGTCCACTGTCCGACCGGAGTTCGATCTGGATGCCCGTGTGCACCAGATGCTGCGAGACATCATCGCCGATATGTTCCCCATGCTCAGTGACCTTGAGTTCACCCATGAGTGGGGTGGGAATCTCGGGATTCCCCGAGATTGGGTGCCGTCTGTCAAGTACGACCGGGCGACGGGTATCGCGATCGCAGGTGGGTACGTGGGTGATGGGGTGGCCACCTCGAATATCGCTGGACGTACGTTGCGCGATGCGATCCTCGACGTGCGAGACTCCGAACTTCTCAGACTCCCGTGGGCAAATCGCCTCTCCCGGAAGTGGGAGCCGGAACCGGCCCGCTGGCTTGGTGTCAATGCGGTGACCCAGCTCATGATGAATGCGGATCGTCAGGAGGCGAAGACGGGCAAGCCTTCGAAATCTGCAGCCGCCTTCTGGAAGTCGATCGGACACTAAATCGGCGTCAGGCACCTGTGGGATTGACCGGGCCCTTTTCAGCAGGTGCCGGAGCAGCCATTTTGCGTCTGCGCAGACCAGATGCAATGAGCCGCTCCATCAGCTCCCGGGAGGTCACCAGTTGAGCGCCCTCTTCGATGGCGCGCTGCTGAAACTGCTCGGGGATGTCGTAGTGGTCTCGATCGAAGCCGCGTTCTGGAATCCCCAGCAGTCGGGCGAACTCATGCAACTCGTCCAGTGAGGTGTCACTGACCATGTGCCCCCACCAGCGCTGGTGGTTCCACCACTGTGGTGGGTCGATCAGGATTGCCATGGCGTGATCCTACGATCGGCGGGTCGTTCAGCGGGTGGTGAGGTACAGGGATACCGCGAAAGTAACGACGGGCAGGATCATCAGGGTCGTGAATCGTGCGCCCACCCGCAGGCCGCCGGCCGCGAAAGCCAGCAGCATCTTCACCAGCATGTTGGCTCCAAGGGCAGCGCCGATCCCGATAACCGCAGCCCGTGTTGTGATAGTTCCGGCAGCCTGCAGCTGCGCAGCTGCCAAGGCGGCTGCATGTGAGTCGGCAAGACCGATCAGCGCTGATACTGCGGTGATTCCGGCCGTGCCGAAGGTGGCTGCTCCCCAACGACCCAGAAGCAGGGCCAAGGTGAGAACCGTGGTCAGGAGCAGAACGGGTTTCGGGTCGAATGGTCGCGGGGTGATCGGTTCCTCGGTTGGTTCCTGATCGGTCTGCGCTGGCTCTGTTTCAACTCTTGGTGCTTCCACGCGGCTGGATCGCTTCAACCTGTTCACTCCTGGTGGCACCGGATGGAAGACACCACTGATTCGGCTGTGTCGAAGGATGGCAGCTCCTGCCATCAGCAGCAGGGTGATCGCACCTGCGATCACTGACGGGAGCAGTGCACGCAGGACATCGGGTGAAACGAACCAGCAGATACTGCTCAGCAGAAGCAGGGATGACAGGCTTGCGAGTACAGCGGCAGCGAGAGCGTCGTTCTCTACCTGATGATCCTTGGCACGATGTGCCATAGCGGCGGTCGTGGCTGAGCCGGAGACGAAGCCTCCTGCCAGACCGGTGATGGCCAGCCCGCGCCTGGGGCCAAGGATTCTGGAGGCGATGTATCCAACCCATCCGGTGGCTGTGAGCAGTACGACGATCGTCCAGATCCGATGTGGATTCAGTGCTCCGAACGGTCCGAGATCAGTATCGGGAAGCAGTGGAAGGATGATGAATGCCGCAACGAAGAAGATAAGGGCATCGCGTTCATCACTATCGGTTATCAGGTCCTCGGCGAGGTGACGGATCGGCTTCTTTGCCCACAGCAGGGTCAGCATTGCAACTGCGGCGCCAACCGCAAGTGCGGGTGATGTCCAACTGAGTGCACCCATACAGATGACTGCCGCGAGTGCGATCTCTGTCGTGGTGCCCACATCCGAGTTCTCGTCCCTCAGGCGCGCAGATGCGCCGATGACCCCTGCCGTGAGCAGTGCACCCGCCGCGACGATAGGTGAGATCGCGGCGCTTATGCCGCCGATGAGTCCAGCAATCCCGAAGGTTCGGGCACCGAAGGATGGATGTCCAGAGCGCTCTCGCTCGAGCCCGACGAGCAGGCCAACAGCGATGGACACCCCTAGGTGCCACCAGTCGCTGGGTATCGTCATCGATCCACCCTCATAGGACAGTCAGCGATGTGCTCACATTCGTCCATTGTCCCTCGCATTCGGTCGGGACTCGACTCAAGACGCTCAGCCGCAGAGATCGTCAGCGGCTGTCCGCGTGTGAACGGGTAGGGAGGCTGACGAGGGATTCTTCGGGGTCGATGCCGTCACGTGAACGGGTGAGATGCCCTGGAAGCCTGTACCAACAGTGATCTCGAAGGTTCGACCGAACCCGGTTACTGGAACTGTCGTTGCTCCCGGGAGCGCCGCGGCAACGGTTTTGATCGACTCGGAGAATCGCGGGTCGTACTTGATCACGGTGTTCACACCGATGGGAGCTGTTGCGTTGCCCGGGGGTGCAGCCATGACGAAGCCTGCACTTGTCAGGGCGTTGGCAGCCATACCGGCCAGTCCCGTCTTAGACGTTCCGTTGAGCACATGCACTGAGATCGATGAAGGGGCCACTGTCACCTGTGCTGATGGAGCCGCAGATGGCTGCCCACCGATGGGCTGATCCGCAGACATGCTCTGGAATATCTGGTGCGCCCGAGTCTGGTCCCAGGTGAGGACGTCACCAAGGCCGGCGACCCGCTGGTCTCCAGCGATCGGGATGGTCATCATGGTGATCGACGATGGGCTGATGCCTTTGAACCGATCGACCAGATCAACCATCTGGGAGGTCCCGAGGCCGTTGTCGGTCTTGATGCTGCTGGCAAGTGCTGACAGGAATGCATCAAGTTTGACTGGATTGGTCAGTGTTGATCCGGACAGTGCCTTCTTGGCCATTGCGCCGATGAACTTCTGCTGCCGCTTCATACGTCCGATATCTGCGCTCGGGTCGATGTATCGGGCGCGCACATATGCCAAAGCCTGCGCCCCACTGACCGTCTGTCGTCCAGCAGGCAGATTGAGTCCGGAGTTCTTGTCCTTGGTGGGTTTGGCAAGGCAGACCTCGACACCGCCAAGGGCATCCACCATCCGGAGGAATCCCGCAAAGTTGATCTCTGCGTAGTGATCGATGGTGACACCCGTTGCATTTTCGACGGTACGGACCATCAGTTTTGGACCACCGAGGCTGAAGGCGGCGTTCAACTTGGCATGGACACTTGCATGATGCTTACCGCTTGAGTCAGTCCAGTCCGGAATCGTCGCGAGGGTGTCACGGGGGAGAGAGACCGCAGTGATGTGCTGACCGTCGCCAGACAGGTGCACCAGCAGCATCGTGTCGGTGTGGGCGCCGTAGTCCTGATGGCCCAGGTGGAGGGTGTTCTTCTCCTTACGGGACAGACCGGATCGATCATCACTTGCCACAACCAGCATGGTCAGTGGCTGTCCATCGCTGAGGGCACCACCGGCAGTGCCAGCATCAACAAGACTGACTTCACCGGAGTATCGCTGGACAGCGGCATAGCCGACTGAACTCGTGACAAGCACGCCTAGTGAGGTCACGGCTGCCGCGACGCGCAAGCGTCGACGAACTGTGGGCGTTTCGGTCATGGGGAAGGACGTCCGTTCGCCTGGATATTCTGTTGCATCACAAGGTACGACGAACCAGGGCTCAGATTGGTGCCGCAACGCCGGTGTCTGGCCGAATCTGGTGACGATCGTGGTGAGCTCGATCGCCTACGCTAGGGCCGATGAATGCTGACCAGGCCGGCTCGGACTCGCAGGATCCGGGGGTTCGAAACCTCCCCTCCGCGGGGGTCTCCATTGTCATGCCGGTTCTCAATGAGGAGAAGTACCTCGACACATCGGTTCGCCGGCTGCTGAACCAGCAGTACGACGGTCCGCTGGAGGTGGTACTCGCCCTCGGCCCGAGTCAAGATGCAACCAATGAGGTTGCCAACGCACTTCGAATCGCTGATGCCCGGGTGATCTTGGTGGACAACCCGTCGGGTCGCACCCCTACCGGTCTCAACAGTGCGATCGCCGCATCTCACTATTCGTATGTTGTTCGCTGTGATGGTCACGCCGAGGTTCCATCTGACTACATTGCAACTGCCGTTGAGACGTTGGAACGAACAGGTGCCGACAACGTTGGTGGAATCATGGCGGCCGAGGGGGTCACGCTCTTCGAGCAGGCCGTGGCGCGCGCCATGACCTCTCCACTCGGTGTGGGTGGTGCGTCCTTCCATGTTGGAGGGCAGGAGGGGCCTGCTCCAACGGTGTACCTGGGCGCTTTTCGACGCAGTGCGCTCGAGCGGGTGAATGGGTACGACGAGACGATGATTCGCGCCCAGGACTGGGAGATGAATCTTCGAATTCGCGAGACAGGTGGCGTCGTGTGGTTCACCCCACGAATGCGGGTGACCTACCGTCCCCGGGGTTCGGTGCGGGCGCTGGCCAAGCAGTATTTCGAGTATGGACGTTGGCGCCGTGAGGTTGTGCGCCGGCACCCTGACACTCTGTCGGCTAGGTATCTGGCCGCGCCCCTGGCTGTGTCTGGGGCGGGTGTCGGGACGGTCATGGGTCTGGTCGGCGCTCTGGGCGGTCCGTCCTGGCTTGCACTCGGCTGGCTTGCACCGACGGGTTACCTCGCTCTGATCGTCGGTGGCTCGGTCGTCGCAGGCCGTGGCCTTCCATTCTCCGCCTGGGTTCGGCTACCTGCGGTTCTGGCGACGATGCATTTTTCGTGGGGCTGGGGTTTCCTGCGCGGTGGGGCTTAATAGCACCGTGGCGAGGCGGGGGCCCACGCGGAGGCGGTATAGGATCGTAATACTCGCGCTCACCGTTCTTGATGGAAGGTCAACCCTGCCGTGACGTCCGCTGCCCTACGTGATCTTCCGGAGGATGATCAGTTCAGTGGCACCCACCACGTTTACCAGCCGTTCCGTGCGGGGCTCCCGCATATGGGGCCTTATCTGCGAGAGTTGTGGCGGCGGCGCGAATTCGCGTATGAGGCCTCGCGGGCGACGCTGAGGGCAAGCCAGGCAAACACCGTCCTGGGCCAACTGTGGAACATCGTCAATCCACTGCTGTTGGCGTCCGTCTACTACGTTTTGGCCTTCATCCTGTCGAGTGGCGCTACCCGCGGCCCAGACTATTTTGCGCATCTGCTTTGCGGCCTGTTCATTTTTTACTTCGTTGCGAACTGTATGTCTGGGGGTGCGACCTCGGTTGTGCAGGCGGGCAAGATGATTATGAACACGGCGTTTCCGCGCTTGTTGTTGCCGCTGGCGGCGGTGCGTACTGCACTTCGCCGATTCGTTCCGACGATTTTGGTTCTGTTGATAGTGCTTGTGTTTGGGCCGGTCAAGTTCAGCCCGGTGATCATCTGCGCTCTTCCCTGGTTCGCCTTCATTTTGGTCTTCGCCGCGGGCCTGGCGATGCTCTTGGCCACGGTGCAGGTCTACTTCCGGGATACGAGTAGTTTCCTGCCATACGTCACTCGTATCTGGCTCTACACCTCGCCGGTGCTGTGGTACCCCGAGCAGGTCAAGAAGATCCTTAAGCCACTCGAGGTTGCCAATCCGCTGTTTAGCTTGGTGGGCGGCTGGTCCAAGATCATCGTTGAACATCAGGTTCCGCCGGTAAGCATGTGGCTCACCGCCATTGCGTGGACCGTGGGAGCATTCGTCGTGGGACTTCTGACGTTCCTTTCTCGGGAGCGTGATTTCGCTGTCCGCCTCTAAGGAACTCGCACCAACTATTAGCGTTCAAGATGTGTCCATTACGTATCGGACAACCTTTGAAAAGCGGCCCACGCTCAAGTCGGCCCTCGTTCGAGCTGGACGTGGTGAACGGCTGGTTCGAGAGATCGAAGCCGTGAAGAACGTGTCATTTGATGTACCTCGAGGCACAGTTCTGGGATTGATCGGTAACAACGGAGCTGGCAAGTCCACCCTCGTTCGTGCGATCGCAGGAATCCTTCCCCCAACCTCTGGTCGGATCGAGGTTCGTGGACGCGTCAGCACACTTCTTGCGCTCGGCGTCGGGTTCAATCCGATGCTGTCGGGCCACGAAAATGTGATTCTCGGTGGGCTGGCTGCCGGCTACACCCGGGCTGAGATTGAAGATAGGTTCGAGGAGATTTCCGAGTGGACGGAGCTGGGCGACTTCCTCGAGATGCCGATGCGTACTTACTCATCGGGTATGTTCTCCCGGCTTGCGTTCGCAGTGGCCATTCACATGGAACCCGATATTCTTCTTGTCGACGAGGCACTGTCCGCGGGGGATGCGCGCTTCAAGAAGAAGGCGACAGCCAAGATGATGGAACTAGTCGCCCAAGCTCGCACCATGGTTTTTGTCTCACATGCACTGTCCACGGTGAAGGACATGTGTACGGACGCGATTTGGCTGGAGAAGGGGCAGATCATGGCGCGTGGGTCTGCTGATGACGTGGTAGACGAGTACACCGCTTTTGTTGACGTTGCGCAGACGTCGGCCACCCTTGAGGATGTGTGACGGTGGATCGTCAAGGGGTAAGGATCGTTCAGGCCGACGTCGATGACCGAGCTGACATCGGTGAAGGTTCGTCGATCTGGCACTTAGCCCAGGTACGTGAAAATGCCCTGCTTGGTCGAAACTGCATTGTGGGCAGGGGTGCCTACATCGGTACGGGTGTGGTGTTGGGTGATAACTGCAAGGTTCAGAACTATGCCCTCGTGTATGAACCAGCCGAACTGGGTGCCGGGGTTTTCATCGGCCCGGGCGTCGTTCTGACCAATGATCACTATCCACGGGCGGTGAACCCGGATGGGTCACTCAAGTCTGGCCACGATTGGGAACCGGTCGGCGTCACAATTGCCGATGGGGCGTCCATCGGTGCTCGCTCCACCTGTGTTGCGCCGGTACGGATCGGCCGTTGGGCACTGGTCGCCGCAGGCTCCGTCGTGGTGAAAGATGTGCCGGATTTTGCACTTGTAGCCGGTGTCCCGGCCAAAAGAATTCGTTGGGTCGGTAAGGCGGGCGTTCCGCTTGAGCAGGTAGAGCCGTCCTTGTTCCGCTGTCCAATTACCGGTGACCTGTACAGAGAGACAGCGCCAGAATCGCTCGAGGAGGCCGACTCATGACCGACATGATCCCTGCTGCCAAACCGATCATTGGTGATGAGGAACGCGAAGCAGTAGATCGAGTCCTTCGCTCTGGCGTGATCGCCAGCGGACCCGAAGTTGCAGCCTTCGAGAAGGAATTTGGAGAGCAGTTAGTCGATGGTTGGCTGACCGTTGCCGTTAATTCCGGCACGTCAGGATCACATCTTGGTTTGCTTGCTGCCGGGGTGGGCCCCGGTGATGAGGTCATCGTGCCTTCGTTCACGTTTGCGGCTACCGCTAACTCGGTAGCGCTCACGGGCGCAACTCCCGTCTTCGCTGACATCGAGCCCGACTATTTCTGTCTAGACCCGGCGTCGGTTGAAGCCGCGATTACCCCGCGCACCAAGGGAATCATGCCGGTACACCTGTATGGTCACCCGGCTAATATGACGGCACTGGGTGAGATTGCGGCCCGCCACGGCATTGCGATTTACGAGGATGCCGCACAGGCCCACGCGGCGCGCTGGCAGGACAAGCCGGTTGGAACCTTTGGCGAGTTCGCAATGTTCTCGCTCTACCCAACCAAGAACATGACATCGGGTGAAGGAGGCATGGTCTCCTGCGTCGACGAGCAGTTCGCCCGTCGAGTGAAGTTGTTGCGCAATCAGGGTATGGAGCGCCGTTACGAGAACGAACTGATCGGCTTCAACGCACGTATGACCGATATTCACGCCGCCATCGGACGAGTGCAGTTGGGCAAGTTGGCTGGGTGGACGAAGCAGCGTCAGGACAATGCGGCGTTTCTGTCGGAAAACCTGCGTGGTGTCGTTGTGCCAGCTGTTGCCCCTGAGGCCACTCACGTCTATCACCAGTACACGATCAAGATTGTCGATCACGATCGCGATAAGTTCGCCGAAGAGTTAACGAATCGTGGCATCGGAACTGGCGTCTACTATCCAATCCCGAACCATCGATTGCCCTCACTTGTGCAGTTCTCGGCTCGGCCCAGTGCTGATCGCCAGTGTGGAACAGCCGGTTGCTGTCCCGCAGGTGTCTGCGAGCAGTTGCCGGCGACAGAGCAGGTTGCACGTCAGTGTCTGAGCCTTCCCGTTCATCCCTCGCTATCGCAGGCGGACCTCGAGCAAATCGTCGAGGCCGTCAACGACGTGGCTTCGGCAGGTGCCTGATGACGTTACGTGCGGGCCTCATTGGCCTCGGCATGATGGGTCGTCACCACGCCCGAGTGCTGGGATCGCTTGAGGGTGTTGACCTTGTTGCGGTTGCCGACGCTACTGGAGACCCACATGGAGCGGCAGCCGGCCGACCAATCTTGGCCTCGGTTGAGGACCTCATCGCCGTAGGTATCGACTACTGCATGGTTGCGGTTCCCACCGCGTTCCATGAAGAGGTCGGATTGGCGCTGGCGGCCGCTGGTGTGCACGCCATGATCGAAAAGCCTCTCGCCGTTGATGTTGCAAGTGCCAAGCGGCTGGCTGAAGCATTTGAGTCAGCTGGTTTGGTTGGTGCCGTGGGCCATATCGAGCGGTACAACCCGGCCCTGCAGGAGGCTCGTTGTCGACTTGCCGATGGCGCATTGGGCGAGGTCTATCAGATTGCTACTCGTCGTCAGGGTCCATTCCCGGCGCGTATCGCCGATGTCGGCGTTGTGAAGGATCTGGGAACCCACGACTTTGATCTGACGGCCTGGATCTCGGGACATCCGTTTGTATCGGTGTCCGCTCAGGTTGCGTATCGATCTGGTCGCGAACATGAGGATCTGGTCTCCGTCACAGGGCAATTAAGTGATGGCACGGTCACCAATCACCTGGTCAACTGGCTTTCACCATTCAAGGAACGCCTTACCGTTATCACCGGTGCGCGAGGGGCCTTCGTGGCCGATACATTGACCGCAGATCTCACCTTCCATGCCAACGGCACGGTGGCAACCAAATGGGATGCAATCGCAGATTTCCGCGGAGTTTCTGAGGGTGATGTGGTTCGGTATGCGATCGCAAAGCCGGAGCCACTCCGTACTGAGCATGAGGCCTTCCGCGATGCGGTCCTCGGTAAGGAATCGGACATCGTCTCGATGAGTCAAGGTACCGCGACGGTGGCCGTGGCGGAGGCTGCCCTTGATTCGGCCAAGCGCGGTAAAACGGTTCACCTATGAACTCGGTGATGATCACCGCTGGTGGGGAGGGCTGATGACGGTAGATAAGACTCTGGCTCTGCCAGAAGCGATCGATTTTTGGGATAAGCGGCATCAGGCACAAGGGGAGTTGCTCTCTGGTGGTGACCTGTCCTTCGATCACGCCGGCAACGAGATCTTCTACGCCCTGCGCATTGGACGTCTCATCGATCTGATCGGTGATGCATCCTCGGTCAACGCTCCCAAGCGGATCCTTGATGCCGGGTGCGGTAAGGGTGTGTTTTCCCGCGCAATGGCTTCATTCGGTCATCAAGTCGATGGAATTGACTCCTCTGCCCATGCCATCGCGTTATGCAGCGAACGCGCGAGTTCCCTGGAGCAGTACGCAGAATCGACTCTCGACTCCTGGCGTCCGCCTTATCTCTACGATGTCGTCTACTCAGTAGATGTCCTCTTCCACATCATGGATGACGACGTATGGGAAGCGTCCGTCCGAAACCTCGCGAGCCTCGTCAAGTGGGGTGGTCTGCTACTGCTCGCTGATCACGGCGGTAATGAGGATCGGCTGTGGAGTAAGTACCAGCGCACTCGTGGTGCTGGCCGCTACGACGATATTCTCCTGGGCTTGGGTTATCGCAGAGATGGTTTTCAGGTCTACGGATTCCGCGGCACTCCGGCCGGTTTCCACATCTTCACGAAGGTCGGTTGAGATGCGCGTCTTCGAGGTTGTTCCATTCGTAAACGAGGGTCGTCGTATCTTTGATGCTACTGCGGGTCACCTAGATGGGCTTCGCCTCGGTGAGGTTCCCGCAGGGTCTGCGGCGGAGGCTGTGTCTGGGGATCTCGTCGTCCTGGTGGTGGTAGACCTGAACGACCTTGCTCCCATACTCGGCGGCCTGAGCACCGGAGTGTGGGCGGTGGCTTTTCTTCCGACAACCGTCTTTGATCTGCCGGTTGGTTCCGTTGTTGATGCACTTGCGAATGCTGGCTTGCAGGCCGTTGATGCGATTCCAGTTGATGATCGCAAGTACGGGGTAGCGATTGTGGTTGCCAACGAGACTGGATGGGCTCCCGTGCGTCTGTACCTTGCGGGACGCAGTGGAATTGTTCCAACCGAGTCGGCCCTTCGCCGAATCGTTGCCGAACAGGTTGTCGGTGGGCTGGCGGCACGTGCGCGTCGGGCCGAGGATCCTGAGACTCAAGCGCTGGCGCAGCGGGTTGCCGAACTCGAGGGTCAGCTTGCTGCAGTTCAGCAGCGACTCAATGGGATTCTGAATAGCCGCGCGTACGGCTTGGCGAAGAAAATCGCAGCTCTAAAGCCGTAGAGTTTTCCGTCACTGCAGGAATTGGTGCAGCACGTCGGCAGATGTCGCTCCGTCATGGAGTTCCTTGGCGAAGGCGATGCCTTCCCGGGCGGTCTGTGCGTAGGACGTTCGGTCCGCGGCAATATCGCGAATGACGGCTTCTAGCGTGAAGCGGCTCGCTTCAACGATCGGCGCAGGGTAACGAGCCCGAATGTGATCGGGCAGATGCGCTACGGCTAATCGACCGGCGCTCATTGTTTCGGCAGCCAACACACCTGGATTTCCAAGAACCACTTGGTCGACGACGACATCCACTTCTCTGATCAGGTCGGCCATGAAAATCGATGGCACGCCTTGCACTCGGACGTACTCGATCAGCCCTTCGGTGTTGAGCCGAGTGAGCACCTCGTCTGCCACATCGGACCCCTTGAGAAATGGGTTCGTTGGGGCGTGCAGAACCCGTGGTCGCTCGCGTTGAAGGGCGGGTGAAGCCTCGTCAAAAGATCGTGGGGGTACCACAACGGGAAGCCAGTTGGCTTGCGGAACGTAATCCAAAAGATCTGGGGTTGAAACGAATAGTGGAAGATCTGGAATCTCGATGAGCAGTTCGGCAATAAGCCCATGGACGGTGTCCGTGGTCTGCTGAAGCCGTCCCGTGCCCTCGGCATGCTCAGGAAGGTGGAAGGGGGATGCTGGCGTCAGGGTCTGGTGAATCCGTGGACTGCGTACTTCCGATCCGTGGAACAGGAGGGCAACTCGGCGTCCACTCTTGTGGATCGTCAGAACATCCTTGGCAGCAAGGGTGAAATCCCAGCCATGCGCCTTAGAGGTTGGATCACTTGAGCCGATGAGTGCTCTCATAGCTTCGACGACGACGTGGGTGGATGGCAGGAGATGATCCAGCGCAATCCGCAGTCGAACAGATGGATCCCGCCACTCGGTGGCCGTTACCGAGGTGCGGGCGGCGAAACCGGAGACGGCCTTGGGTGTGATCTGGAGGTTGTCCGCCTGCGTACCCGGGTAGAAGTTACGCAGCGCCTGCGCCCAGGCCCAACTTTGGCCCGCGTAATTTGCTGGGGCGATCAGGAGCCGCGCTGAGTGGTTCTGCGGCTTCCCTGATGACAGCCCGTCTGGCGCAGATTGGGCGCGCACGCCAAAGTATCCGGGGTCGACGGCTGCGTTGAAGCGGACTACATCGGCCTCTAAGGTGATGAAGTCCGTCGATGACTGGTCACGAATAGCGACGGGAACGTCCTGGTCGATAAACTCAGCGGCCGCGACCTCGTTGTCAACGATCATCGGAATCTTCCGGCCGTCATCGGCTGGGATCACCCGGAACAACGTCTCCGGGTCGCCGCCCACCGTGACTGTGGTGGTATCGAATGGTAAGGCGAATTGGCTGGACGCCAATTCGATAGCCGCTGAAAGATCAGTCAAGACAACCGCTTTGGGAGCGATGGCTTGCACTCGCTTAAAGTCCCGCTGGTGAGCGACAACGATGATTTCGTCAGCGGATTGCGCGACTGCACTCGACAACATCGTTTCCTGAGGTTGGCGAGATCGACCAAAGATCCGCTTGAGGGTGCCCGGGTTTGAACTGGAATCCGTCAGCAGCACCCGTTGTACATTGGCCGGGGCGTCGTCGGGAATTGAGATATCAGGGTCGGCTACGAGGATGCGTGTGATCATGGTTGAGGCGTCCAACCGGATAACGCATGTGCTAGCGCCTTCGGGTTCCAGTTTTCAACACATTCGAAGTGGAATCCCGCGCTGGCAGTCAATGTGCTGGCCGAGCACCACCTGTAGTGGGCATTTTGCACCATCCAACGCCACTCGTCTCGGTGCGTTCCAATCTCACCCGCTATGTCGATCGCATACGGGGTTCGAAAGAGGCTGTGGAACAGTGAGCCGACCGACAGAGTCGTCAGATGGGGGACTAGGCAGATCACGAGATCGACATGTTGCGAGCTCTCAATGTTGATGGCAGTAGCCTCTAGCCGCGGACGCCACAGCGCCAATTCGTCATCGAACCAGCTCGCTGCGCGGGCTGTCTGATCTTTCGTTGCCCATGTCTGTGGGTCTTGGTGTCGCGCAGTCGGCCAAGCGGTCAACTTTGGGTCGTTCGGATGTGCTGGTGCGGGCACGCTGACAACTCGCACACTGGCCCCGTCATGGACTGATGTTGACTGGTGGTCGTCGGGAATGGCGGAGGACGTGAGAACCGTGACGTTCCAGTTGACAGCGGCCAGTGAGCCGCTCAGGTTATAACTGCGAGAGTCAGGTGCGTCCGACCGAGCCCGAAAATGATCACTGACAAGGAGCACATGTCCGACCGTCATGATCGCTCCGACTCGACGGCACGTCCCCCGGCCAATCTCCTTGTGCGGGCGAGGGCCTCCGTCAGCCCAAAGACAAAGTCTCCGTCACTGCGCTCCTGCGCGACCTTCCACAGTGTGTAAACCGCAGCCGTATCCAGTGCGACGACGATGTCGGCCGTCCACAGAGCATTGACGACGTCTGGATCGCGCAACGCGAGCATTGAGGTAGCTACCGTTGCGTCTTTGCGTCGAGCAAGTCGACGGACAACTCGTCCCCGCCAGACACTCTGCACCCAACTGGGCGATAGTTTTGGCCCGGGATCCTGAACACGTGGTCGAATTTGGTAGGCCTTGATCGGCCATTCAGATACATCGGTTTCGAGTTTGCGTCGGCTCGCTAACTCGATGGTCGCCCCTAATGCCAGTAGCGGTGGGATGCCGTCCCGGAGGGCGACGGGCGATAACCGACTGCCGGCCAGAAGAAGGAGGTTGATGGATGAGGTGGTCACGATTCCACCTGTCGCTCAACGATTTCGGCGAGTTCATTAACAGCCGGATCTAGAACACGTGCCCTGGCAAAATGACTGGCATGTTCACGTGCGAGCTCATGTGATTCTGCCGTCATCTCCAAGGCGAGTTTCGCCGCCTCGCTGAACGATGCTGACAGTCCATCGACCGCTAACCCGTCAACGGACTTAGGTCGAACCCAACTGGGGTATCCGTCGAGCACCTCAACAGCGGCGTGGCTCTGTGCGTGAACAGACATGATCGGGTGACCTGTCGCGATGTATTCGTAGACCTTGCCGCTAGTGACGTACTCGCCGCCGATCAACGCGAGAACTAGGACATCCCATTGCCCGTAAACCCGTCCGACGTCGGCCTTGGCCACGGGTCCGCCGAAAGAAACGCCGTACTCGGTGGCATCGGCGATCATTCGAGTGAGGGAGTTCGTCGCCTTGGCAAAGCCGGCTCCGATATGCCCGCGGAAGGTAAGTGTGGCATCGCGCAGGTTCGGGTCGGTGGCCCGTGCGTGTTGCCAGCCGTCCAACATTGCCTTGAGATGATCGCCCTTGAATGAGACCGTGCCGAGGTAGCCAAAATGCAACGGTTTGGTAGCAGGGCCACCGAACGGTTCATGATCGGTGAGATCCGCGTCGAAACCGTTGCGCACCACGCGCATCCGATCTTGGGCCGATGGATATCGACGAGCGTAGAAGTCGCGAATCGGTGAGTTGACGAACCACACCTGGGTGGCGCCAAGGACCGCTCGCTGTTCCCACAGGCCTTCGGCTGAATCGAGACCGAAGGCTTCTACTCCGGCAACTACATCCAGACTCCAGCCATCTCGAAAATCGACGGCGTACGGAATCCCGTACTGCTCATGTAGGCGCAGAGCTGCGGTTACCTGAACATTGGGCTGGGGTGACACCAAGGTGAAGTCCACCGGTGTTTGTTCATGAACGGCTAAGGCTGCCTCTTCGTATGTCCGACGCCATCCACCGAAGGTTGGCTCGGGAAAGTCCTTGGTGGAGTCGACCATGAACTTGGCGCGCCATTCCTTCGGCGATCGGGCCCGTAATTCGGAGTACAGGCGAATATCTGGTTCGAGGTCCTCGCGGACGGCGTTCACCGGAAATCGGGTGATGTTCTCCGCGATGCCGGCAAGGAGGGTTTCGTCGATCCCACTCTCCCGATCCCAAGCGGAATCGGCCAAACTCAAGACCGTGACCTTCCAGCCTCGGTTGGCGAACGCGTTGGCCACGGCACGCATTCGATACGCACCGGACTTAACCGCCGGGGGAAAGCCATATGCGACGTACAGAAGGTGGGGCATTAGTTGGTCTCTGTCTCATCCTGCTGTGCGACCGGCGGAACGAGGGAATCGTAAAGACTGATCAGTTGATCGGCCTGTGCTTCCCACGACCAGGAATACTTCAGTTCCGGGGTGTAGACGCTTACGTACCGTTCGGGGTTGTTGAGTACCTTGCGAACTGCTTCGACGAACTCCGGAGTGGATTCGGCGGTGAAAACCTCGCCATTTCCCAACTCACGAGTGACCTTGCTCATCTCCTTTACATCACTTACGACGATAGGGAGATCGGCATGTACGTAGTCAAAGTACTTGGTGATCAGCGAGATCTCGTGATTGAGCTGATGGTGAATCGGGATCACGCCGAGATTCGCTTCACGGATATAGCTGACGACTTCAGCCGGCGGAACATATGGCAGAACGTGGAATCGGTCTTCAACGCCCAGTTCCTGTGCGCGCGCCACAAGTGGGTCGGCTAGAGGAGTGTTAGGTGGCAGGACGACTGCGGCGTGAACATCGACCAAGTCCTTGAGAGATTCCACGATGGTCATCAGTCCGCGCTGTGGTGCCGGACTTCCGATGTACACCATGAGCGCAGTGTCGGGGCCGAGTCCACATGAGTGGCGAATGCCCTGATGTGTTGTGACGGCCGGCTCATGTGCCGACGGCGCGTTGAGTGCGATCGTCGGTAAGGCCTTGAGGTGATGCCTCGCCTGAAGCATGGTGGCCAGCTCACCAGAGACCGTCACCACTGCGTCGGCCCGGGGCGCGTAGATGGCCTCATGCTGCTCATTGGCCAAACGCCACGAAAGGTTTCGAGCATGCACCCCAGGCATGTATTCATGGGCGTCGTAGACGACGGCGCACTGTTTGCCAATGGAACGTCGACGTTCAGCGACGCGCACCCCGATTCCGACCATCCGGAAATCGTGTGCGTGAATCAGATCCGGTTTGAGTTGCTCGATGAATGGAGCCATTCCCAATTCAAAGTCCACCAAGGTCGGATCGAGATGGCGCCAGGCATTGCGACCGCGGACACGTCGAATCCACGTCGCGCGGAATTGATCGATCGAACTCGGCTCAGTCTTGCGGTGCGCATTTGCGCTGCCGTACTGACGGTGGCGCAGGGCGTAAACCCCGTGTCGACAGATCGGAAGAGCACACGTCTGAACTCCAGTCACGTTTCGGAATCTCGTATGCCGTCTTCTGCTTGAAAAA
>CAXBQZ010000002.1:0-97806 GCA_963978055.1 uncultured bacterium
GCTACTGCCTTCTTGGCAGGAGCCTTCTTGGCTGGGGCCTTCTTTGCTACTGCCTTCTTGGCAGGAGCCTTCTTGGCTGGGGCCTTCTTTGCTACTGCCTTCTTGGCAGGAGCCTTCTTGGCCGGGGCCTTCTTCGCTACTGCCTTCTTGGCAGGAGCCTTTTTCGCGGGCGCCTTCTTGGCAACCTTCTTCGCGGTGGTCTTTGCAGCCGCCACGATGCCTCCCTGAGTCGTACTCCAGCCTTGTTGCCGGAATCCTGTGTTCTAACTTTGTCAGAACTAATCACCAATGTGACGCATGTCTGTGTCGACATGCAAGTTCGTGTCGTCGACTTCGTAACGCAGATCACAACTGACACAAAGTGATTTGCCACCTCACTGCTGGTTGGTCTCACGTTCGGCACGAACCTCTGCAACGTGAACGGATGTCCTTACGTCGTATTTCCAGAGTGATGGAAGTGATAGAGCAAGGCCGAAAACACCTACAGCACAAAGGATTCCGCCGGTCGTGATAGACGCTGTCAAGCCCTTCCACTGCGACCCGAGGCTGACTCTCGCATTCCCCAATTGTGGGCCGATCGCGTACGACATTAATTCGATTCCAGCAAGTCGCCCACGGATCTCGTCGGGAATCGACATGTTCCAGATCGCCTGTCGGAAGACTCCGCTCACCATGTCTGCGGCGCCGGAAAGTGCTAGGAAGATCAGCGCCCAGATCAGGGTTGGGGAAAGGCCGAACAATGCGATGGTTACTCCGTATGCGATGGCAGCAAGGAAGATCGCCCGACCATGTTTGTGCACATGAGATGTCCAACCGCTAGTCAGCGATGCCACACCGGCTCCGACTGCAGGTGCTGCGAACAGTAGGCCGAGTGCCCAGGGTGCCTGATATTTCTCTGCAACGAAAGGGAAGACCGCAGTTGGGAAGGCAAAGATCATGGCGGTTGTGTCGATGGCATATGTGCCAAGTAGATCCTTGCGTTGCCATGCATACCTGATGCCATCACCAATGGAGGACAGTCCTGGAAGTGATTGCTCATCAGACATGCGTCCTCTGCTCGTGATCTGACGTAGAAGCAGAAACGACACGAGGTAGCTGAACAGGTCGAGGCCGTATGCGTAGGCGACACCCAAATAGCTCGCAATAAATCCACCAACGGCAGTTCCAATCACGAACGTCGCGTTACCGCGCAGAGACATAAGGGCCGCGGCGCTCGTGATGTGGTCATGGTCGACGATCTGGGGGAGCAGGGCGTCCAGTGACGGGCGTTGAATTGAGTCGAATATTGCAAAACAGGCGCCCACCACAAACAGGACCCATACCCGGGGGCTTGGACTGACGGCGTTCATGAAGAGTGCGGCGGCACAGCTCGCTGCACCCAGTTCGCCAATCAGCACCATCCGGCGACGATCCATGTGATCTGCGAGGGCACCACCCCAGAGTCCGAAGACGATCAGGGGGATTACCTCAACAAGACCGAGTAGTCCAACTATGACGAAGGATCCGGTGAGCCGCTGCGCCTGCAGTGGCACAGCGACATACGTGAACATCGAGCCGATGCTTGAGATCAGCCCGCTGAAGAAGAGCAGTTGGAAATCACGAGCCCCTCGCAGTGCAGAGGTGTCGATCTTCCATTGCAGTGACCGCGATGGTGGATCGCTGCTCTCACCAGATTCTGTCGCCATGACCTCTACCAGTCACGTGAGGCAGGTGATCCTTGAATTTGATCGAGTATCCGACCGAGCCGGTCCTTGAAGCTGCGACGTGACGTGGAGATACCTTCGGGCTCTTCACCTGCTGCAACTGACACCAGATGCTGCACCGTGTCGAAGGACATCGCCGGTGTCACCAATTCGATCTCGGTGACCTTGTCGAATATGAGTGAGCTGTTTGGAGATCTCTCACTGGTTGAGGACAGTGGCTCGCCAGAGGCCGAAATCAAACCCGATGGGGGAACGATCAGTTGATCGTGGGCAAGATCGGCCAGATCGCGGTCGCCGGAGTCCAGGGTCAGGAGAGTCGCTCCGGACTTACGCGCGTCGGTGAGGCGTTCGAGGAGGGCATCGGTGGGATCGTCTGGTGCCACCACGAACAGGGTTTGGCCTCTGCCGGCGGCCTGGATGCGGTCAAGTCCGACCGACAGGTGGGGCGGGGCATCAGGTGGTGGATTCCATCGCACCAGAGTGGGCATAAGCGTCGGGATCCCGCTGTACCTGGATTCATCGTCGAGATGGGCTGCCAGGTGCCAGGGTTCTTCCGTAGGCGTTCCCACCAGCAGCAACCCATTCCCGCTATCGGTGGAACGACGCAGGGAGCGCGCGAATCCGCGGGTGCGATCCACCCAACCGGTCGTAGACAGCAGCTCGCGAAGCAGGTGAACGCGTGCAGAATCCATAGCCTCATCGTGCCGTATTGGAGTGAATTTGGTTGGATAGCGACATGACTGAAAACACGACTCCGTCCCCGTATGAACTTCCTGACGTCACTGCACTAGTTGTCGGCGTGCTCGGTGGTACTGGAGAGCAGGGGCGTGGCCTCGCTCGACGTCTGGCGATGGCCGGTCAGAAGGTCATCATCGGCTCACGTTCAGCTGAGCGTGCAGCTCAGATCGCCACGGAGATCGGCCACGGTGTCACCGGCGATGACAACGCCGGATGTGCCCGCGTCGCGGACATCGTCATCGTTGCCGTTCCCTATGACGGCCACGCTGATCTGCTGACTGGTCTTGCGTCAGAACTCGCCGGAAAGATCGTGGTTGACTGCGTCAATCCGCTCGGTTTCGACAAGCAGGGTGCATTCGGTCTTGCTGTTGAGGCAGGTTCTGCGGCCCAGGAAGCTGCGGCCGCAGTTCCCGAGGCCCGAGTGGTAGGAGCTTTCCATCACGTTTCGGCAGTCCTGCTCCTGGATGAATCGGTGGATGAGATCAACACCGACATCTTGGTCGTCGGTGATGATCGCGAGGCAACAGACCTGATCCAGGCGCTCGCCAACAGGATCACTGGGATGCGCGGGATCTACGCCGGTCGACTTCGCAATGCGCATCAAGTCGAGGCAATGACGGCAAACCTGATCTCCATGAACCGACGCTACAAGGCCCACGCCGGCCTCAGGGTGACCGACGTCTGATCGGCGTCGTTAGGCGTCACATCTGACGGCCTATCCAACGGCCCAGAAGACATCTCCAGAGACGGCCTAGGAGTACGTGTGCTCCTGCGCCGGGTACTGGCCGGTCACAACATCCTCGGCCCACCGCGAGGCTGCATCGAGAAGTACTCCGTGGACATCGGCGTACTTCTTGACGAACTTTGCTGTCCGACCAGGGGTGAGGCCCGCCATGTCCTGCCACACGATCACCTGTGCGTCGGTCCCCGGGCCGGCACCGATGCCTATGGTGGGGATGCTCAACGCAGCGGTCACTGATGCCGCCAGATCAGCCGGCACCACCTCCAGAACGACAGCAAATGCGCCGGCGGCCTGCAGTGCCTTGGCATCCTGAAGCAGGATGACTCCATCCTCACCCCGACCCTGCACCTTGTATCCGCCAAAGGCATTTACCGATTGTGGTGTCAGACCTAGATGTGCCATGACCGGGATTCCGGATGCCACGAGAAGTTCCACCTGAGGTAGCACCCGCGCACCACCTTCGAGCTTTACCGCGTGCGCCCCCGTCTCCTTCATGAACCGCGTGGCGGTTTCAAGTGCCTGCTGGGGTGAGCCCTGATATGAGCCGAAGGGAAGATCAGCCACAACCATGGCCCGGCTGGAGCCACGGACAACACCGCGTACCAAGGGTATGAGTTCATCAACGGTGACCGGAATGGTGGAGTCATGTCCGTACACGACCATCGCTGCGGAATCTCCAACGAGCAGCACCGGGATTCCGGCCTCATCAAAGACACGGGCGGTGAGGGCGTCGTATGCGGTGATCATGGGCCACTTCTCACCGCGCTCTTTTGCTGCGGCAAGATCCAAGACGGAAACCCTACGTCCACTGGGCGCCCCACCATAAAGGGGCTCGGGGACAGCGCTGGCACGGCCAGCATTCAATGACATGCTCACGGTATTCCTTTCGACTCGAGTCCCGTGATGGGTACCCGTTCACTGAGCAGTATGGCACGACGGAGTCGCGGTCACTACTTACCCAATCGGTTGATGTTCAACCCTGAATCCGTGATCTCGCTCATTGAACCTTCAACTTGCGACGTCCGAGGGATTCGATACGATCTCGTTTCGTTATCACGTTTACGCGCAACAGGTGCGTTTTCGACCAGGGCAGGGGCGGCATATGTCGAATCAGGATCAGGCGCCGGCAACGGGTTCAGTTGCCGCACAGGCAACGATGGAGAACGTGAATCCGCGCAGGTGGCAGATTCTTGCCGTTCTCGTGGTGAGCCTGGTTGTGGTGATCCTGGACAACACGGTGCTCAATGTTGCTCTGAAGACGATCCAACAGGATCTCAACGCGACTCAGAGCGAGCTGATCTGGGCCATCAACAGCTACACCCTCGTTTTCGCAGCTCTGCTGTTTACGTGGGGTGCGCTGGGTGATCGATTCGGACGAAAGCGGATCCTGATCATCGGCCTCTCACTTTTCGCAGCCGCCTCCGCCCTGTGTGCCTTCGCCGCCAACCCGCAGCAGCTCATCATCTTCCGTGGGCTCATGGGTATTGGCGCCGCCTCGGTTCTGCCGGTGACGCTTGCCATCATCACTGTGATCTTCCCACCACAGGAACGGGGCAAGGCCATCGGTGCCTGGGCGGCCGCCGTGGGCGGTGCGGTTGCACTGGGGCCGATTGTGGGTGGTGTGCTTCTGGAGCATCCGCAGTGGTTCAACTGGCTCACGGGCAACGATTGGGGTTCTGTCTTCTTCATCAATGTGCCGATCATCATCGTCGGCTTGATCGGCATCATCGCGATCGTGCCGGAGACGAAGAACGAGAACTACGCCAAGCTCGATCCCATTGGTCTCATCCTGTCGATCACTGGCCTTCTTGCACTCGTCTATGGAATCCAGGAGGCGGGCTGGGGAGAACTGCGCACCTACCTGTGGATGGGTGCCGGTATCGCCATTCTCGTTGGCTTCCTGATTTTCGAGAGCCGCACCTCACACCCGTCACTGGACCTGTCCCTGTTCAAGATCAGGTCGTTCTCGGTGCCGCTGGCAGGTGTGTCACTTGCCTTCGCCGCACTTCAGGGTTCGCTGCTCTTCCTGTCCTTCTACTACCAGCTCGTACGTGGCTGGTCCCCACTTCAGAGTGGTGCTCTGACTCTGCCATTTGCTGTGGGTCAGGTCATCGCAGCGCCGCGAAGTGCCAAGATGGTTCAGAAGTTCGGTGCCCGACGGGTGATTCCCGCCGGTGTTGCGCTCGCCACCGTTGCCATGGTGCTGATCGCGCGTATTCAGGTAGACACACCGATCTGGTACCTGGTCCTTCTCGGCTTCCTCTTTGGATTCGGGCTCGGCAACACCATCGCTCCGTCAACCACTCGGATGACGTTGGCAACCCCACCGTCACGTTCCGGCTCTGGTAGCGCTGTGCAGAACACCGTTCGTCAGGTGGCCGCCGCCCTCGGCGTGGCGATCATCAGTTCGATCGTTTCGGCGGTCTACGCAAACAACCTCACTCCCATTCTGGACAAGACGGCGATGCCACCGGCTCTGAAGGAGGCGGCTGCCGACTCCATCGGCGCCACGTTCGGTATCGCAGACAAGATCGATCAGTCCGGTCAGGCTCCTCCCGGCGCCGGTGATCTGCTGCGCAAGGCAGGGATCGACTCATTCCTGCCCGCCCTGCACACCGCAGCGTGGATCGCGGCCGCACTGCTCGTTTGCGCGTTCGTCCTCTTCCTCACCATGCTTCCAGCGAAGGCTGAGGCGGTTGCCTGGGCGGGATCACATCCGGGTCCTGATGCGACGAAGGGCCCCATCGTTCCGGGTGAGGGCGAGTCAGACGCGGCACATCAGGTGCACGTGGTTGACGAACATGGTGACGGATTGGCACATGTTGACCAGGCGCCGCTGGAGATTGCACCGGAGAAGTCAGCCGATCCGGCGTAGCAGCTATGGGTGGCGTGCAGACTCCGCAAGTCTGTGCATCACGTGGGCCGGGGCGTCCACGTGATGTGCGGGCTGATCAGGCGATCATCGAGTCGACTCTCGAAGTTCTGGCCCAGGTTGGCATCAGCGGGCTCTCCGTTGAAGAGGTTGCCCTTCGTGCAGGTGTAGGCAAGGCCACCATCTATCGGCGGTTCGAATCCAAAGATGAGCTGATCCTGTCCGCCCTCGCCTCGCTCAACAGTGAATTGCCACCCAGTCCACCGCAGGGGCCAGTTCGCGATGTTCTCATCACTGTCTTCGAGTCTTGGTGGACCAGTCATCCGAACAGTCGCAGTGGTCGACTGTTCCCCCAACTGTTCGGCCATGCCCGCTCGAATCCAGAGTTGTTCGGAAAGTTCTACGACCAGGTGATCGAACCGCGCCGTGACTTCTTCCGCTCCATTCTTCGACAGGGAATCAGTGCCGGGCAGCTCAAGCCGACTACGGATGTTGAACTGGTAACCACCCTGCTCATTTCCTCATCGGTCTACACACTGCACCTGCGTGCGGCTGGGCGCGATGTTGCCCCCGGCAGCAGTGCAGCCGATGTCGTTGATGCAGTGTTGGCTGGCTGCCTGGTCAGCGTTCTGAGGTAGTACGGCAGACGTCGAGTCGTACTACTCGGCGGTTTCGCGCCAGCGGTTGGTTATCGGGAGTCGACGGTCTCGGCCGAAGCCCTTGGACGAGATCTTCGTTCCTGGTGGGTACTGCCGGCGCTTGTACTCAGCTAGATCCGTCAGCCGTAGAACCCGCTCGACCAGGGTGCGGTCGAATCCGTCGGCTATCAGATCAGCCGCACCCCGATCGTTCTCGACGTAGTCGTCGAGAAGATCGTCAAGCAGTTCGTAATCGGGAAGTGAATCAGTGTCCAACTGGCCGGGGCGGAGTTCGGCTGATGGTGGCTTCTCAATGCTGTTCTCGGGAATCGGTGGAACTTCTCCCTTGGCGACTGCCTGCGCGTTGCGCCAACGAGCCAGATTCCACACGTCGACCTTCGGGACGTCCTTGATGGGTGCAAAACCGCCGACAGCATCGCCGTAGATGGTGGAGTAGCCGACCGACAGCTCACTCTTGTTGCCGGTGGCCAGAATGAGGTGTCCCTCGGCATTGGAGATGGCCATCAGCGTTGTGCCGCGGACCCGTGCCTGCAGGTTTTCCTCGGCCAGTCCGGTCAGATGCAGCTGTGCTTGGTAGGCGTCAACCATCGGTGCGATACCGACGGTGCGGTAGTGCAGGCCGGTTCGCGTGGACATCTCGAATGCGTCATCACGGGAGTGCTGTGATGAATAGTCGGAGGGCATCGACACGCCATGGACGTTGTCGGCCCCAAGGGCGTCGACAGCGATCGCCGCGACAACCGCAGAGTCGATTCCACCGGATAGACCAAGTGCGACGGAGCGGAATCCGTTCTTGTGGATGTAATCGCGAAGACCGGTGACAAGCGCGCTCCAGACCTCGGCCTCATCACTGATTCGAGCCGCGATGGGTGCTGTCTGTGGCGAATAGGGGGCAATCGGTCCTCCGATAATGCTGGACACCTGGTCAGTGGGGGCCGAAGCGGCCGGCAGGTCCAGATCCACGATGAGCAGCGCCGGTTCGAACTGTGGTGCTCGGGCCAGGACCGCACCATGCGCATCGACCACGATGGAGTCCCCGTCGAATACGAGTTCGTCCTGACCGCCGAACATATTGACGTACGCAAGTGCGCAGCCGGCCTCGCGAGCTCTCCTTGCGCAGAGGTCCAGTCGCACATCGTCCTTATTGCGTTCATAAGGTGAACCGTTGATGACAATCAGCAGACCGGCTGCCGAGTCTCGGACCCGGGCAACAGGTCCACCGTCCTGCCATAGGTCCTCACAGATCGCCAGAGCAATATCGACGCCGTGGACGCGCACAACACATGAGTCATGTCCCGGAACGAAGTAGCGGTATTCGTCGAACACCCCGTAATTGGGTAGGTGATGCTTGGCATAGCGACCATGGATCTGACCACCGTAGAGAACAGCGGCCGCGTTCTGGGGTGCACCCTTTGGTCGGCCGAGTTGTTCAGCCGCGTCATCTATCCGGTCCAGGTAGCCGACCACCACAGCAATCTCACCCAAGCCGTTATCGGCCAGAGCTGCGGCCAGTTCTTGCAGCGCCCGCCTGCTTGCGTCCTGGAACGAGGGACGAAGGGCGAGGTCCTCAACGGGATACCCGGTGACCATCATTTCGGGAAAGGCAACGACATGGGCACCAGCGCTCGCCGCCGCAGCGGTCTGGCTGAGGACGAGCTCGGCGTTACCTGGGAGATCGCCCACACATGGGTTCACCTGAGCGAGGGCAAGACGTATCTGAGGCACCTGCTCAGCCTAGTGGCCACACCGATAGGTGGCACGGAGTCCGGCTGCCAAGGACGATGGTGTGAGAGCACCAGATGCCCACTCGCCCGGGATCTGGATCCAACGGGCGAGCCCACTACGCACGGGGGCCGTCTCTGCGTCAAGATGTAGTCATGGATAAGCAGACAGAGTTTGTGCTCCGCACGATCGAAGAGCGCGATATTCGCTTCGTTCGACTGTGGTTCACCGACGTGCTGGGGATGCTCAAGTCCGTGGCTGTTGCCCCGGCGGAGCTCGAAGGTGCTTTCGCCGAGGGCATTGGCTTCGATGGTTCGGCAATCGAGGGCTTCGCTCGGGTGGTCGAATCGGACATGCTCATCAAGCCCGATCCGAGCACTTTCCAGGTGCTGCCGTGGCGCGGTGAGTCACCTGGAGTGGCTCGCATGTTCTGCGACATCCTGATGCCCGATGGTGCACCGTCATATGCCGATCCGCGACATGTGCTCAAGCGGACATTGGCCAAGGCCGCAGACCTTGGCTTCACGTTCTACACCCACCCGGAGATCGAGTTCTTTCTCGTGGAGCAGGGTTTCGGACATGGCCAGCCGCCAACCCCCATCGATGAGGTGGGCTACTTCGACCACAGTCCACATGGTGCCGGCCAGGATTTCCGACGTGAGGCCATCACGATTCTGGAATCCATGGGGATCTCCGTTGAGTTCAGCCACCATGAGGGTGGCCCGGGTCAGCAGGAGATCGACCTGCGTTATGCCGATGCACTCACGATGGCCGACAACATCATGACCTTCCGTCTGGTTATCAAGGAGGTTGCGCTTTCACAAGGGGTCTATGCCACCTTCATGCCGAAGCCGTTCGCCCGTCATCCCGGATCCGGCATGCATACACATTTGTCCCTGTTCGAAGGTGATCGCAATGCCTTCTACGAGCCAGGTGCGAAGTATCAGCTGTCGAAGGTTGCCCGTTCATTCATGGCTGGGCTCCTGCGTCATGCGCCCGAGTTCACAGCCGTGACGAACCAGTGGGTCAACAGCTACAAGCGCCTCAGCGGGGGTGGTGAGGCACCGGCCTACATCTGCTGGGGTCACCAGAACAGTTCTGCGATGGTGCGCGTTCCGATGTACAAGCCCAATAAGGGAAACTCCACTCGGATGGAGGTTCGCTCCGTCGACAGTGCCACAAATCCATACCTGGCCTTCGCCGTGATTCTCGCGGCCGGACTCAAGGGCATCGAAGAGGGTTACGAACTGCCGCCGGAGGCTGAAGACGATGTATGGGCCTTGACTGAGCCCGAGCGTCGAGCACTCGGGATTGATCCACTGCCGAGTTCACTTGGTCAGGCTGTACAGGCGATGGAGCGAAGTGAACTGGTAGCCGAGACTCTGGGCGAGCATGTCTTCGACTTCTTCCTGCGCAACAAGCGCGCAGAGTGGGCTGACTACCGGAGTGAAGTGACGGCTTTCGAACTCAACCGGTACCTTCCTGTCCTATGAGTACATCGTCTTCCGCCCCCCGCATCCTCGTCGTACGCAATGACGAGACTGATCCACTTGCCCTTCTGGCCGACTGGTGGCAGGAGGTGGGTATCGAAATCCACGAGATCAAGGCTGATGCCGGTGAGTTCGTTCCGGATTCCCTCCCCGAGGGTTATGACGGCCTCGTCCTCCTCGGTGGTGGCATGTCTGCTTGGGAAGACGATGTTGCACCCTGGCTCCCCAATGAGCGCGCTATGACTGCGCGTGCCATCAGTGACGGAACCCCGGTGCTGGGCGTGTGCCTTGGTGGTCAAATCATCACCATCGCCTGTGGTGGCACTGTTGAGCGAGCTGGTCAGGGCGAGGTCGGAGTTGTGGAGTTGCAGCTCACCGATCAGGTGGCCACTGATCCGATCTTTGCCACTCTGCCTGCTGCACCCCCGGTGGCTGAATTCCACATCGATGAGATGAAGGTGCTTCCGGAAGGTGCTGTTGTTCTTGCCTCCACGGACGCCTGCGCACATCAGGCATACCGGCTTGGGGATCGCGCATGGGCGCTGCAGTTCCATCCGGAAATCGATGCGACCATCATGGGGTCGTGGGCCGATGGAGAGCCCGAGATCGCCGAACGCTGTGGCATGTCGCCCGGTCAGGCGGAAGCTGTGACGGCCGCTCGTCAAGAGGAGCTCGTCGCCACGTGGCGCCCATTCGCGCACGCCTGGGCAGACGTCGTCCGTTCGGCAGCGGCAGAGTAGTCGGTGCCTGCTGAGGGTAATCGCGATCGGCAGTCATCCCTGCAGTCGCGACTGATCCGTGCAGGCCTAGCGGACTCTGACGCCGCCCTTTCGCTACTCCTGTCACCTTCGCTCAGAACCCTGAGTGATGAGTTTGTCGATGACCTCGGGGTTGCTCCCGATCCGGATCTTGCCCTGCTATCACTGGTTCGCATCGGCGAAAGTGAGCATCCGGACGTTGCCGATTTTCTTGGCGAGTTGAACGGCGATCCGTTCCTTCGCCGACGTGCGCTGGGTGTTCTGGGCACCAGCGCTGCACTTGGTGATCACCTGGCTCGGCATCCCAGTGACTGGACGGTACTTCGGGGGGCTGAGGATCTCAGTCTGGCCGATGCACCCACATTGCGCCGTCGCCTGCTCGCGTCCGTGGGCGCTGATCATGGTGCATCAACACCTATCGCGCGGGGCCACGACATCCCGGTGTTGGAGAACCTCCGGGTTGCGTACCGTCGAGAGTTGCTGGCCATTGCTGGTCAGGACGTGGGGGACGGGGTTGATTTCAGATCGGTGTCGGCTGCGCTGGCGGACCTTGCCGATGCGGTACTCGAGGCAGCGTTGGCGGTGTCCCGATCCGAATTCATCGATGACGTCGATCAGTGCTCACTCGCAGTCGTCGCCCTTGGCAAGAGCGGGGGGCGGGAACTGAACTACATCTCTGACGTGGATGTGCTCTTCGTCGTTGATACTCCAGCTGCCAGTGACGACCATGTGGCGCTGGCCGCGGCCACCAGGCTGGCTCAGGGAATGATGCGCGCCTGCTCTGCTGTGACCCCGGAGGGATCGATCTGGGAGGTTGATCCGAACCTGCGTCCGGAAGGGCGGGCCGGTGCCCTCGTTCGTACCCTGCCGAGTTTCGAGGAGTATTACCAGCGCTGGGCGTCCACCTGGGAGTTTCAGGCGCTGCTCAAAGCCAGAGCGGCTGCAGGTGATCGGAACCTCGGGAGCAGATTTGTCGAGCTGGTCGCTCCGCTCGTGTGGGCGGCGGCCGATCGGCCCAACTTCGTCGAGGATGTCCAGGCGATGCGTCGTCGAGTGGAGCAGAACGTACCGGCGAAAGATGCCGACCGACAGCTCAAACTTGGAGCCGGTGGCCTTCGGGACGTGGAGTTCAGTGTTCAGCTGCTCCAGCTGGTCCACGGTCGAAGTGATGTGATGCTGCGCAGTCCAACGACCATGTCTGCCCTTGAGGCGCTGGCTATCTGGGGCTATGTGGGACGTGAGGATGCAAGCAGCCTTGCGGCGTCCTATGAGTTCCTGCGCACCCTTGAGCATCGGATCCAGCTTTACCGCCTTCGACGAACCCATGTGGTACCTGATGGTGAGGCCGACCTGCGTCGCCTGGCGAGGTCGATGGGGCTGCGAACGGATCCAGTACGCGAAATCACCGAGCTGCTTCGTCGGCACCGGATGGAGGTCCGCCGACTGCACGAAAAGCTGTTCTATCGTCCCCTGCTCAATGCCGTGGCCAAACTGGACGCGGGGGAGGCTCGCTTGACCCCCGAAGCGGCGCAGCAGCGTCTGGAGATGCTGGGCTATTCGGATCCGGTCGGTGCGCTTCGTCATCTGGAGGCGCTGAGTTCGGGGGTTTCGCGGCGCGCGGCTATTCAGCGAACCCTGCTCCCGGTGATGCTCGGCTGGTTTGCTGATGCACCCGATCCGGATGCCGGCCTCCTGGCGTTCCGGCGGGTGAGTGATGCACTTGGCTCAACTCACTGGTACCTGCGCCTCTTACGTGATGAATCCCTTGCAGCGCAACGGCTCGCCACCATTCTGGCATCGAGTCGGTATGCCACCGACCTGCTCATGCGCGCTCCCGAGGCCGTCATGATGCTCGCTGACAATGATGAGCTGGTGCCTCGATCGCGTGAAGCCCTGATCCATGAGGCCCGGGCTGCCGCTAGCCGACATGAGGACCCCGAGGTCGCAGTTGCGGCCGTGCGTGCGCTTCGTCGACGTGAGCTCTTCCGCACGGCCGTCTCGGAGTTGCTGCACGTGGCGGAGGTTGATGAGGTTGGCTATGCGCTCTCGGACATAACCGCGGCCACGATCGAAGGTGCCCTCGAGATTGCACTTCGTGTGGTGGAGCGTGGCAAGGGTGCACCCCTTCCCATGACATTTCTGGTGGTGGCGATGGGGCGATTCGGTGGTGGTGAGCTCGGTTTCGCCAGTGATGCGGACGTCATGTTCGTCTACGACCCGGTGGGTGACGACCAGGAGGCACATGATGCGGCACTCGCTGTGGCCGGTGAGCTCCGACGCCTTCTGATGATTCCCACCCCGGACCCGGTCTTGGATATCGACGCGGGATTGCGGCCCGAGGGTCGTAATGGCCCGCTGGTTCGATCCTTGGACTCGTACCGCGCCTACTATCAGCGCTGGTCCTCGACGTGGGAGGCACAGGCTCTGCTTCGCGCTGAGCCAGTGGCCGGTGACTCGGTGCTCAGCGCAAGATTCCTCGATCTGATCGATCCAATTAGATATCCCACGAATGGATTGCCCGAGGAGGATGTGCGCGAAATCCGTCGGTTGAAGGCCCGGATGGAGGCTGAGCGATTGCCTCGGGGTGCAGATCCCGGTTTGCACACCAAGCTTGGACGAGGTGGGCTGTCCGATGTTGAGTGGGTAGCCCAGTTGATCCAGCTTCGACATGGTCACGATGTACGTTCGCTCCGGACAACGCGAACACTGCCCGCCCTTGCGGCGGCGCGTGAAGCGGCACTGCTCTCATCCCAGGACGAACAGCAGTTGCAGGATGCCTGGCGCATCGCCACGAGGGTGCGCGATGCAGTGATGCTGGTACGAGGTAAGCCCAGTGATCTTGTTCCGACCGACACGCACGACCTGGCCGCGATCGCTCAGGTGCTCGGATACCCTGCACATGAGGGCGGTGCTCTGCTCGATGAGTATCGACGATTGACTCGTCGGGCCCGAGCGGTTGTCGAAAGGGTCTTCTACGCGTGACGGCTACTGATCAGGTGCGTTTGATGAACGAACCGCAGGAACGAGCCCGACAGCCTATGGCTGTCAGGGAGTTTCGCGGACTCATCATTGCGCAGGTGGTCAGCGAGGCAGGCGACCAGATTGCTCGCGTGGCCGTTGCCCTGCTGATCCTTGCCCACACCGGATCAGCTCTCCTGTCGGCTGCCACCTTCGCCGTGTCGTTCATCCCCACGTTCCTTGGTGCTGCCCTGCTCGGGCCACTTGCGGACAGGTTCAGCCGGCGCAATCTCATGTTGATCGCTGATGCCGGTCGAGCGGTCATCATCGGGCTGATGGCATTTGTTGCCATTCCCGGTACTCCAGTCTGGCTGCTATTCGCATTGCTCATTGCTGCCGAGTTCTTCACTCCCGTCTTCGATTCGGCGCGGGCGGCCTCAATTCCCGACATCCTCATCGACAGAGATGTCATCACCGCCGGGCTGGGCCTGTCTCGGTCCCTTCATCTCATCAACCAGGCAGTGGGTCTGATCGTCGGCGGTTTCCTGGTCCAGCTCACGTCCCCGCGATTTGCCTTATTGATCGATGCCGTGTCATTCGTGATCTCCTTTGCTGTTCTGGCACTTGTCCTCAAGCCCCGGCCGGCCACGCTGGATGCGCCAGATGGGGTGTTCGTTCTGCTGCACGACCTGCGTGACGGATGGGGGCTGCTGACCTCTGATGTGACTCGTCGCTCACTTGTTCTGCTTGGTTGGGGAATGGCTATCGCGATTGTGGCTCCGGAAGCGGTGGCCCTTGCGTACGTCCGTCACCAAGGCTGGGGAGATGCGTGGGGTGGCATCCTGATGGCCTCAGTGATCGTGGGTGCAGCAATCGGGTCATTGATCGTGGCGGGTCGTCCCGTTGGAATGCAGATTGATCTGCTGCTGCCCCTGGCGATCGCCGTGTGTCTCCCGCTGCTGCTCACCGGTCTGGAGCCCCCGAGACTGATTCTGGTTTTGCTGTGGCTGCTCTCCGGATGTGCCCAGGCGTTCCTCGTTCCGTTGATGTCCTTCACCACCATGCTGACGAGCAATGATCAGCGAGGTCGCGTTGTCGGAATCGCCAGTGCCGGATTTGCTGCACTCTCAGCTCTGGGTTACCTGCTGGCGGGTGCGGTGTCCGATGCCACAAGTCCTGCGTTCTCTGTTGTCGTCATGGCCGTGATCGGTCTTGCCGTGGCGTCCGCGGGCTTTGTCATGTGGCCCACCGAGCAACTTCGCGCTGATGTGGCCAACCTCGACAGTGAGCTGTCGAACTAGCTGCCCGCTGCCAAGGTGAAGTTCGAGTCACGATCTGAGGTACTTGCTAGAGGCCCAGGGCGTGACTCTCTCGCCGGACCTCAGGGACCCTACTGGTGTCAGTCAGGAGTGCGCGCGTCACCAGCGTGGCGGCCAGATCCGGTTGATCGTTGATAGGCGATTCGTTGACTGATCCGCGCATCGCCTCGATAGTGATGGCATCAATTGTCCGGCGAAGGAAGACCACGTCGAGATCGATGAAATCCCCAGCCTGGATCCCCCGACGGATAAGCGACTCAACGAGCTGATTGAACTTGGCCAGGAGGTTGCGTGATCCCTCGAGTTCTGGCAGGTCAAGGATCTCTGTGTTGTACAGCGCGCGCTTATCGAAGGGATCCTCCAGGTCGTAGGTGATCTCCCAGCGCAGATAGCGATAGAGCTCGACGGCTGCACCGCCACCATCGCGTCCGATTCGTTCCAAAGCCTCTATCCCGAGGGTGAGGTCCCGACGCAGGAGTTCCTCGGCGATGGCCTGCTTGGAACTGAAGTGGGAATACAGCGATGGCTGTCTGATGCCGACTGCTGCGCAGATATCGCGGGTGGACGTCCCTCGAAAGCCGCGCGTTGCGAAGAGTCGGGACGCTTCCAGCAGGATTGCGTCGCGGGTCGACCGGGGTCGAGTTCCATCGGAGTCACTGCTGGGCATGGTGAGATCCTAGAGCGCTACGTCTGCCGGGTGAGAGAACTCAAGGACTAGCATCGACCCATGTTCCCGACCCTGTTCACGCCACTTTCCGTGGGTCCAGTCAAACTCGCCAACCGCATCGTGTCTTCCGGGCACGAGACCATCATGATCAGCGAAGGGGTGATCAGCGACCGGATGCACGCCTACCACCTGGCCCGTGCCGAGGGGGGTGTCGGGCTGATTGTGGTTCAGGTCGCTCAGGTGGATCCGACAGAGGGTGCTGACGGCGGGATGCTCTTTGCCTTCGATGATGTCGTCATCCCTGGATACGCCCGATTGGCAGCCGAAGCACATGTCCACGGAACAAAGGTGTTCGCACAGCTGCATCACGGTGGACGTGAGGCACATCGTCAGGGTGATGGCACCCTTCCAGTGCCCGTTGCTCCGTCAGCTATCCCCAACGAACGATTCCTGATGATGCCTCGCGAGCTCAGCGTGTCCCGTATTCGCGAGATCATCGACTGCTTTGTCTCAGCTGCCGATCGGATGCGCAGGGCTGGGGTCGACGGGGTCGAGATCGTCGCCAGTCACGGCTATCTGCCTGCCCAGTTCTTAAACCCGAACACCAATCAGCGGACAGATGAGTTCGGGGGCGACCGTGCGGGAAGATCCCGGTTCCTGCGAGAGATCGTGACGGGGGTTCGCGCTGCTGTCGGGAGTGAGCTGGCCGTTGGAGTGCGCATCTCTGTCGATGAGCACAGTTACGACGGCCTACCTGCTGAGGATGCTATCGGGGCGATTGCATCTCTGGATCGCGATGACCTCATCGACTACGTATCAGTTGTCAGTGGTTCATCAGCATCGTATGAGGGTTCACATCACATCGTTCCGTCGATGGCTCATGAGGTCGGCTATGTTGCCCCGCAGGCGGCCCTGATGAAGGCTGCTGTATCCGTGCCGGTATTTGTCGCTGGCCGGATCAATCAGCCTCAGGAGGCCGAACGCATCGTCAGTAGTGGGCAGGCTGATGCCTGTGTGATGACGCGGGCGATGATCTGCGATCCGGAAATGCCGAACAAGGCCAAAGCAGCTCTCGTTGAAGACATCAGGGCATGTATCGGCTGTAATCAGGCGTGTATCGGGCACTACCTCGGTGGGTATCCGATCTCCTGTATCCAGCATCCTGAAACGGGTCGTGAGCTCACATACGGACGGATCACCACTGCTGTCACTGGTCGTCGCGTCCTCGTGGTGGGTGGGGGTCCTGGTGGGCTCAAAGCCGCCGCCTCGGCAGCCGAGCGGGGTCATCAGGTTGAGCTGCATGAGGCTGGGCCCAGGGTGGGTGGTCAGGCGCTGCTCGCCCAGCGAATTCCCGGGCGGACGGAGTTTGGTGGCATCGTTACCAATTTGGAGGGTGAGGCACGTCGAGCGGGGGTTCGGATCGTCACAAACTCGATGGTGACCTCCGAACTGATTGATCAACTCGCACCCGAGGTGGTCGTGGTTGCCACTGGAGCCGTACCGCGTATTCCGCCACTTGAACGCGACGGCTCACTTCCGGTGCTCACCGCCTGGGAGGTTCTGCAGGACGTGGACGTACCCCGGGGCGATGTGGTGGTCGTCGACTGGCGTGGTGACTGGATCGGAGTGGGAACCGCGATCGCGCTGGCACTGCGTGGTCGCCGAGTTACCCTCGCGGCTACCGGCCCACACGCCGGCCAATCACTGATGCAGTACATCCGTGATGAGATGACAGCGCAAGCCCTGATGGCCGGCGTCACGATCATTCCCTTTGTTCGTCCCTATGGTGTCGATGACGACACGGTCTATCTCCAGCATGTTCTGACGCAGCAGCCGGTGATGGTGGATGCTGGCTCACTCGTTCTGGCGATGGGACATACCTGCGTGGACTCACTCCTGTGTGAGTTGCAGGAACGATCCGATCTCATCGTGATGGGAGTTGGGGATTGTCTTGCTCCACGTACTGCAGAAGAAGCGGTGTTCGAGGGGTTGAAGGCCGCCGTCAGCATCAGCTGATCTAGCTGCTGAGGGGAGTGGCGAGCCACGCCGCCGGTCCGATAATGATACGTGGATGTGCATGTGGATCGAGCCACCGAAGAATACTGCGCATCCTGTCGTGGTCGACGGATACGCATCCTGCGGTGAGGCCTGAAGCGTTGGCGTGCAAGAAAATCCCAGCACCTCGGCCGATCACCGTAGTTGGCCGATTGAAGTTGATCACCGCGACATAGTCGTATTGGGATCCCATGGCCATGAGGTGCTCTGAGGAGTTGAAACCTGTGGTGCTCAACCGAAATCCACCAGCTGATCCAGGACGCATCTGGTTGTAGAAGTGCGACCTCCGATCCTCAACCCACCAGTCGTCAGACGTCAGCTTGACGTAAGACATCGTGGTTCCAGGGTTGGGTAGACGCCCGAAGGTTTCGGTCATCGCGAACTGACCGGCCGGCGTCGTGCCGGTGTCCTGGACGCGATGGCTCGCGGGCACCAGGCCTCCGTAGCCGAGTCGAGCTGGCATGGAGGTGATGCGATGCCACACCTTTCCATCCGAGGTGTACACGGTGAGCGTTCCGGTGGTGCTACGCCATGAGGGGGCTGACACAACGATGATCTGGGTTGTGCTGGAGCTGATGTGCCCGGTGAATCGCGCAGCCATTGGAATAGGTGGGGCAAACCTGGCCGAGATCGAGTTACCCGGTGTCGCGCTCGAGTCGGCCGCCATGGACAGCGACAGCGCAATCACCGCCGCTGCGATCAGGATTCCCCGGCTACGACGCATCAGCACACCTCACCGTACGATGCAGGCCCGACGAGATGTCAATTCGTGGTGCAGGCGACCAGCAGTTCATCGGTCAGTCGATCGACGGCAGCTCGGGTCTCAGCGTCGAGGATGAACGCGACGGGTTGTCGCCGATTCTCAGAGATGAACACCCCCTGCCGGACGAGCATGTGCTTCTCCACGGCGATGAAGGAGTCGAGCGATGTCTGAAGTGACACCAGGGCAGCGATCAGGCCATGAATCCTCGAGGCTCGCTCCTGCTCTCCGTCGAGCAGCGCTCGCCATAGGGCGACGATCGCCCACGGCATCTCTGCGCCGGGCATCGTTCCAACGATTCCGCGACTGAAGCTGTCGACCAGCATCAGCCCCCCGGTGCCCTCGAAGACTCGGGCCCGTCCACCACTTGCCTCCCGAAGAGTCGAGAGGCGAGGACCAATAGGTGACGCCTCTGGCTTGACGTACACCCGATCAGCTCCGTACCGATCGATGAGGTCAACGTAGAGCGAGATCGGCAGCGCTCGGCCGAGATACCCCGATGCGTCCTGCACGACAACGGGGATCTCGATCGATTCAATGATGGTGCGAAAGTAGGTGGCTATCTGATCATCCGGTAGGGCAACAGCCATCGGGGAGATTGCCATGACGGCGGTTGCCCCGGCTTCCTGTGCATGTGTGGCGTAGCTGATCGCCAATCGCGTGGTCTCCGCTCCGACACTCGCGATCACCGGCACACGTCCACCAGTGTGCTCAACAGTGAGCTCGGTGAGAGTGCGCCGCTCAGCCTCACTCAGGCGAAGCACCTCGGACACCATCGCAATTGTGAGTCCATCGACTCCACCCTCGATCAGCCAGTCGATCTCCCGCTGCAGGGTGCTTGGATCAAGCTCATCGGTGTCGGTGAACGGCGTCGAGATCACGGGGAACACGCCCTCGAGAGTTGTCACCCCTGATGTCCCGCAAAGCGGTAGGGCAGTCGACCACGCGCATTGACACTCGTGCACAGCACGTGACCTGCCCATGGTTCACTCTCGCGCTGCTCGTCAGTCAGATCCTGCCAGGCTGAGGTGACCACCAGAGTGTCGAGGTTTGCCCCGACGAAGGCGGGGCAGGTGAGTTTGGAAACCGGTGCGCGGTACTCCTCCAAGAGGTCACCCGATGGCGAGTATCGACGCACCGCCGAACCCTCCCAGAATGCCACCCAGATGGTGTCGTCGGAGTCGACGATCACTCCGTCGCTGATGCCGTGATCTGGTGAGAGCGCTAGAAGGTCGGTGCGACGCTGTCCAAGTGCGCCAGTGGCGACGTCATAGTCATATCGGCGGACAACCGACTCATATGAATCGACGTAGTACATCGTTCGCCCGTCATTCGACCAGTCGAGGCCGTTCGACTCGAAAACATCGGTCATGAGGATGTGCGTGGACAGATCGGCATGGATGGAGAACAGCACACCGTTGCGAGGTGCGTTCGGATCGGAATTGGTACCCACGACAAACCGACCCGCAGGATCGCACATCCCGTCGTTGAAGATGGTGTTGGACGGCATGTCAACGGGGACCGAAGGTGCGTTCTCGTTTCCGGACTCATCGAAGAATCGAATCCGGCCATCGGTGGCCACAGCGATACCCCCCACCTCGCGCAGGGCCGCCACGCCGACGCTGTTGCCGACAACCATGGATGTGGTGGCCCAGGGGAACGGTCCGCCGACTTGCGTGCGGTAGACCGTGCCGGTGGGGATATCGACCCACACAAAGGTGTTGGTTCGCTCATCCCAAAGGGGTCGTTCACCGATCTCGGAACCGGATGCCACCACGACCTGCCACGATTGACTCACGATTGAACCTCCAGAAGAACCTTTCCGCGGGTGCCGACAGGAGTGCGTAGGGCCGAGATCGCCGAGGCGTAGTCGTCCAAGGTGAATCGATGGGTGACCAGGAAGCCCGGATCAAAGCTGCCGGAGTTCAGCAGTGCAACGACATCGGCCCAGGCTTGCCTGGTGTACGAGAAGCTGCCGAGGATCAGCAGATCACCATTGATGACATCGTCCACGGGTAGCGGTGCCGTCTGCCCATGTCCGGGGTAGCCAAGGAGAACGATGCGTCCACCACGGGCGGCATGTTGAAGGGCGTGGCTGGTAGCGGCAACGGCGCCAGCGGCATCGACGATAAGTGTGTAACTCGCGTCAGTGGCGGCCGGATCGACGGTGAAGACGTCAACGCGTGCGGTCTCGGCAAGGGATCGCTGCTCCTCGCGCGCTCCCAGCATTGTTACCGAGCTGGGGTTCCACTGCCGAACAAGGAGAGCAGCAAGAAGTGCGATCGTGCCATCGCCAACGATGAGCACTCGCTCATTGTCACCCGGATCAATGCGTTGAAGTGCGCGCAGGACGACGGCAGCAGGCTCGGTTAGGGCAGCAGCCTCCCAACTGACGAAAGGTGCCAACAGGTGGACAAGATCGGGGGTCGCAAACACGGTGTCCATTGCTGCGCCGTCACGGGTAAATCCATACTCGTCATAGCTCGCACAGCGATTGGTGGCACCACGTCGACATTCGTCACAGGTGCCACATGCGATGACACCTTCTACGACAACGCGTGATCCAGCCGGATAATCGGTGTTGCCGACGTGGATCTCGCCGGCCCACTCATGGCCGATCACGATGGGGTAGTTCACGAAGTCTGGATCGATGGTTCCGTCGATGATGTCGAGGTCTGTTCCGCACACCCCGACCACTCGCGGTGTCAGGACGAGCACCCCAGCCGTGATTTCGGGCTCATCTCGAATCTGAAGTTGGATCGATCCCGGTGCTGTGACAGTTAGTGCGCGCACTACATCACCAATCCTCTGCGACCACCATCACTCACCAGTGCGCTGACGGCCTCAGCGGCGCGCTGGACGGCAAGGCCAAGTTCCTCGATCTGCCTCGGCGTCTGGTCCAGTTTGATACCCGTGGCACTGACCGCACCCGTGACCTTTGCGTCCCGATCGAAGAAGGGCGCAGCAACACAGAACACCCCTTCGACATCTTCCTCGTCATCGATCGCATATCCGCGTCGTCTGGTTGCCTCCAGATCGAGTTCTAAGTCGGCGAGCGTCGAGATGGTCTTGCGGGTGCGTCGGGGAAGGCCTGTTTCAGCTATGACCGCGGCAACCTCATCATGTGACATCTGCGAAAGAATGGCTTTGCCGGCCGAACTGGTGTGCGGTAGTTCACGCACGCCCAAGGCCGTGTGAAAGCGGATGGCGCCGGGGGAGTCCACACGTGCGATGAAGATGGGATAGCCGTGGTCGGATACGGCGGCACGTGTGGTCAGACCGGTGTCACGGCTCAACTGCAGTAGGACCGGCTCGCACACCCGACCAAGTGGCAGTCCGCGACTGGCATCATCACCGAGTCTCACCAGGGCCATGCCCAGGTGGTAGCGCGGCCCGGGTTGGACTTCCCGCAGGAATCCTCGGGTCACCAGAGTGCGTACCAGGGCGAAGGCAGTGGACTTGGACGTACCCAGACCCCGGGCGATTTCCGACACGGTGATGCCCTCATCACCTGCTGAGGCGACCATCTCCAGAACCGTCAGGGCTCGGGCGACACTGCCGACGGTGTATCGGTCACGGCTGTCAGCGCCGTGGGCGGAGACGGTCGATGCTGACACCATGAACCTCCGTTCGGTATTACCGCACGATCAGTGCGAGAACCGAACAATAACCTACTTGACTTGACCTCCGCACCCTGATTGGCTCGGGGCAATATCCGAACTGCGTTCTGTCTAGACGAACAATCGAGGTGAGCCATGTCATCGATCGATCGAGTGCGTGAGCTCCTCGAACGTGGTGACTACGCCGGAGTGGTACTCACTCGGCCCGGTCCAGTTGCGTGGGCGATTCCTGGGATCAACCCACCGATCGACAGAACCGCCGCGGTTGACACAGTCTGGGTGGCCATCGGTCCGCAGAACTGCACCGTGATCACCACGTCCGTCGAGGAACTCCGCATCAGTCAGGAGTTGCTCCCGACTGGTATTGGGGTGCGCAGCGTGCCCTGGTGGGATAGCGATGCGATGGTGGCCGCTGCTGTCGAGGTATTGGGAGTGCCCGCACAACAGCTGGCGGCCGATGGACACCCTTCTTTCGGCATAGATGTCAGTCATGAACTTACCCAGCAGCGTCTGGCACTGGATGCCGACGAGGCCGAGCGTCTGCGGGAGCTGGGTCGGCTGGCGACTGTCGCGGTTGAGTCAGCATTACGTGAGTGGGAGCCTGGGCAGACCGATACGCAGGTGGCCGCCCGGATTGCATCAGGGGTTGAGATCTTTGGTGCGGACGCCCCGGTCCTGCTGGTGGGTGCAGATGATCGGCTCATGCGCTACCGACATCCCGTTGCCGTCGGTGCCACCACCCATGACTGTGTGATGGCAGTTCTGGTCGCTCGTCATCAGGGACTGCATGTGGCACTCACCCGGTACGTGTCGGCACATGACACGACAGAACTCGAGACTCGACTTGATGTCGTGCGCTCCATACATCGCGATGTTCTGGCCGCCGGACGTCCCGGACGGAACTACGGAGAAGTACTCACCGTGCTCGCTGATGCATATGCCCGCTCCGGCGCACCCGATGCGTGGAACGAGCACTACCAGGGGGGTCCGATCGGCTACGCTCAGCGCGAGTTTGAGATCTCTCCGGCGCAGTCGATGAGCCCGTGGTGGCATGAGGTGATCGCAGAGAACACAGCTGTGGCATGGAATCCCAGTCTTGGCGGTGGATTGAAGGATGAGGACACCTACCTGATCTCCTCCGACGGCGTCGAACTGATCACCACCTCGCGGCAATGGCCGATGGATGACGATCTGGAGTATCCGCGACCGCGGGTCCTCCGGCTGGGAAGTATGTGATGTGCACAACCACTCAAAGGGGTATGACGTGATTTCCGATCAGATCATCGCGGCGGCCGGACTTCCGGCGGAGTCCTTACCGGAGGCGAGTACTGCCCGCTTCCCGGACGGTGCACACATGCGCATTGAGATCCCATCCGTCGAGGGTCCTGGAGTTCTCTCGGCTGTGCTCGATGAGGCAAACAAGCGCGGAGTCGTGGTCAATCGGGTGTCGCAGGGCAGCGGTGCGATGTTGCACACCCTGGCCGAACTGCGCGAGATGTCAATGATTGCAGCAGATGCCGGGCTTGAGATCTCTTTGTTCGTGGGACCTCGTGAGGAATGGGGAACTCAGGCGATGTCTCGCTCGCCTGAAGGGCCAGCCCTTGGTGGCGCCATTCGCGGCATGAGGCAGATGCGCTATGCAGTCGACGATGTGCTTCGTGCGATCGACTGTGGAATCCGCGGATTCCTTATTGCAGACCTCGGACTGCTCAATGTGTTGAAGAACGCGCAGACGCGTGGGGAGATTCCCGCATCGGTCGTGTGGAAGGTGTCAGTCATGCTGGCACCATCGAATGCGGCAACGCTGGCGGTACTGGCTGGTCTGGGTGCGCATACCGTCAACCTGCCAACCGATCTCACTGTGCATGAGCTCGCTGAGATGCGCTCGGTCACTGATCTGCCACTCGACCTCTACGTCGAGGCCCCTGATGCTCTGGGTGGTGTGGTCCGTGGTGAGCAAGCCGCAGATCTGGTCCGTGTGGCGGCCCCGCTCTACGCGAAGTTTGGATTGCGCAACTCACGCGGCATCTATCCATCAGGTATGCACCTACAGGCAGATGCCGAGCTGATTGGACGTGAGAAGGTGCGTCGGGCTCAGATCGCCATGGAATGGTGCGAGCGCTCCGGAGCGCAGTTGATCCAGTCTGCTCCGGGTGCCGCTGGGCTTGGGATCCCCGAACTCTGATCTGGCCGTCATCGAAAAACTCGAAATACGTATCGGGAGTGCAGGCAGGAGGTGCGTAATGCGAAGTAGTGAATGGTTCGCTGGCGATGACGAAGTCGCGGTCGCACACCGCGTTGCCCTGCGCAGCTCTGGGCTCGATATCCAGCCGAATGATCCGCGGCCCATCATCGGGATCGCAGATTCAAGTTCGGATCTCAATCCCTGCAACCTTCCTCTGCGCGCCCTGACTGAAACCGTCTCCGCCGGTGTCAAGGCCGCCGGGGGAATACCCGTGGTGTTCTCAGTGATGAGCATGGGTGAGGACCTCATGAAGCCCTCGGCACTTCTCTATCGCAATCTTCTTGCGATGGAGGTTGAGGAATACATCCGCTCCTATCCCATCGATGGGGTTGTCCTGCTGGCGAACTGCGATAAGTCGGTTCCCGGCGCGCTCATGGGGGCGATTTCCACCGATGTGCCCACCCTTGTGCTCACCGGCGGCGCTCGTCCCATCGCGCGGTTCCGCGGGAAGAGAGTGGGTACGGGTACGGACCTGTGGCGTGCCTGGGAGCAGCATCGCACCGGTGAGATGAGTGATGAGGACTGGGCCGAGTTTGAGGCCTGCTTGAACTGTGGTCAGGGTGCGTGCAACACCATGGGCACCGCATCATCGATGGCGATCACTGCCGAGACCCTGGGCATGTGTCTACCGGGGAGTGCGTCAATTCCGGCTGATCATCCAGATCGCATCACGGTGGCACAGCAGACAGGTGAACGGATCGTCGCAATGGTCCACGAGGATATTCGTCCGTCGCAGGTCCTCACCGATGCCGCCTTCGCGAACGCCGTTCGGATGCTCAGCGCATGTGGTGGCTCCACCAATGCGATCCTGCATCTGTTGGCAATCGCCGGTCGTACGGCTTCTGATCTGAGCTTGGACGAGATCGGACGGATCGCCCAGACGGTGCCGGTCCTTGCCGACGTCGAGCCCTCAGGCTCGCTCCTCATTCAGGACTTCCATGAGTCAGGTGGCGTGCCGGCCATGGTTCGCGAACTCGGGGCGCGCTTCGATACGTCGGCCGTTACCGCAGCAGGCTCGAGTTGGGCTGACGAGGCCGCGCAGGCCCGTCCTCGGGGATCGGCAATTCGCTCGATCTCAGATCCCATGTTCGACCGGGGTGCCTTCGCCGTGGTTAGTGGCAGCCTTGCCCCACGAGGTGCTCTCATCAAGGTTTCGGCCGCAAGTCCTCATCTGCTCAGGCATACCGGACCGGCGCTGGTATTCCATTCCTATAACGACATGCGCACACGTATCGACGATGAGGCACTTCCGGTGTCCCCTGAGACAGTGTTGGTTTTCGCGGGTGCAGGTCCGGTAGCGGTTCCGGGGATGCCGGAGTGGGGAATGATCCCTATTCCAGCAAAGCTTGCCGCCTCGGGTGTCCGCGATATGGTGCGCGTCACCGATGCGCGCATGAGTGGCACGTCATTCGGTACGTGCGTGCTGCACACCGCACCCGAGGCTGCCGTGGGAGGTCCGTTGGCTCTGGTACGTGACGGAGATCTAGTCACCCTTGACGCATATGCAGGCATCCTGCATCTCGACGTTTCCGAGGATGAACTCTCCCGACGCCGAGAACAGTGGCAGCCACCGACCTCCCCGCATATCCGCGGGTGGCCGATGCTCTACCAGAGACATGTCACACAGGCCGATCTCGGGTGTGATCTGGACTTTTTGAGGGGAGACACCCCAGAGGCCCGGGTCTTCGTACCACCCGTCGTGGGGAGGTCGTGATCAGGTGGATGAGTGATCGCCGAGCCAAGAACAAGGTGATCACCACAAGACCGCAAGGAATGTACGTCCGCAAGGTGCAGTGGCTCGAAGCAAGACCCGCAAGCAATCGCCGGAAATCAGACGGCGGAATCCAACGCAAGGCACGTACAACTGGAGGACAGGTGCGCAAGCTCACTCTCATGGCAGTCGCAGCGGCATCCGCTGTCGTTCTCGCCGCATGTTCTAGTGGTGGGGGATCGGGTTCGAACTCACCCAGTGCGTCCGGTGGCTCAGCCGCACCGGTCACACTCACGCTCTGGCACAACTACGGAACAGAGCAGAATGCAACAGCAACAGCGAACCTGGTGAAGGCTTATCAGGCCGAACATCCGAACGTCACGATCAATGTTGTGAGTCAGCCGGGAGATAACTACTTCTCCCTGCTGCAAGCAGCTGCGGTTTCGCAGTCAGGACCAGATCTGGCTGTGATGTGGACTGGTCTGTTCACCCTGCAGTACAAGTCATTCCTGACCAACCTCAAGGATCTGGTACCCGCGGACGCGTTGAGCAAGGTGCAGGGGCTGGAGTGGACGGCTGACGGCTTCAACAAGGACAACGGTCCCTACGTCATGCCACTGGAGAAGCAGTTCTACATCGGCTTCTACAACAAGGCGGACTTTGCCAAGGCCGGCGTTTCCTCAGTTCCGACCACCTGGGACGAACTGGGCGCAGCATGTACCAAGTTGAAGGCAGCCGGGTTTACTCCGATGGTCTACGGCAATGGTGGTCAGGCACTTGGTGCTGAGTTCTACCCCTGGTACGACGCGAGCTACCTGATGATCGGCAAGTACTCCGTCGATCAGTGGAAGGACCTCTACAACGGCAAGATTGCCTGGAACTCGCCGGACAACATCGCTCAGTTCACCAAGTGGGCAAACCTTGAGAAGTCCGGTTGCACCAACACCGACATCCTCACCAAGACCAACAATCTAGATGACTTCACCTCCGGCAAGGCCGCGATGATCATCGACGGAACCTGGGACACCCAGAAGTTCACCGACGCCATGAAGGACAACGTTGCTGCCTTCGTGCCGCCATTCTCCGACACCCCGATCAAGGGCGTGGTGGAGTACCCAGGTGACGGATTCGGAATCACCAGCTACTCACAGCACCAGAAGGAAGCTGCTGACTTCCTGGCCTTCATGACCTCCGATGCTGGAGTCAAGGCCATCAACGATGCCGGCCTGATCCCCGATGTCGATGGCGCCTCAACCACAAACCCGGTCAATCAGCAGATGCTCGACTTTGCTGCCAGCCAGGGATTCACCCGCTATCCGATGCTCGACAATGTGATTCAGGGTGATGTGGTCGACGCCGGCAACAAGGTTCTTCCATCGGTACTCGCGGGCAAGACTTCGCCAACTGATGGTCTGAACCAGCTCAACACTGCATGGCAGAACCTGTCCCCGGACAAGCGTGGACCTGACTACGCGTAACGCTCGTGCGTGAAACGGTGGTGGGGGATCACAGATCTCCCACCACCGTCACGTCCTCAGGGATGACATATCAAGTGATGTCTGTGTGCAGGCGGACGTCAGGAAACAGGGAGCCTGGCTCGTGAGTAATGCGACCGCATCGTCAGCTGCGATGGTGCAACCGCGGCGCGCCCGCTCTGTGATCGGCAAGCGGCGGGCAAGGTCCGGAATTGTCATGGCGGCTCCGGCGGTCATCTTGGTCATGCTGGTTCTTGGGATTCCGATCTGGCAGGCGTTGTACTACTCGATGACTGACTGGAATGGCATCACTGCTCACTGGATCGGTCCGTCCACGTACATCCATGAGTTTCAGAACCCGATCTTCTGGCGAGTTCTGCTCAACAACGCCCTTCTGCTGCTGGCTGTGCCCGTGGCCGTCATGATTCCGATGGGCATTGCCTACCTGCTCAACGAACGGGTCCCCGGCTGGCAGATCTTCCGTTCCATCTACTTCCTGCCTACCGCCATCTCATGGGTGGTCATCGGCATGGTTGCCCTGCGTTTCTTCGCCGCCGACGGCGTCCTCAATCATCTGCTGAGTTCATGTGGTCTGGGGTTCATTCAGACGGACATGCTCTCCGATGAGCATCAGGCACTTCTCGCTGTTGCTCTCACATTCATCTGGTCGATGGTGGGCACAAACACGATCATCTTCCTGACGGGAATGGCCACGCTTGATCCATCTCTGTCCGAGGCCGCACGAGTTGATGGTGCCGGTGCATGGAAGATTCTCTGGCATATCAGCCTGCCTCAGCTCAAGCGCTTCATCCAGTTTGCCACCGTGCTCACCCTGATCAGTGCCTTCACTGCGCTGTTCAGCCTGATCTTCGTCATGACCGGTGGTGGGCCGGGCTACGGCACCACCACCCTCGAGTTCTTCGTCTACCAGACGGCATTTGCGCGCGGCCTCTTTGGAACGGGTGCGATGCTGGGCATCATCCTGTTCGTGATCATGGCAGTCGTCGGTCTGGCTCAGCTGCGACTCCTGCGGACGGAGGACTGATATGACCAGCATCTCCGCCGAGAGTCTTGTGGCCGATCACGCACTCGAACCGAAGGCGTCACGTCGTCGTACTCCAGTGAAGCGAGTACTTCTGTTCGCACTCATGGTGCTCATCGCAATCGTGATGCTCTACCCGTTCTACTTCATGATCGACACCTCGCTGAAGTCCAATGACCAGTTCCTGCACGGGGGTGGTCACTCGCTCGCGTCGTGGCAGGCGCTGAGCAAGGCGCTGCCCTGGGGTCAGCAGATGATCAACTCGACGATCGTCTCGGCCGCAGCCATCCTGATCATTCTGGTCGTTAGCAGTCTGGCCGGATTCGCCTTCGCGAAACTTCAGTTCCGGATGTCGGGATTCGTGTTGATGGGCGTGGTTGCAGCGATGCTCATTCCGGTCCAGTCGATCATCATTCCGGTGTACGTCAACATCGCCCACCTGCATCTGCTGAATACGTACGTGGGCGCTGTCCTGGTCTACGCAGCCCTCGGCACCCCGTTCGCGACCTTCCTGATGACCGCCTACTACCGCAGCATTCCGGACGACATCGTCGAGGCCGGCATCGTGGACGGCCTGTCGTACAGTCAGGTATTCAGACGGATCGCCCTGCCGTTGTCTGCACCGGCCCTCATCACCATCACCGTGCTGCAGTTCATCCAGATCTGGGACGACCTGCTGGTTGGCCTGCTGTTTCTGCAGAACCCACAGCAGCGAACAATCACAGTAGGCCTGGGGGCGCTTGCGGCCGGCCGCACGACCGATATCCCGGTGTTGATGGCGGGGTCCATCATGAGTGCCATCCCGGCCATCTTGGTTTACTTGGTCTTCCAGCGATTCCTGATCAATGGACTCACAGCCGGAATCGGCAAATAGAGTCCGGTTCATCGTCACTGGTGCAGGGCTCATCCACACTGAGGTAAGGAAGCTACATGTCATCGCAGTCCGTTGATCCTCGGACCGGTCTTGCCTTCGGGCCGGTTATCCCAGACAGCACTCCCGAGGAGGTACGAGACGTCTGCGCTCGGGCCAAGGCGGCGAACTCGGCGTGGTCATCACTGTCCAAGCCAGATCGCGCGCGGATGCTGCGTGCTGCGGCCGATGCCCTGGATGCGGCCGGTGAGCAGCTGATCCCGTTGGCCGATTCTGAGAGCGGTCTGGGTATCCCGCGACTCACGGGTGAGCTGGCGCGCACCACGTTCCAGATCCGCATGTTTGCTGACGCAGTCGAGGAGGGATCGTTTCAGGGTGTGATCATTGATCCCTTCGATGATCGACCTGTACCGGCGGGTCATCCTGATCTGCGACGTATGCTTGTTCCCCTCGGCCCGGTGGCAGTCTTCGGAGCCAGTAACTTCCCATTCGCCTTCTCCGTCGCGGGTGGTGATACGGCGTCTGCTCTGGCGGCTGGCTGTCCCGTGGTCGTGAAGGCCCATCCCGCCCATCCACAGCTCTCGATCGCGGTTCATGAGATCGTGGCGACCGCACTGGTGGCAGCCGGAGCACCGGATGGAGTGTTCGGCATCGTCCATGGATTCCAGGCGGGTCAACTGCTCGTGACCGACCCGAACATCAAGGCGGCTGCATTCACCGGCTCCGGACCTGGTGGACGTGCGCTGTTTGATCTGGCGGTCTCGCGCCCAGATCCGATCCCGTTCTACGGGGAGCTGGGCAGTGTCAACCCCGTGTTCGTCACTCCTGAAGCGGCCACCCGCGAGAATCTCCCGGGCGACTACCTGGACTCCCTGCTTCTGGGTGGTGGCCAGTTCTGCACGAATCCCAGCGTGTTGTTCGTCCCCGCTGGATCGGGGTTGGTCGAGCGAATTGTTGAGCAGGTATCCGGACGTCCGGCTGCCGTTCTGCTGCACGCGGGTGTTAAGGACCTGTTTGCCCGCAGATCGGTACAACTCGCGGGGCTGACTGACGTTGAGGTTATTGCCGGTCAGCCGGGAGTGGGGGATGAGCCCGGTTTCGCGCAGAGTCCGGTCCTGTTCAGAACCACGGGTGAGGCAGTTCTCGGTGATCGCGCGGTCCTTGAGATTGAATGCTTTGGTCCGGCAGGAGTCATCGTGGAGTACACCTCTCCGGAGCAGGCGATGGCACTGGCCGAGGTGATCGATGGGTGCCTGGCGGCAACTGTTCACGGTGCCGAGGGCGAGTCCCTTGCCGCCGAGCTGGTATGCCGAGTGGCAGCCTCCGCTGGGCGGGTGATCTGGAATGGCTGGCCGACGGGTGTGGCCGTGACGGCTGCACAGCAGCATGGTGGCCCCCATCCATCGACCACCAATGCCCTGCATACCTCTGTTGGCACCACCGCGATGCGCCGATTCCTGCGTCCGGTGGCCTACCAGTCAATGCCGGCGGCACTGCTGCCCGCTGACCTGCGTGGATAGTCGTTCTCGACGAAAGACTCAGGTCGGGTACGGACAGGACACGGGTTTGTAACGGTCTGCTGAGATTGCAGACATGTATGCGTACTTGTATTAATGTCACGCCATGGTCGTCGAGGCACTGGATCGCGGTTCGGATACCGCTTTGTGGCGTCAGGTGGCCGGTGTGGTGGAGCAGGCCATCGCTGCGGGGGAGTTCCCAGCAGGTGATCGGCTGCCCAGCGAGGCAGAACTGACGTCACGGTTTGGAATCAGTCGCGTCACGCTCCGACAGGCACTTCGTGCACTTGCCGATCGCGGACTGATTCGATCGGTTGCCGGCAAGGGCTGGTTTGTCGGACCTGCAGACGATCTCTTGGGAAGCCGACCGCTGTACGAGCCGCCTGGCGTTCTTCAGTCCTTCACCGAGATGGCTCGCTCCCGTGGGCTGTATCCCGATTCGGTGCTCCTGCACTGCGCGGTTCGTCCAGCTACGTACGAGGAGTCAGCGGAACTGGCCGTTGCCCCCGGTGCTCCGTTGCTATCTCTTCGGCGTCTACGCCGGATGGACGGGCTACCCATGGCCATAGATCACAGCCTGATTCCCGCTGCCTTCCTGCCCGATATCGACCCGGAGGAGTTCGTCACCGGGTCGCTGCATGAGGGACTTCGTCGACGTGGCTATGTGCCGGCGCGCGCCCAGTATGAGGTGCAGGCGATCAATGCCGATTCAGAGCAGGCCAGGCTCCTAGAGGTTGAGCCAGGCACCGCGCTGCTCGCGGCCACAGAACTTCTCGATGACAGTCAGGGTCGCCGAATCGAGAAGGGACACATCATCTATCCCGGTGACCGCTACAGATTTCGAGCAGAACTACTTCCCTGACCGAATCCTCGGCGGGGTCCACAAGAGAAGAGGTAGGTATGACCATTCACCGGAAGGCCTTCTATGGCTTGATGGCTTCGGTCGCAGCTGTAAGTCTTGCTCTGACTGGCTGTACCGCATCGAGTTCGTCTCCGACGACCTCGACAAGTGCTTCCGGCTCTGCCGCAGCACAGGGTGACGATCCGGAAAACGCGTCACTGACGTACTGGTACTGGGGTGAGAGTGATGCTCCAGGGGCGAATGACTGGATGAAGGCTCGTATCGCCGACTACCAGAAGCTGCACCCAGGTGTGACGATCAACTTCGTCGAGCAGACCACCGACACCCTCATCGGTGCCTTCGCGACAACTGCTCAGACCAAGAGCGGACCTGACATCGCGACTCAGTGGGCCACCATCCCTGTTCTGTCACAGGCATGGGCCGGGGCGATCGCTCCAATCTCCGACTACGTTCCCTCGAGTGAGACGTCCAATTGGATCGGGACGCAGGAGAACACCGATAAGGGCAAGATCTGGGGTGTTCCGCTGTATGTCATCGGTATCCCACTGGCCTACAACAAGGACCTGTTCGCCAAGGCTGGGCTTACTGCTGGGCCGACAACTTTCGCTGAGCTCCTCAGCGACTGCAAGGCCTTGAAGTCCGCTGGTATTTCACCGATTGGAATGGGTAACAAGGACGGCTACTTCGGTGCCTGGTTCTTCTCCAACTTCGGCAAGCAGAATCTGGACGATGTCAGCGAGTTGAAGAGTGCAATCGTGGGCACCAACAACATCGCTGATCCGAAGTACACCGGTTACCTTCAGGCGATGTACGACATGAAGCAGGCGGGCTGCCTCAACGACGATATTGGCTCGGTCACCCTCGACCAGGGCATGTCGAAGTTCAAGCAGGGTCAGGCTGCAATGGCTTGGGGTACTGATGGTCTTGTCACCTCATGGTCAAAGGCCCTTGGTGCCGACAAGATCGGTGTCGTCATGACGCCGAAGTGGGGTACCGGCAAGCTCGCCGATGTGTACAACACGACCCAGTCGTCCACCGCGTTCATCACCTCGTGGTCACAGCATCCAAAGGCTGCAGCTCAGTTCCTGACCTGGCTGCACTCACCGGAGAACCTCGCCAGCTGGTATGCCGCAACCGGCATCTTCCCGGCTGACACCCGCTTCGATCAGTCGGCCATTCAGACCGACCTTGCGAAGAACCTCTGGAAGTTCGACTCGTCCCCGGGTGCTGTCTGGCTGGAGAACTACCTCCCGCCGTCAGTCGATGGTGATGGTGACCTCGCTGCCGGTCAGGTGATCACCAGTGGTGGGTCGGTGGCAGATGCAGTCTCAACCTTCCAGAAGGCTGTTGAGAAGTGGCGTGCCACAAACACCGATGAAGTGAAGAACTACACCACCTGGGCCTCCAGTCAGTGAGTGAGCCCGCTCTCGTTAGCTCATCAGCGGCCGTGCCCTTGGGTACGGCCGCTGATGAGCGCGGTGCGGCCACGCATAAGCCTCGCCGCTCAACGTGGCCCTACCTGTTCGTCCTGCCCGCTGTTATTGCCATCGGGTTCGGTTTCATCTTTCCGTTGATCAGCGTTGTTCGAAACAGCTTCTACTCAGGCACGTTCTACAAGCTGACGTTCGTCGGCTTCGACAACTACAGGTTCATGTTTCAGGACGACGTCTTTCTCACGTCGTTGAAGAACAACCTCAAACTTCTACTCACCGTTCCGGTTATGACGGTGGTTGCTCTGCTCGTAGCCGTGGTTCTCAACGACGGAATCCGCGGCTGGAAGGCATATCGCTCATCAATCTTCCTGCCCTACATTCTTCCGGCCGTCGGTATTGGCCTGGCCTTCAGCGTATTCCTGCAGTACAACGGCGGCCTCAACGCGATCCTGCGCGGTATCGGCCTTGACTCACTGGCTGTCGATTGGCTTGGTTCACCGACGTGGGCGATCTGGTCCGTTGGCGCCGTCGTCGTATGGCAGCAGCTCGGGTTCGGGGTGGTGGTATTCCTCGCCGCCCTGCTCAGCCTGCCCCCTGAGGTGAGTGAGGCCGCACGGATCGACGGAGTCTCCTGGACGCAGTTGCAGACCCGGATCCACATCCCGCAGATTCGCACCGCCATCGAGTTCTTCGTTGTGACCGAGGCCATCACTGTTCTGTCGTGGGTGTTCACGTACGTCTACGTTCTGACGCTCGGCGGCCCTGGCAATGCGTCATCAGTGATGGAGTTCTACATCTGGAAGAACGGATTCGCTCAGGGTTCTGTGGGTCTGGCCAACTCTGCGGCCGTGATCGTGCTGCTGCTGGCAAGTGTGCTCATCTTTGCCTACCTGCGCCTGCGGTCGCGTCCCGATGATCAGGCGCGTGGGCTATGAGGATCTCCGCGCTGGCGTCAATTCCACGCCATATTCTTCTAGCGGTCCTGACCGTTATTGCGCTTGCGCCGCTGATCTTCATGGTGCTCACCAGCGTCAAGAGTCCCGATGAGTACTCGGTCAATCCCGCCGGGCTGCCGAAGGCGATCACGTTCGAGAACTACACACATGCCCTCGTAGATCTGCCAACTCTGCGGTGGGCGATGAATAGCCTGATCGTCACTGTCGTGGCGGTGCTGATCTCGACCGTGGTCGGCGCAATGGCTGCCTATGCCATCAGCTTCGGCACGTTCAAGGGACGCACTGGTCTGCTCTCCGGGAGTATCGCCGCAATCATGGTGCCGCCGGTGGTTCTGGTGGTACCCATGTTCGTCACCATGGTGAATCTGAAGCTGATCAACACCCTTGGCTCGGTCATCATCTTCTACTCATGTCTTCTTGTTCCCTTCTGCATCTTCTTCCTCTACAACTTCTTCCGAACTGTTCCCGCCGAGCTCGTCGAGGCAGCGGTAGTCGACGGAGCCGGGCCGATCCGAACCCTGTTCTCAGTGGTCATTCCTCTCGCGAAGCCGGCACTGGTTACCGTCGCTGTGGTCAACGCGATCTGGGCGTGGAATGAACTGCTGATCGCCCTGGTGTTCCTTCAGGATGAGAAGAGCCGCACCCTGATGGCGGGTATGACCCTCCTGCAGGGACGCTACGTCACCAATCAGCCGCTGGTGCTGGCGGTGGCGACCCTGTCCATTCTTCCTGTTGCCCTGTTCTACCTGCTCTCACAGCGTGCCTTCGTGCGCGGTCTCACGGCTGGAATCGGAAAGTGATCGAACTACTTGCCTTCGGTGAGGTGAATCCGGACATCGTCGTCACCGGTGTTCGTGATCTGACGTTTGGTCAGACGGAGGAACTGATCTCGATGACCACGACCACGATCGGGTCCTCCGTGGCGATCATGTGCGCGGGGGCTGCCCGCCTCGGGGTGCACGTGGGCATCGTCGGCTGTATCGGGGACGACGGGTTCGGTGAGTACATGATGGAGCGCCTCGCCGATCGCGGGGTAGACACCACCTTTGTGCGAACTGTGCCGGGCGGCCGAACCGGATCCTCAGTGATTCTTGTTCGGGCGCAGGATGCCAATGATCGTCATATCCTCACCGACTTTGGGGTGATGGGGGATCTGCTGGCCAGCGATATCCGACTTGATGAACTTCCTGATCTGCGTCACCTGCACATCGGGTCGTGGTTCCTGCAGACAGGTGCAGTGCACGAGCTCGCACCTGTTTTGGCAGATGCCCGATCCCGCGGCGTGACCACGTCGGTAGACCCCAACGATGACCCAGCGCGCGAGTGGGACTCACATCTCCCGGCAGCTCTCGCGCACGTGGACGTTCTGTTCTGCAATGAGCCGGAGGCGCGTGGACTGGCCGGGAGCGACGATCGATTCGCAGCAGTTGCGGCGCTGCACTCGCGCATGCCCGAGGGGGCCGTCGTGGTTCTCAAATGTGGAGCCGAGGGTGCGTACGCCTGGACGGATGAGGAGCTCATCCACGTGTCCGCACCTGTCGTCGACGTCGTTGACACTGTGGGTGCCGGGGACAGTCTTACGGCGGGCTTCCTCGCTGCCCGGTTGGCGGGGGAGTCCGTGGCTGACGCACTGGCCCTTGGCGTGGCATCGGGGAGCCTGTCCACTCAGTCCAGTGGTGGGGTGAACGCACAACCGGAAAGATCAGTTGCGCTGGCACTTGCTGGCACGCTTACCCGCAGTACGTCCGTTCATCCGCACGGCACCACGTGACAACTGACTCTCCAACTCGACCTGCCCAACACGATCCAGGAGGACCAACATCATGACGGCTCAGCGTCCCGAACTCGGTGGACAGACCTGGGATGAGATCGCTTCACAGCCGGAATCCTGGGAGAAGGCCGTCGTGCAGGCGACTGCCGAGCTGCCCGGCTATCCAGCCCATGGTGAGCGCGTCCTGATCATGGGCTGCGGTACGTCGTACTACGTCGCGCTTGTTTGGGCCTGGATCCGTGAGCAGGCAGGCCATGGACAGACGGACGCAGTGATCGCCAGTGAGTTCACCTCGCTTACCCGCGAGTACGACCGGGTGATCGCGATCAGCCGATCGGGTACGTCGGTGGACGTGGTGGAGGCGCTTGAGCGGCTAGATCCGTCGGTGCCGCTCACTGCAGTGCTCGGTGACCTCGCGACACCGATCGGAGCGCGAGCCAACGAAATCATCGACCTCAACTATGCCGATGAGACGTCCGTGGTGCAGACGCGATTCCCAACCACGCTGATCGCTCTTGTTCTTGCCCGTCACGGTGGTGGGGATCTCAGTGAACTGATCGAGCAAGGACGTCGGTCGGTGGATGTCGGAGCTGACGAGGAGATGCCGCGCCAGTTGGTCGTCCTCGGTGAGGGTTATGGAGCCGCGATCGCCCAGGAGGCTGCGCTCAAATGCCGCGAGTCCGCTGGAATGTGGGCCGAGGCGTATGCCACCGGGGAGTATCGTCACGGCCCGATCAGCGTTGCCGGCCCGGGCACCCTGGTGTGGGGGGTGACCCCGATCCCACCGGTCGTTGTTGAGGCAGTGGAGGCAACTGGTGCTCGCATTCGTCAACCATCGGGTGATCCGCTGGCTGAGCTGGTGACTCTGCAGTTCCACGCCGTTGCGTGGGCTGCATCCGTGGGCCGGGATGCGAATGTTCCGGTGCACCTGAGCCGTTCTGTGGTCATTATCTAGTCGGGTACACGAGGAGGTCACATGCTCACGCGCACACTGGAATTCGGGGTTGACGCCGATACCTACCGTCAGCAGGGATTCATGGTGATCCCCGGTGTTCTTGACGAAGCGACGTTGGTGCAGGCGCGCAACGAATCAGATCGGCTGATGGAACTGTGCGGCTCGGATCCGGAGTTCTATGGTCCGCGCATTGAGTGGGAGGTCGATCACCTCGCTCCCGCGGAGCGGGCTGGAATGGATCGGGTGATCAGAAAACTCGAGCCGATCTCAGATCTCAGCACCTTCTTCGCCGAACTCGCGCTCGAATCCCGGATCGGTGACCCGGCCAGATCGGTCTTTGACGATGATGTGCACCTGTTCGAGGACAAGCTCAACCTCAAACTCCCCGGTGGATCTCCCTATCCCTGGCATCAGGACTGGTCATGCTGTTGGCGCGCGCACACCGATGAGCTCGCAACCTGCTTCATCTATCTCGATGATGCCGATGAGGTGAACGGCTGCCTCAGCGTGGTGCCGGAAAGCCATGCTGACAAGAAGGCGTACCCCTTCAAGGCTGGCGGTCACTTCGAAATCGATCCCGATTCTTTCGACGCGACAACCGCCGTCGCACTACCGCTCAAGGCAGGCGACATGATCATGTTCGACTCATGGCTCTTGCATTACTCGGACCTCAATCGAAGTAACGCTGCCCGTCGGGCGATCATCTACACGTACAACCCTGCGCGGCTGGGACGCATCAACGAGAACCGGTTCTTCCCCACGCGCTGACTCGGCACCTCGCTTCAGGATGCCGCATCTGTGGGAGTAGGGGATCCTTGAGAGGAGGGTCGACCAAGGAGAGGGACGATGACGGATCAGGCAATAGTCGTGTATGACGATGACTGCTCCATCTGCACGCGATTCGCGGACGTGATGACGCCCATCACTCCCGATCTGGTCTGGCGCGGATCACGACATGCAGGTGATCTCCCCGACGGAGTCTCACGCGAACTAGTCGAGGAGAGCATCCTTCTGATCGACGGAGATGGGGTTCACAGTCACGTCGAAGCCCTCCAGTTGATCGCCCGCCATGCCGGTTCGCTCGGAAATGTTGCGGCCACGGGGATTGACGTGGTGCACGCCGTCCCCGGTGGCGATGGCCTGACGGGTTGGGCGTACGAGCAGTTCAGCGCCAACCGTCACAAGATCAGCGCCCTGCTGGTGAAGGTGGGACTGCTTGAGAATGCCTGCGCTGTGCCTAGTGCTGCAGCGCCTGTCGATGATCTTCGTACCGCCGCGACTGCCTAGCACCCAACATCATCTGTCGCCGAGCCCTTTGCTGCTCGGCTGAGTAAGCATTGCTCACGTGTCCTATTCACGTATCCCAAATCGAGGGAATAACAAACGGCCCCTGTCTCTGCGAATGCAGGTCAGGGGCCGTTGTGTTGGGACTAGATGTCGAAGTAGAGCTCGAACTCGTGCGGATGTGGACGCAGACGGATCGGGTCAACTTCGTTGGCGCGCTTGTAGTCGATCCAGGTCTCGATCAGATCCGGAGTGAACACGCCACCCTCGAGCAGGTAGTCGTGATCGGCCTCGAGGGCATCGAGTACCTCGGACAGTGAGCCCGGCACCTGTGGGATTGAGGCGGCCTCATCCGGTGGCAACTCGTAGAGATCCTTGTCGACGGGCGTCGGTGGCTCGATCTTGTTCTTGATTCCGTCCAGGCCTGCCATCAGCATGGCCGCGAAGGCGAGGTAGGGGTTGCTCGCCGGGTCTGGCACGCGGAACTCGATGCGCTTTGCCTTCGGGTTCGAACCGGTGATCGGGATGCGGATACAGGCCGAGCGGTTGCGCTGGCTGTAGACGAGGTTCACGGGCGCCTCGTATCCCGGGACCAGGCGGTGGAACGAGTTCACCGTCGGGTTGGTGAAGGCGAGCAGTGAGGGCGCGTGCTTGAGCAGGCCGCCGATGTACCAGCGGGCAAGATCCGACAGGCCCGCGTAGCCGAGCTCGTCGTAGAACAGCGGGTCACCGTTCTTCCACAGTGACTGGTGGCAGTGCATACCGGAACCGTTGTCACCGAACAGCGGCTTGGGCATGAACGTCACCGTCTTGCCAGCCTGCCAGGCGACGTTCTTGATGACGTACTTGAAGGCCATCACCTGATCTGCCGCGGCGAGCAGGGTGTCGAACTTGTAGTTGATCTCGCTCTGACCGGCGGTGCCGACCTCGTGGTGGCTGCGCTCAACCTCAAGACCAACCTGCTGAAGACCCAGAACCATGGCATCGCGCAGATCTGCGTAGTGGTCGACCGGGGGAACGGGGAAGTAGCCACCCTTGTAGCGGGTCTTGTAGCCGCGGTTGCCACCCTCTTCGACACGGCCGGTATTCCACGCGCCCTCGATCGAGTCGATGAAGTAGTAGCCGGCGTTCTGCTTGGTCTCGAAGCGGACGTCGTCGAAGATGTAGAACTCGGCCTCGGGGCCGAAGAACACCGTGTCAGCGATGCCGGTGGCCTTGAGGTAGGCCTCAGCCTTGGCGGCGATGTTGCGTGGATCGCGGCTGTACGGCTCATCGGTGAACGGGTCGCGGATTGAGAAGTTGATGTTGAGAGTCTTCTCAGTGCGGAAGGGATCAAGGTAGGCGGTGGTGACGTCTGGGATGAGCTTCATATCCGATTCATGAATCGCCTGGAAGCCGCGGATCGAGGATCCATCAAACATCTGGCCGTTCGTAAAGAACGACTCGTCCAGACCCTGAGCCGGAACATTGAAGTGCTGCATGACACCCGGTAGGTCGCAGAAGCGAACATCAACAAACTTGACGTCCTCTTCACGGATGAACCGAAGTACCTCGTCCGCGTTCTTGAACATCCATTCCTCCTCGCGGGAATCCGGCTCGTGACCGGTTCTCGCTCGACGTGATCTGCGACTACCGTCGCCCTGATGCAGGTAACTTACGGGGCCCGGATTTCCCGGCCGTATCCCGATTGTTTCGAGATTGTTTCGCGACCGACGCAGGTTCGTGTGGTGGATCACATGTAGCAATAGAAGAAACCTTGTCAGCCAGCAGAGCCGTTCACGTCGAAGCGGTAGCCGAGGCCCGGAGCCGTTATCAAGTACCGGGGATTTCCGGGCTCTGGCTCGAGTTTGCGACGGAGCTGAGCCAGATATACGCGCAGGTAGTTCGTTTGTGATTCGTGGCCCGGACCCCAGACGTACTGAAGGAGATCTGCGCCTGTCACCAGCATTCCCTCAGCACGCACGAGGGATTCCAATACCCCCCACTCCGTAGGGGTGAGGTGTACTACAGAGCCGTCCGTTCGATGTACCTCCTTGCGCCCGAGGTCAACAGTGAAGTCGGCGGTTGAGATGATCGCGTCAGACGTTGGTGCACCAGCGCGACGTTGCGCGGCCCGAATTCGGGCGAGAAGTTCGTCAATTCCGAAGGGTTTGGTCAGGTAATCGTCGGCGCCGGCATCTAGAGCCTGTACTTTGTCGCGCTGATCCCTCCTTGCAGACAGCACGAGGATTGGCGTCTGTGTCTGGATCCTTAGGAGACGAATCACCTCTATACCGTCAAAATCCGGAAGGCCCAGATCCAAGACGATGACATCGGGCTTGAGGCGCGCCGTCTCGCGAATGCACTGCTCACCCGTCGTAGCCGACGCAACCTGATACCCACGTGATCGCAGCGTAAGACTCAGTGCCTTGTTGAGTTGAAAATCGTCTTCAACGACCAGCAGTCCACTCATGATGTCGCCCGCCTCAGGGCCAAGCGTACGGTGAGGCCCCCGCCGTCCGTGTCTAGAAACTCGGCAGCGATGTTCATTGCCTTGGTGAAGGCCACCACGATGGCCAACCCCAGTCCGCTGCTGGCGTCCGCGCGGCCGGCCGGGGTAAGGGGGGCGCGCGGGTCGGGCTGACCCTCGGCCATGCCGGGGCCGTGGTCGATGACCATCAGGTGGAGCTCATCAGTCGTTTGCGCTGCGGTGATCTGAACGGGATGAGCTTGATTCGCCTTGCCATGTCGAATGGCGTTTGAGACCAGATTCTCGATCACGCGCTCCAACAGGACCGGGTCCGCCATTACGTCAGGCAGGTCCTCTGCTATATCGATTGAGACGACAGCAGCAGGCCACTCGACGGCGGCACCTACCACCACGTCATGGAGTGAGACTTGATCTATCTGCGCCAGAAGCACACCTGCCTCCAGTCGACTCAAATCGAGCAGATCGGTGATCATCTCGTTCAACCGCGTGGTGGCATCGTCCACGGTCTCGAGAAGTTCTCGTTGACTGTCCTGATCCAACTGCGCCTGGGGTGACCTGAGGGTGTCGACGGCCAACCGCAGACTGGACAGCGGAGTTCGCAGATCATGCCCAACGCTGGCAAGGAGGGCAGTGCGCGCTCGATCGATCCCTTCCAGTTCAAGTGCCCGCTGCTGTTCGATTCGCATCTGCTCACTCTCATAGGAACGTACGACTGCGGCGGCCAGGGACTCCACGAAACCCAGATCAGCAGCAAAGAGTTCCTGACCTCGACCAACCAGCCTGTACTCGCGCTGCACCGCAACGTCCAATGCCCGCCCATCACCTACGTCAGGGACGAGTTCGCGCCGACCGGAGGTGGCAACTGGTGTCCACGTCGAACCACGCAGCGCAAGAAGTTCAAGTTCGGTCAGATCAAGTGAATCTCGTACGCGGCGCAGAGCTTCACTGGGTGACTCATCGTTCGACACGACGGTGCGGATGATTCGCGCCCGCGACTCTGACGCTCGCATCCGCGAGCGTGCGCGCGTGCTTGCGCCGACGAGGACGGATGATCCCGCAGCGACCAGCACGAAGACGGTGAGTGCTGCAACGTTGTCTGCATTTGAGATTTCAAACGTTCGATAGGGCGGGATCAGGTACCAGTTCACGAGAATGACGGCGATCAGTGCGCTGAGAACCGCAAGTGCGGGTGCGGTGAACAAAGCAATTGCCACCACCACCATCAGAAGAATCAGCAATACCACCGCGAGGTCGACAGGGAGTTGGTTGCTGGCGCCGAGAACGATGAGCCAGCAGACCGCTGTACCGATGACAAACACAACCAACTGAATTGGCCGCGACCGAAATACTGGCTCATCGGCTGCGTCCGTGTCGGAGGTCATGATCGAGTTTCTCACTCCGCAGAAGGAATGGACATCACAGGCTCCTGTGGTTCGGCGAGGTCAAGGCGCAGAGGAACGGACGTGACGATCACTCCTGGCTCGAATCGCAGTCGCACCTTCAGACGCAGGGCACTTTGGTTGTGCAGCAGCGCCTCCCACCAATGTGCCACCACGTATTCGGGCACGTAGACGGCGACGATATCCCTCGGACTCGATTGGCGCAGGTCGCGGATGTACTCAATAACCGGTTGAGTGAGATCGCGATAGGGCGATTCGAGCATCACCAAAGGAACGGGAATGCTCCTGTCCGTCCACGTTTGCTGTAGGGCCTCGATGTTGCTTCGGTCGGTTACCACGTGGAGCGCATGGATCTTGTCCGGTCGTGTCGCCCGAGCATAGGCCAGAGCCTGCATCGCTGGGGCGTGCAGTCTGGAGACCAGGACCACCGCATGAACCCGACTCGGAAGCCGAACTCCACCTGGAGCCGGCGCCATCCGGATATCAAGGCGTTCGTAGTGAACATTGATAGCCACCATGAGCGCGTAGAAGAGCGGGATCGCTATCACTACCATCCAGGCGCCATGGGCGAACTTGGTTAGGACAACGATCACCAGAATCACCGCGGTGACGACAGCGCCCACGAGGTTTACCACCCGTGATCGCATCATTCGACCTCGCTCACCCGCACTCGCTGTTGGCATCAGTCGATTCCAGTGCTTGACCATGCCGGCCTGCGAGATGGTGAACGAGAGGAAGACGCCCAAGATGTAGAGCTGGATGAGCCGTGTAACGCTTGCGTCAAAGATGACGATAAGGAAGATGCTCATTCCAGCCAGGAAAAGGATGCCGTTGCTGAAGACCAGACGGTCCCCACGGCGTCCGAACTGCCTGGGGAAATAGCCGTCCTGGCCCAGCACAGAGCCCATGATGGGAAAGCTGTTGTAGGCAGTATTGGCTGCTAGCACGAGAACAATGGTCGTGAAGATCTGCAGAGCGAAAAAGCCGAAGGATCCGTTGCCGAACACGGCGGTTCCGAGCTGTGCCAAAACAGTCGGCTGCGTGGTGTTTGCAGGCAGGCCGAGCGTGGCCGGGTCGTCCGATATACGAATCCCCGACGCCACGGAGAGCCAGGTAACACCACCAAACATCGTGATGGCCAAGATGCCCATCGCCAGGAGTGTCAGAGATGCATTGCGCGACTTCGGTGGCTTGAAGTAAGGCACCCCATTGGAGATAGCCTCGACCCCGGTGAGGGCGGTACAGCCGGAGGCGAAGGCTCGAAGCAGAAGGAAGACGGCTGTGGAGCCCGTTACCGAGTTCGCATGGACGGTGAGTGAGGCTGACTCTGCAACGATGGGATGTCCGGTCACCTGCTTGATCACCCCAACTGCGAGCAGCAGCAAAACGCTGGAGATGAAGAGGTAAGTCGGGGCGGCGAAGGCCTTTCCTGATTCACGAACACCGCGCAGGTTCATCAGCGTCAGCACGACTACCAGGCCCAGCGACATGTGCAGCGTGTACGGGACCAGCGCTGGGAAGGCAGATGTGAAGTTGGCAACCCCGGAGGTAACCGAAACGGCCACCGTGAGGATGTAGTCGACGATCAACGCGCTGGCTGCCACGAGGGCAGTTCGTTGACCGAAGTTCTCCTTGGCAACTGCGTAGGCACCGCCACCGCCAGGGTAGGCATATACCGTTTTGCGATATGACGTCACCACGATGGCTAGCAGGGCGATGACCGCAAGTCCAACCCACGGCGTCCACGTCAGAGCTGTCACCCCACCAAGGACCAGTACCAGCAGTATTTCGTCGGTCGCGTAGGCCACGGATGAGAGCGGGTCACTGCAGAAGATTGGAAGAGCCAGAGTCTTGCTGAGCAGGCTGTGGTGACCATCGGATGAGCGGATGGGATCACCAACAACTACCCGTTTGAAACTCAACATGATCTCTGTCTAGTCGCAGGTCAACCCTGAACCGATGCGATCTTGACGCTTCCTTAACGCTCGTTCAGATATCTATACGTGGCGTTGACGCGACGAACCTCCGGCGGCGCTTTTCCGGGAGCCCCGTAATCTAGGGGGGTGTCAGATGAGCAGAACCGACCCCGCATCACCCGCCAGGATGTGGGCTCCTGGTTGTCTGGGCCCAGCTCGGTCCTGCCGAGCACCCAGCAGTGGCGGGGGGAGCGTCTTGGCCTGCCCGAGGATGGATCTGGCTCGCTCGCCGGCTGGGGGCGCCGACTTCTCGCGCTCATGATCGACTGGTTCGCCGCAGTTCTTCTCGTACGCCTGTTTGTTCCCGGGGTCGCCTACGGAACGGCCGCCTCAGGACTGGTGACCCTCGGATTCTTCTTTGCCGAACTCTCGCTCTTCACCTGGCTGACAGCGGCCTCGTTTGGTCAGCGGATCTGCGGGCTGGCCGTCGTCCGCCTTGATGGTCAGCCCGTTGGGCTGGTGCGTTCGATCCTACGAAGTGCTCAGGTGTGCCTGCTGATCCCGGCGTTGATCTGGGATCGAGACGGACGGGGGCTGCACGACCGATCGATCGGAACAGCCCTGCTCCGTCGATAGGGCCGTCCGTCGGTAGAACTAGCCGCGGGGCATCCGTGCACCCTTGGGCAGTGGTCCCTTGGGAATCGGCAGTGGCGAGTTCGTGAGGGCATCGAGGCGTCGACGAAGTTCGGTGACCTGGGCGGGCTTGAGGTTCTTCGGGAGCTTCATAACCTCGCGCTGCAATTTGCCCAGGGGGATCTGCCCCTCCTCATTGCCACACTGCAGTTCGTAGATTGGCGTCTCGCCGACGAAGCGCGACGTCCGCTTCTTCTCATTTGCCAGCAGGTTGGTTACGCGGGAGGACGGCCCCTCAGACACCAGGATCACACCCGGCCGACCAACCACGCGGTGCACGAGATCCTGGCTCTTGGTCACACCCACTGCCGGGGTGACAAACCAGCCGGAACGCAGTGTGTTGAGCACGGAGGCTGCAGCACCAAGCTGCCCCTCAACCTGAGCGTACGCGGCCTTCTCAGCGCGACGGCCGAAGATGAACGTGGTCGCCAGCAGAGCGGTCGGAATCGCCAGAATGCCGAACACCCACGGGATGCGGAATAGGAATCCGAGCCCGATCATGATCGCCAGGGTGCCGAGGAAAACGCCAAGAAGGATCCACGTGATCGTGGGATCGGCTTGGCGCGTGAACTTGAACGTCTCGCGGATCTGGGCGATCCGGCCCTGGGGTGGGGCGGCAGGTGCTCTATTGCTCACAGGGGTGCACTCCGGGTCTGGCGGGTTGTTTCCCCCAGCCTACGGGGTGTGCTCATCTGGCACGCGGGGAACTCCCGACTCGACGGGTCAGACTCGGATTTCGACAGTGTCACCGGGCTTGATCTCACCAGGATGCTCCACCCACCCGGTTACCCCGCGCTTGTGCAGAGCGGCCTTGGGGAACGAGTGTGGGGTGATGCCATGGACGTCGGCGATCATGCCTCCGGCAATCGTGCACGGATCGTTTTCACCGCCGAGCATGATCACCGCACCTGAGGAGAAGACCAGCCTCGTCATCTTCGGCAGCAACGTGAGGTCTGTGGCACCGCGCAGGTAGATGTTGTCTGCGATCAAGCCGGGCTCGATCTCGGTGATGCCGAGGGTGGCCGCCACGTCCTGGAGCTCAGTGGCCTCCACCAGTGATACCTGACGGTGGTTGCGGATCTCCGTCCCCTTGGGAAAGTGCTTGCTCTGGCGGGTATCGGATTTCATGGTCAGGCCGTAGTGACGATCACCGATCGGCCCGCCGAAATCCAGGTGAAGTTCGTCTACGGCCACGGGAACCTTCGACTCGGCCGGCCAGATGTGGCAGGCGACCACCTCGGCGACGGGGTACTTCACTGGGCTCCTCCGGTGAGAATCGTCGCGGTATTGCCGGTGGTGCGAGCCTCGAGCGCCTGCTTGTGCAGTCGGCCGGCTCGGTAGGACGAACGTACCAGTGGGCCACTCATCACTCCGGAGAATCCGATGCGCGCTGCCTCATCGGCCAATGCGACGAACTCCTCTGGATGCACCCAGCGCTCAACGGGATGATGACGGGGAGTTGGACGCAGGTACTGCGTGATGGTGATCAGCTCACACCCTGCACTGTGCAGATCCTGCAGAGCCTGAATCACCTCATCGATCTCCTCACCCATGCCTAGGATCAGGTTGGACTTGGTGATCATCCCCGCATCGCGAGCCTGGGTGATCACGTCGAGGGAGCGCTCATAGGTGAATGCCGGACGGATGCGCTTGAAGATGCGCGGAACTGTCTCGAGGTTGTGTGCGAGCACCTCGGGGGCTGCATCGAAAACCTGTGCCAACAGCGCGGGATTGGCTGAAAAGTCCGGAATCAGCACCTCAACACCACAACCGGGGACTGCGTCATGGATTGCCCGCACCGTCTCGGCATAGAGCCAGGCCCCCTCATCCTCGAGGTCGTCGCGGGCCACCCCGGTAACCGTGGCGTAGGCCAGACCCATCGTCTGGACGGTCTCCGCGACTCGTCGAGGCTCATCACGATCCAGTGGCTCGGGCTTGCCGGTATCGATCTGGCAGAAGTCACAGCGTCGCGAGCACTGGGCACCACCGATCAGGAAGGTGGCCTCGCGGTCTTCCCAGCACTCGTAGATGTTGGGACAGCCAGCCTCCTGGCAGACGGTGTGCAGGCCCTCACCCTTGACCAGGCTGTTGATGCGCAGGTACTCGGGGCCGGTGCGGATCCGGGTCTTGATCCACGACGGCTTTCGCTCGATCGGCACCGCAGCATTGCGGGCCTCGATCCGGAGCATGCGTCGGCCATCGGAGGCGGTGGCCACCAGTTGCTCATCAGTTGTTGAAGTTTCTGAAGACGTCATGGCTCCACCTTCGACGTTTGGGTGAACACCCGTTGTAGCTGCAGTTCCATCAGTGGAAGTACTTCCTCCACCGTCACATCTCGTCCGAGCTCTGCACTCAGTGAGGTAACTCCCGCGTCAGTAATGCCACAGGGGACGATTCGATCGAACCAGGTGAGATCACAGTCGCAGTTGAGCGCAAATCCATGCATGGTGACGCCTCGCGCCACCCGCACCCCGATCGCGGCAATCTTGCGCTCGGGTCTGGTGCCGACGAGAGGTTCATCCGCCGCCACCCAGACTCCACTGCGACCCTTGACGCGCATGGTGGAAAGGCCCAATTCGGTGCACACCTCGATCAGCGCGGATTCAAGCCGACGGACGTGGGCAACAACATCCATCGGCTGAGCAAGCCGCACGATCGGGTATCCCACCAGTTGGCCTGGACCATGCCAGGTGATGCGGCCGCCCCGATCGACATCTACGACAGGCGTGCCATCAGTGGGGCGATCCTCGGGGGGTGTACGACGACCGGCAGTGTAGACCGGCGGATGCTCCAGAAGCAGGATTGTGTCAGGGCTCTGATCGGCAACGATCTGCTCATGCAGGGCTCGCTGCTCGTCCCATGCCACGTCATAGGGAACAGCATGCAGACCGAAACCACGGCGCACGATGTTGACGTTGGTCAGAGTAGTAGACACGCGGTAAACCCTACGCGCTGAAAGGATCCTTGTGGATAGGCCTCGGTGTGAGGTTCACCTCTCGGTCAGTCCTCATCATCGGGGAATACAGAGCCAGACCCAACAGGTGAGGCATCGAGTCGAGCGAGCTGGTCCGCGCTGAGTTCAACCTCGACGGAGGCTGCATTGATATTCGCAGTGGTGGTTCGCGTGACTGCTGGGATCGGCACAACCGCATCTCCATTGGCCCGCAGCCACGACAGTGTGACCTGGTAGGCCGTCACCTCACGTCCGGTCGACTCACTGAGTTCAGCGGCAACCTCGGCGAACACGGGGTACTTCGTCGGAAGATTGGCTGCATCATCACCACCACCGAAGGGTGACCACGGGAAGTAGGCAACCCCTCGCTCGACGCACCAGCGAAGAACATCCTCATCATCGCGATAACGTGGGCTGCGCTCGTTCTCCACGCCAGAGATCGTGCCACCGCTCACGTCCCACGCGATCTCACACTCATCGAGGTGCACATTCCCGATACCGATCGTGGGGGCAAAGCCCGCCTCGCGAACTGCCAGCATGTTCTCCACGGACTTCGCGAATGGCTGCTGCTCGCGATTGACGCGGTGCAGCAGGATCGTGTCTGGGGTGAAGCCGAGCCGGTCAACACTGGCCTCGGCCGCGCGCATCAGGTAGTCGTACGAACCGTCACGTCCCCAAAGATCCTCACCATCTGGACCCACGTTGAGGGTGATGCCGATCTTGGTGACCACGATGATGGAATCGCGACCACCCTTCCAGGTGCGCACCGCCTCGCCGACGAGCCTCTCGTCGTAACCGAAGTGTGAGGCATCGGGTGCATAGATATCCGCGGTATCAACCAGGGTGATGCCCTGCTCGAACGTGTGATGCAGGATTCCGATGGCGTCATCCCAGGGCATGAGCTCACCAGTTGATCGCAGCGGTTCAGCCAGCAGCATCGCACCAACACCCACGGTGGGGACGGGCTTGTTCGTCAACTGTGGCAGTGAGACGTACTTCATGACTGACCCCTTCAACGATCTGATTCAGTGAGGTGGTTAGGAGATGGCACCGGGTGCGAGGCGGGTTTCGATGACCTCGCCGGCAACCTTCTCGACCCGGTAGGCAGCAGGTCCGGTTTCTGGATCGACGGGGGAGTCCGTGATCACAGCAACCGGGTCGGTGCCCTCGTAGAGGATTCCGACGTGATCGTCCGTTGCGTATGACAGGGGCAGTTGTTCGCTGGCGACCAGTGACTGCAGGAGGGGGCGACGCTGCTCCTCAGTGTCATAGTGAACCCCATTGCCGTACGGGATCAGTCCGAGTCCGCCGAGCTGCAGCTGCAGGGTGGGTCCGTAGGAGTCCGTGGGTCCACCCACATGCCAGCAGATCGATCCGGCACTCACACCGCCCAGGATCACCCCGCGCTCCCATGCGTCACGCATGGCCAGATCGATCCCGTGCACCTTCCACAGGGCCAGCAGATTGGCCACTGAACCGCCGCCGACCCACACCACGTCAGCTGTGCCGAGTGCCTCGTCCACGGGCTGGTTGGGCATCGCATAGACAGCGAGGTGGTCCACCTCGACGGAGAGTCCGCGCATGGCCTGATAGGAGATCGACAGGTAGTTCGTATCGTCACCCGTGGCCGTCATGACGAACAGGACGCGTGGTCGATCCTTGCCGGACAGACGCAGTGCCTCGAGGAACAGATTGCCGGGGACTCGGGCGTTGTAACGCTCGGCTCCGATGAAGCCACCACTCGTGGCCAGGATTCGTGGAGTTGCCATGACGGCAACCTACGCGAGCCAGTGGTCGATTGCAGCAGCGGCCCGCCGTCCACTGACCAGGGCCCCTTGAATGGATGGGGTGTCGCGGTGGTCACCGGCGACGAAAACCCCACTGCTCACCTGCGTCGGCTTGCGGAATGGGGTACCCACCGGGAATGCCGGAACGGTCTGCGCAATCTGCTGAACCGCAACCACCTCCCATCGCGAGGTGTCCATCTCGTACAGATAGTCAAGGTGCCGGGAAATATCAGCCGGGGAGTGATCGGCAGTTCCGATAGCGGTGGACGCAATGAGGCTAAAGCCATCGGGTGCGTACTCGGGCGCGGCTGCGTTCATCACGACCGTGTTGACGAGCGGACCGCGGCGCTCGGGATCCACGGTAAGGATGGGCATCCCGTTGTTGATGGCCTCGACCGGGAGTGGGGCACGATGCCACCAGGTGGTGCCAGATCTCATCACGGGAACTCGCAATTCAGGTATGAGCCGCGCGGCCGTGAGCGGATCGGTGGCCACAAGCACGGCGCGGGCGCTGATGATCCGCTGATCGGTCGTCACACTCGTGGAGGTGACGAGCCGCGCCGTCTCGTTGAGTGAGAGTGCCACATCGGAACTGAGTTGGGTGGCGATGGCGCCCATACCAAGGGCTGGAACTGCAGGTGTGCCACGGATGAATGACCGCATGAATACGTCGACCAGACGACGGGAGGTCGTGAGCGAATCGTCGAAGAGCACACCGGACAGGAAGGGTCGAAGGATCTGGCTGGTGATGTCGCCAAATCCCTGCAGTGCACCCTCGGCAGTTCCGTCCGTCCGGTGTTGTAGTCGAGCTCCTGTTCCGACGGCCAGTGACGCGGCGTAGGCACCGAATCTCGCCTGCTGCCAACGGGTTCCCGGGATGGATGCCACGGTGGTGGCAATCGTGTTCGGCGCCCGAAATGGGTCGACCACAGTGTGCGTCCCCGAAGAGGTGCGGACCCGTACACCCGGGGTGAAGGGCCGGAGTTGGAGCGCTCTCAGATCCAGCATGTGCTGTGCCTCGGGGTACGCCGGATTCAGCAGTTGGAAGCCGAGATCAAGAGTCAGGCCGTCGATCCGATGGCTGCGCACTCGGCCACCAGGCTCATCATTGGAGTCGATCACCAGAACGGTTCGGCCAGCCGTTTGCAAATGTCGGGCGGCTGCCAGACCGGCCATTCCAGCGCCAACGATGACGACATCACACTCGTGGCTCCGAACCCGGCGTCTGGTCACCTTCCCATCGTGTCGTCATCGTGGGATCTGTGCATCCTGTGGATCGTCTCAGCGCGACCATGCCCTGAGGCTGCACTGTGTGCCACATGACCGAGCAACTCGAACAATCAGTCACCACTGTCGAGCGATTCACGCCCTGGCAGTTACCGTACGACCCCCGAGATGCACAGCGGGTTCGTTCCTCGTGGGTGTCGGCGATGAACGCGCGAGCAGATGGGCTCTGTCCGCTGGTCCGGACCGAGATTCAGGACGGATATCTCAACATCGTGCACCGCGTGCCTGCTCGGTCGGTGTCACTGTCGATGATCAGAGCGAAAGGTCCGCTCCGGCTGGGGCAGGTGGCAGCGGTCGGGGTTCGCATTGGTGCTGCACTGGCAGCCCTACATGATGAGCGAACGGCACATGGATCTGTTGGTCTCGACAGTGTCCTGGTGGCCCCTGACGGTCAGGTGTGGCTGGCCGGTGCCGGACTCTGGACCCTCGCACCGTATGCAGGTGGTCCAACCGCCGGTGATGACGTACGTGACCTCGCTCGACTCCTTCATTCACTCACAGGTGAGGTATCACTGCCCACCTCGGTTGAGCTCATGATCATCCGCACCGAGGACCCGGATCCCGCACTTCGTCCGTCACTTCAAGAGTTCATCGACATACTGCAGCGTCGTGAACGTCGAGAGTCTGCACAGAATCCGATCGCACGTGACGTCCGCGAGGTGGCACATGCCGCTGCAATGAGCGTTGGGTCCTTACCTCGCGCAACTCCCCGGATGAACGTGCTTGGCCGACTACGAGCCCTGCACTAGCCCGGTGACAATCGAGGCGATGGTGGCGTCGGAGAACGTAAAGCCGGTCGACAGGAGCTTTGCAGGTGCCATCCGCTGATCAAGGAACAGTTCCTCGGCGAATTCGCCGAGAACAGCGCGCACAGCAAACCGAGGTGCGGCGGCGACTGCTGGGCGATGCAGGGCTTTGGCCAGTTCCTTGGTGAGGTCGGCATTGGTGGCCTGCTGGGGTGCGCTGAAGTTCACCGGTCCCGAGATCGACTGAGTCGCGATCAGGTGACGTAGCGCGGCAACCTCATCGCGCAGTGAGATCAGGGACCACCACTGCCGACCTGATCCAAGCGGTCCACCAGCTCCGGCTCGCAGGAGGGGGAGCAGCCTGCCGAAGGCTCCACCATGTGGGTCGGCGACCGTCCCGGTTCGGGGATGAGTCACGCGAATTCCAGCCTGAGCCGCGGGCGCTGCTGCGTCTTCCCATGCGGCCGCCACCTGTGCCAGAAAAGTGGTGCCCATCGGGCCCGATTCATCCACGGCTTCTGGACCGGTATCGCCGTAGTAGCCACCTGCAGATCCGGAGACAAAGACCTCAGGCGGAGTGTCCACCTGAGCCAGTGCAGTGGCCAAGCACGTGGTGGCGTTGACCCGCGAACTCATGATCTCTGCCTTGTAGGCCGAGTCCCAGCGTTTCTCGGCCACCCCTGCGCCAGCAAGATTCACCACTGCATCGCTGTCGGACACCGCGGCTCGTAGTTCGTCATCCGAACCGTTGATTCCGCGCTCGGGTTTCCACGCGACCTCAGTTGCTGTTTGGGCGGGGCGTCGTACCAGGACACGGACGTCATGGCCGTCAACACGCAGAGATGAGACCAGGGCTGAACCAATCAGACCAGATGACCCGCTGATGAGCACTCGCATAGTTCTCCCTCGTGCCGGTCACGATCTGACGTCAAGATCACCCTAACCCGGTCAGCCGCCGAGTTCAGCGTCAAATGATGCATCTTCCAGCCGCTGCTTGATGCTGGTGAGGAACCGAGCAGCATCTGCTCCATCAACCAGACGGTGGTCGTACGTAAGCGCGAGGAAGACCATCGAACGGACGGCAATGGAGTCCAGGCCAGTGTCATCGGTAACGACAACCGGACGCTTCACAACAGCACCGGTACCAAGGATGGCGACCTGTGGCTGGTTGATGATGGGAGTGTCGAACAGTGCGCCGCGGCTACCCGTGTTGGTGAGGGTGAAGGTGCCACCGGACAGCTCATCGGGGGAGACCTTGTTGGTTCGCGTGCGCGCCGCAACATCGGCGATCTTCCTGGCAAGTCCACCGATCGAAAGATCACCCGCATCACGCACAACGGGAACGAGAAGTCCACGATCAGTGTCGACGGCGATGCCGAGATGCTCGGCATCCGGGTAGGTGATGGTGCCCTGTTCCATGTCAATGGAGGCATTCACCTGTGGGTACTGCTTGAGCGCCTCGACCGTGGCCTTGGCAAAGAAGGGGAGGAAGCTGAGTTTGACACCCTCGTTCACCTCGAACTGTGCCTTCACGCGATCACGAAGTTGAGCGATACGCGTGACGTCAACCTCGACCACCGTCGTGAGCTGTGCCGAGGTGGCCAGTGACTCGACCATGCGCTCAGCGATCACCTTGCGCAGGCGGCTCATCTTCACTGTTGTGCCACGCAGGGCTGAGGCCTCAACGGACGGGGTACCTACCGCGCCGCTGGCTGTGGCTGACGGTGCTGCTGAAGCCTTTGGTGCTGCGGCTGCGGCTGCGGCAGCGAGGATGTCCTCCTTGCGGATCCGACCCCCAACCCCCGAGCCTTTCACCGCAGCCAGGTCGACTCCATTGTCCGCGGCAAGCTTGCGCACAAGTGGGGTGACGTAGGCATCGGCGTTCGCGGCTGGGACTTCGGCAGTTGCCGATGGTGTGGGCACCGGAGCTGTGGCCACTGGGGCTGCAGGGATCGGGGCGGAACGTGCGGGGGATGCCTGGGCTGGGGTTGGGGCTGGTTGTGGGACCACTGCGGGGGCGGCAGGCTTTGGAGCCGCGGCAGGTGCAGGAGCCGCAGCGGCTGGTGCACCAGCCGCTGATCCGATCAGACCGAGCTGGCCTCCGACGGCAACGATCTGGTCTTCACCAACGGTGATCTCGACGAGGACCCCAGCAGCAGGGGACGGAAGTTCGGTATCCACCTTGTCCGTTGAGATCTCGACAAGTGGTTCATCAACGGCAACGACATCACCGACTGCCTTTAGCCAGCGGGTGACAGTGCCCTCGGTAACACTTTCACCGAGAGCGGGCAGGGTGATAGCGGTCGATCCACCGGTTGTAGCCGGCGCTGGGGCAGCAGGTACGTCGACAACGGGTGCTTCAATAACGGGCTCGGGTGCCACCACCGTCTCGACCACCGGTGCTGGAGTCTCAGCGATGGGTGCCGGTGCCGCCGTGTCAGCCGAGCCGATCAGAGCGAGCTGGGCGCCAACGGCGATCACACTGTCCTCGGGAGCCGTGATCTCCAGGATCACGCCAGCCGAGGGGGCTGTGATCTCGGTATCCACCTTGTCGGTGGACACTTCGACGATCGGTTCGTCCATGGCGACCGCATCGCCCACCTGCTTGAGCCAGCGAGAGACCGTTCCCTCGGTGACACTCTCACCGAGCATTGGCATCGTGACGGAGACAGACATCTCAACGTGCTCCTTCGTGCTGTTGCGGGACGGACCTGAACCCTGACTGAAACGTTATCCCAGCCGAGTGAATTCCTATGCGTGGGCGTGAAGCGGCTTGCCGGCAAGTGCCAGGAACGCCTCGCCAACTGCCTCGTTCTGCGTCGGGTGAGCGTGAACCAGTGGTGCGACGTCCTCTGGGTTCGCCTCCCAGTTGACGATTAGCTGGCCTTCGCCGATTAGTTCACCGACTCGAGCCCCAACCAGATGCATGCCAACGACTGGCCCATCCTTCTGTCGAACCAGCTTGACGAATCCGGTGGTACCGAGAATTTGCGACTTTCCGTTGCCGGCGAGGTTGTACTCGTACGACTCGACATTGTCGGCACCCAGCTTGTCCTTGGCCTGTGCCTCGGTGAGTCCAACGGAGGCCACCTCAGGCTCGCAGTAGGTGACACGCGGGATTCCAGACTCGTCAATCACCCTCGGATTGAGGCCGGCGATCTCCTCGGCCACGAAGATTCCCTGCTGGAATCCGCGATGCGCGAGCTGAAGGCCAGGGACGATATCGCCAACCGCGTACACGCCCGGCACATTCGTCTGCAGTCGATCATTGGTCAGGACGAAGCCACGATCCATTCCGACTCCGACGTTGTCAAAGCCCATCCCGGTTGCATTGGGTCCACGGCCAACCGCAACCAGCAGCAGGTCAGCCTCCAGGGTGTCTCCACCTTCGAGGGTGACAACAACACCGGACTCAGATTGGGTGACTCCGGAGAACCGGACACCTGTCTTGCTCACGATGCCGCGCTTGCGGAACGCCCGCTCGAGTGCCTTGCTGCAGGACTCATCCTCATTCGGGACCAGGCGGGGCAGTGCCTCCACGATGGTGACCTCTGAGCCGAAGGAACGCCAGACACTCGCGAACTCCACGCCGATGACCCCGCCGCCAAGCACGATCACCTTGTTGGGGATCCACTCGAGTTGCAGAGCCTGATCGCTGGTGATCACCCGGCCGCCAATCTCAAGACCCGGAAGGCTGCGCGCGTACGACCCGGTGGCAAGGACCACGGCCTTGCGAGCGGTGTACTGGGTGCCGTTCACCTCAACGGTGTTGGGTGAGACCAGAGTGCCGGTTCCCTCGACGTACGTGACCTCGCGGCTCTTCACGAGTCCCTGCAGGCCCTTGTACAGCCGACCGACGACACCATCTCGGTACTCGTTCACCTTGATGATGTCGATGCCATCGAGGGTGGCGTTGACCCCGTACGCGGCTGATTCACGCGTCGAGTCCGCGACCTCAGCGGCATGCAGTAGTGCCTTGGTCGGGATACAGCCGCGGTGCAGGCAGGTACCACCAAGCTTGTCCTTCTCGATCAGGGCGATCGAGAGCCCCAGTTGGGATCCTCGCAGTGCTGCGGCATATCCGCCGCTGCCGCCGCCGAGGATGACGACATCGAATTCAGTCCCGGTCACGGACGCTCCTCATTGATTCGGTACGCGTGTGCACGCTGGGCGGTGACTGCGCTGTCTCCAAGTGCGTGTGATGACCAAGTCTTTCACTTCAGACGACACGATGTGAGCCGGGGCACGTGAGTGTGTCCCGGCTCACTGTCAGTGTGAATATTCAGTTTCGGCGGTGGCTGCCGCCCGGAGGTTACAGCGCTCCGTCGGCCATGTCCTCGGCGATCTGGACGAGCGTGCGGACAGCAAAGCCGGTGCCACCCTTGGGGGTGTAGCCCCAGGGTCCGTAGCCGTTGTAGGCAGGTCCAGCGATATCGAGGTGTGCCCAGCGCTGTGAATCCGGGACAAACTCACGCAGGAAGATCGAGGCCGAGAGCATTCCACCATCGCGACGTCCGCTCAGCGGGATGTTTGCGATGTCGGCCACGATGCTGTCGAGGTTGGCACGCAGTTCCTCGGGCTGCGGCATCGGCCACATCGCCTCACCTGCCCGGTTTGCCGCATCGAACACTGCCTCACGCAGATCGTCATCATTGGCCATGATGCCTGCTGTACGGGAGCCGAGCGCGATGGTCTGGGCGCCGGTGAGTGTGGCGATGTCGATGATGACATCGGGTTTGTCCTCAAGGGCTCGGCCGATACCGTCGGCCAGAACGAGGCGACCTTCAGCATCTGTGTCGAGCACCTCAACGGTCTTGCCACCGTAGGTGCGCAGCACATCACCCGGCTTCTGGGCCTTGCCACTTGGCATGTTTTCAGCGGTGCACACATAGCCGGTAACGGAGACGGGCAGGCCGAGGGTGGCCACAGCCTGAACGGTTGCAATGACCGCTGCCGCACCAGACATATCGGCCTTCATCTCATGCATGCTGGCACTCGGCTTGATGGAGATACCGCCGGTATCGAAGGTGATTCCCTTGCCCACGATGGCCAGGTGTGCTGTGGCTCCATCAGGTCGGTAGGCATATCGGGCCAGCCGTGGCGGGTTGGCTGAACCCTTGCCCACGCCGAGGATGCCTCCGTAGCCACCTGCCGCAAGTTCCTTCTCGTCCAAGATCTCAACCTCGACGGGCAGCTCGGCAACCGCCGCGGCACCAGATTCAGCCAGAGTTGCCGGTGGCATATCTGCGGCCGGAGCGTTGATCAGGTCGCGGGCGAAGTTGACGGCGCCCGCAATCGTCTTGGCGCGCGCCGCCGCAGCGGTCGTCGCCGCATCCTTCGCATCGGCCACGTGGACGGTGATGCGATCAACAGGGGCCTTGCTCGACGATTTGCTGTCGACCCGGTACGCGTCGTACGAGTAGGCGCCGAGCAGGGCGCCCTGGGCGATGGCATCAACAGCAGAGGCTGTCTCACTGGGTAGGGCCAGCGCTGCTCGACGGGTGCCAGCCAGAGAACGGATGGCATTACCGGCCGCGCGGCGCAGGGCCTCGTCGGTCCATGGGCCGCTGCCCACGCCGACAGCCACGATCACGGGGGCCGATGCGATCCCCGCACCGGGGACTCGAACGAGGTCCCCCGGCTTGCCGGTGGCTCCAAGGGCGGCTAGTGACTCCTCGAGTCGTTTGCGCGCTGCGGCTTTGAGGCCAGTGGCAGCTCCGACGAGCGTGACGCCCTTGCGGCGTCCACCCACAGGACTGGTCGCGACAACTAGCGCGTCCGTGGTGAGTGTGGCCAAATCGGCTGAAGACAGGGACAGCGTTGTCACGTGCACTCCTCATGTGAAGGGATCTCATGAGAAACCTACCTGCTCGGTGGGTCGGGTGCGCGTGATCAACGCCATTTCGTGGGCTCTTGTACGTGTGAGTTTCGTGAGTAGGTTGAGAAGGTGACTGAATCAGAGTTGTTCTCACCCCTGCACGATCGCCACACTGCGCTCAACGCCAAACTTGGTGACTTCGGTGGTTGGCTCATGCCGATCGAGTACTCCGGCACCGTGACTGAACATATGAGTGTGCGCGAGGCCGTTGGGATCTTCGATGTATCCCATCTGGGGAAGGTCTCGGTGCAAGGGGAGGGGGCCGCTGAGTTCCTCAACTCGGTTCTCACCAATGACCTCAACCGAATCACTCCAGGGCAGGCGCAGTACACCCTGCTGTGCAACGAATCCGGTGGGGTGATTGACGATCTGATTGCCTATCTTGACGGTCCGAACGACGTGTTCCTCATCCCTAACGCGTCCAATACGGCCGAAGTGGTGCAGGTGTTGAAGACCAGCGCCCCCGATGGAATCAACATCACCAATCAGCATCGGGATTTCGCGGTGCTCGCAGTTCAGGGGCCACGCTCTGCTGAGGTGATGCAGGCGCTGGGTCTGCCACATGACCTCGGCTATATGTCCTTCGAGCGCGGATCCCTCAATGGAACGCCGCTCACCGTCTGCCGCACCGGCTACACCGGTGAGCATGGCTATGAGTTGGTCATCGAATCTGCACAGGGAGCGGCTCTGTGGGATGCCCTGCTCAACGCTGGCGAGCCCCTGGGAATGCTCCCCTGTGGACTCGGCGCCCGAGACACGCTGCGTACCGAGATGGGCTATCCACTTCACGGACAGGATCTGTCCGTTGATATCTCACCCGTCGAAGCGGGAGCCTCCTGGGCAGTTGGCTGGTCGAAGCCTGCGTTCCATGGACGTGAGGTGCTCACGGCCCAGCGGGCAGCGGGTGCACCGAGGTCGTCCGTTGGCCTGCGGGCTCTGGAGCGGGGGATTCCGCGTCAGCACATGCAGGTGCTCGACGCTTCGGGCGCCGCAATCGGTGAGGTCACCAGCGGCACTTTCAGTCCAACGCTGAAGGAGGGCATCGCTCTTGCTCTGGTTGATTCCAGTGCCGGTCTTGCCCCCGGAGCAGAGGTGGTCATCGACGTTCGGGGTCGACCGGCGCGCTACGTGGTCACGAAGCCGCCCTTCGTGGATTCCAACCCGCGCTAGGTCTGTACTCACCGTTCAGCGGACGGGGGTTCAGCTCGACTGTGTCGTGGGCCTAGCGAGATCATCGAGTCGACGCATGATCTCGTCGATATCGGCCTTGGTTGCTGGTTGGGCCGATGGCTCGAGGCTGACCGTGATCGCACCATTGGGATCAAGGGTGGCGGTGTGAACATCCGACAGATCCGATACGCCCTGATGTCGCAGTGATGCCATCACATCGGCATGACGCAGGCCCAAACTCTCAACCGCGCTGTCGTCAAAGATGCCATCGTGAACCAGTTCGGTGGGTTCTCCGTCCAGCCATCGACCGAGTCGATCATTGCGGGCCGCGAGGCGCACGACGATGTTGTTCACCACAATCAGAACTGCCGCGCCGACCAGTCCTCCACCGAGTGAGTTATCGGGTCCGATGATCGCGTTCTGCACCACATTGGAAAGCAGGAAGATCACGACGAGGTCGAAGGTGTTGACCTGCGCGAGATTTCGCTTGCCCATGACGCGCAACAGGATGACGATCGCTGCGTACACAACGATGGTGCGAAGGATCTTCTCCCAGATCGGGATTTCGAACGTGAAGATATGTGTCCAAGAGGTAGCGCCCACATCCACATGCTCGCGGCTGGTCCGCACATTCGACGTACGACACGCCACGCATCGAAGCGTCGGGTCTTTCGTACCAAGTAGGGATGTGGATCGGTCGAGCCTAGAAGAGGCAAGCAGTGGTGAGCAGGGAGGCCGCGAAGGAGAGCTCGGTGATCGCGCCGAAGACATCACCGGTGACACCACCGAATGCCCTGGTTAACATCCGTAGGGCAATCTGGCTGGTCGCGATCGCGACGACAACCGATCCCGTGAGCGCAACCACCGTACGCCAACTCGCGTCATCATCCAATCGACCAAAGACGGCTGCCAGGCCGATCACTGCCACAGAGACAGCGATGCCGAGGGCTGCCGGAACCGAACCGGCAACTGTGGCGCCAAGGCCATCTGATCGAGCTGAGGGGATGGACGGGCGACAGCTCAGGGTGAGCGCCAAACGTGAGGCCATGGCAGCTGTGAGAAGGCCAAATGATCCAAGGCCAGCCACGACGCATGCTGCAAGTGCAGTCACCTGCACCATCAGGCACAGCACGACGGCGATGACACCAAACGCCCCGATCTCGGGTGAGCGCATGACGTCAAGCCGTCTTGTTCGCGTCTGCTCGTCATCCGGACCTTTCACCCCAAGCGCATCGAAGGTATCGGCAAGTCCGTCCAGATGAAGTCCTCTGGTCATGAATGCCAGCGACGCAACCGCGATCACAGCAGCGAGCAGATCAACAATGACCCGCGACTGACCATGGGCGGCGAGTACCCGCACCCCATCGAGCACCACGACAGCGATCCCACCGAGTAGCAGTCCGATCAAGGGTGCGCTGAGCATGGCGGCTCGCACCGAACGCTCGTCGATCCGACGTGGGGCTGGTACCGGGAATCTGGTGAGCGTGCCAATCACCAGCCGAAGGAAGTCAGGCATCCCCGGCTGATTCCGCATCGGACTCTTCGGTGGCGCGGTCAGAGACACCGGCTTCGTCGAAGGTGGCCATCTCCCGCAGGGTGTTGCCCGCGGCGCGCAGGATCGGTAGAGCAATGAGCGCCCCGGTTCCCTCGCCGAGTCTGAGTTCATAGTCGACGATCGGTACGAGCGGGAACTGGTCAAGTGCTTTCTGCTGCGCAGGCTCTGTCGATCGGTGTCCGGCCTGCCACCATTCTGTTGAGCGGTACGTGTACCGCTGGGCGACCAGGCCCGCTGCGGTGGACACGATGCCGTCGAGGAGAACGGGAGTCTTGCGCGCTGAGGCAGTCATCAGGAAGCCGGCCATCGCGGCAATATCTGCTCCACCGACGGCAGCAAGCAGGGCCATCGGATCGGACTTGATCTTCTTGGCCCGACGCATCGCATCACGAACAGCAGCGGTCTTGCGCATCCAGGTGTTGTCATCGATACCGGTGCCACGTCCCACCGCTGAGGCAGGATCGATATTCGTGTAGAGCGCGATGATGGTGCTCGCTGGTGTGGTGTTGCCGATGCCCATGTCACCGGGGATCAGCAGATCAACCCCGGCATCGATCTCCTCATCAGCGATGGCTGCCCCCGCAGCAAAGGCGCGCTGGGCCTCCTCCAGAGTCATGGCATCCTCGTGATCAATCGAGCCTGAGGATCTGCGGACCTTGTAGCGAGTTACCTCCTCTGGAACTGCAAAACCCAGTTCCGCGTAGTCGGCGTCCACGGCCATATCGACGATGCGAACTGATACATCGTTCTGGCGGGCCAGTACGTTCACGGCGGCACCACCGTTGATGAAGTTCATCACCATCTGCGCCGTTACCTCAGGCGGATAGGCGCTGGTCTGTGCGGTTCTGGCAATTCCGTGGTCACCTGCGAAGATCACGACCCGAACACGATCAAGTGGACGCGGTGGGCACTGTCCCTGCACTGAACACAGCCAGGCGGACAGGTCCTCAAGTTTTCCTAGCGCACCACTGGGCTTGGTGAGGGTCTCCTGACGCTGCTTGGCCGCCGTCCAGAAGGTCTGGTCTGGACGCTCGATCCGGCTGCACAGCTCCGTCACATCGATCGGCACAAAGTCAGACACCGAAGACTCCTCATTCATAGGGTGATCACCCGTCCTGCTACTACGAGATCAACTCGATCACATGCGGCTCCCACTGACGTGTTGAGGCGCCCCAGTATGTCGCGAAACAATCGACCGGATTCATGGTCGGGAACGATTCCGCTGCCCACCTCGTTCGTCACCAGAACTGTTGAGACTCGGGTAGTTCGAACAGCCTCCACGAGGTTGGCAATGTCCTGATCGATGGCTGACATGGCCGACCGACGTTCAGCAGATCCCACGGATGTATCCCATATCTTGTGGTGATCCATCACGGACATAAGCCAGAGCGTAAGGCAGTCGACGAGCACTGGTCGTGGATCGTCCTTCATCAGTTCAGCTGCGATGTCCACCGTCTCGATGGTCTGCCAGGTGGTTGGACGTCGCTGCTGATGCGCCAACACTCGCTGCTGCCATTCGAGATCGTCGGGTGCGGTGGGTGCAGTGGCGAGATATCGCACGGCTCCAGCGTGGGCCAGCAGTGATTCGGCATGGTGGGACTTACCCGAGCGGGCCCCACCCGTCACCAGAACTCGCATGGCTGACCTGCCTAGGTGTGAACCATCGGGCACGGTTCTGACTCCCAACTCTGCAAGCTGTCTAGTCAACACATCCCCGGCTGGATTGTGATGTGAGAGATGGACGGCGATCACATCGGTCTGCTCCGTGATCGCCCGGATCTCGCGGAGCCGCGCTACCTCGGTGGCCAAGGTGGCCAGATCCAGATGCCCAGTGTTGTGTTCTGTGTAGGTGCCGAACGTTTCCTCGATGAGCACTGTTGTGAATCGGGCGTCACGGATCATCTCGACGGTCGTCTCGGGTAGGGGACCCGTGTCTGCTGCGTAGAACAGACGTGATCCATCGTCGCTGGCGATGTCGAAGAGCACGGCATCGACACCGAGGACGTCCGCTCCGTCGAAATGTGACGAGGCAAGGACGCGAACCACAACATCGGTGGAACCGCTGGTCAGTGTGAGCTCATCACCAGCTGACACCGTCGTGAAGGTCACCGGATCCTCTGGGCCAACCCAAGGGGTCATCATCTCGATCACACTGGCGGGCGCAATGACCTGAAGTCTCTTGTCAGTGTGGGTCCATGACCTCGTGAGCAGATGCTGGGCCGCGCAATGGTCGAAGTGGGCGTGGGTGATGAGGATTGTGTCGACGTCCGTCAGCGTCACCCCGGCCCGCTCGGCTTGCCCGGCCACCGTTGGCCCGAGGTCGATCAGAAGAGTTCGATTGATGAGTGCGGCCGTGGGTTCACGGAACACGCCTGCGGTTCGTGCCCAGGAGCAGGAGTCACAGGCGCACCAGGTGTTCGGCCAGCCGTCCGCCGACCCGGTACCCAAAAGTATGACGTCCACGTAGCGGCCTCAGATGGCACTGCGCGCTGGGGTGAACTCCACCGGAACATCAAAGGCAGCCCGACGTGAGGCCCGTCGCAGGGCGTTGAGAATCGGACGTCCGGCCACGAGGATGAGGATCACGGTGAGTGCCGCGCGGGGAATATCGAAGCCCAATGAGGTGGCAACGCTGAACCTCAGCCAGTGGGCGATGTTCGTTGCGAATCCGGCTCCAGGAATGAAGCTGATCGACTCCGGCAGGGTTCCGGAGACGGTCAATGTGGGCCAGAACCACAGGTTGAGCAGAAAGCCGTAGGTAATGCACGCAGCAGCGGCATAACCAGCCAGGAGCATCAGTTCACGTTTCCCTGTTGCTCGGGGGAGTAGCCCGGCGAAGAGCCCGACCCAGCCGGCCGCGATCATCTGGAATGCCAGCCACGGCCCGACACCACCGGTGAGAAGTGCAGAGGCGAACATGCCGATCGCGCCGATGCCAAATCCGGCTCCCGGGCCCAGGACCCGACCGCCGAGGATGATCACGATCCACATCGGCTCAAATCCCGCGTGGCCGCCACCAAAGGGTCGCAGGGCCGCAGCAATCGCGGAGAGCACTCCTATTAGCGCGATTCCCTTGGCGTCCAGACCACCATCGGCGAGGTCGGCAAGGACGACCACGATCACCAACGGAAGCAGCACCGCAAACAACCATGGTGTCTGTGAGGCATGGGTAATGGCGGTTGAGTTCGCTGCTCCGATCAGGGGCCACGCGAATGCGAAGAGTCCGCAGATGGATGCTGCCGTCAGGGCCAGTGCCGTACGTCGACCGATAGGAACGGGATGACCTGACGAACGTGTCTGGGTCAGAGGTTGTGTCACGATGCCGGCTCAAGGGCGCGGGCCACCTGCGCGACCGTCAGCCACGGCTGGGGTGACAGCACCTTGCTCACCTGGGGCGCGAACATCGGAGACCCGATCACCACATCGGGTGCCGGTCCGTCAGCGACGATCTCACCTTGGGCGAGCACGATCACCCGAGTGGCCACATCGGCTGCCAGTTCGACATCGTGAGTGGCAAGTAGGACGCAGCGTCCCTCGGCGGCCAGGGATTGAAGGATCGAGACAAGCTGCTGCTTGGCGGGATAGTCCAGTCCGCGAGTGGGCTCATCAAGCAGGACGATTGGCGGGTCTGCTGCCAGGACGACGGCCAAGGCCAGAGCCAGTCGCTGACCTTCGGAGAGGTCGCGTGGATGTGTTGAATCCTCGATCCCGGGGGCGAGTCGGGCCAGGGTCGCGCGGGTGGTGCCTTCCGGGAGATCGCAGTCATGATCAGTCTGCGCACACTCGCTGCGCACGCTATCGGCAACGAGCAGGTTGGTGGGATCTTGTGGAACGAGTCCCACGCGCGTGATCAGATCGCGGCCGCGAAGACTCGCTGGTGCCGCGTTCCCGATCACGGCCGTACCTGCGTTGAGGCCGTGCAGACCGACAAGCGTGCCAAGCAGGGTTGATTTGCCGGCTCCATTGCGTCCCATGATGGCGACGATCTCGCCCGCATGCGCCGCGATGGAGACTCCGCGAAGGGCAACGGTGTGTCCATGGCGAACAATGGCATCAGACATCGACAGGGCCTGATCCCCGTGGCTGGTGCTGATCTCGTTCAGGTCGGCGACAAACGGTTCGAGCCGTTCACGTAACGGCTGAGCGCAGCGCCGTGCATCTCGCACAGACAGTGGCAGCGGATCCCAGCCAGCGAGCCGGCCCAACTCGACGACGGGGGGAGCCACCGGGGCATCAATCATGATCTCGTCGGGGGTTCCCATTCGTACGGGTTCACCGGGGCCGCCGACGACGATCACTCGGTCTGCGTACTGAACCACCCGTTCGAGTCGATGCTCGGCCATCAGGACCGTGACGCCTAGATCGTGGACGAGTCGGGCAAGTGCGGCGAGCACCTCCTCTGCAGCACCTGGATCCAGCGCTGAGGTGGGCTCATCCAGCACGAGGACGCTCGGGTGCATAGTGAGGACGGCACCGATCGCCACTCGCTGGCGTTCACCACCGGACAGGGACAGCAGTGAGCGATTGCGCAGATGTGCAAGGCCAAGAAGGTCGAGGGTCTCCTCAACGCGGCGTCGCATCACCTCGGGAGACAGTCCGAGTGACTCCATCCCGTAGGCGAGTTCATCTTCAACGACATCGGTGATGAATCCGCTCATGGGATCCTGCGGAACGATCCCGACCACATCGGCGAGCTCACGAGGAGGATGGGTACTGGTATCACGTCCGGCCACGGTGACACGACCGCTCAAGGTGCCACCAGTGAAGTGGGGAACAAGACCGTTCACACACTTGAGCAGCGTGGACTTGCCCGAGCCGGTACGTCCAACCACGAGAACCAACTCGCCCTCAGGGATTTCAAGGTTGACGTTGGTGAGCACTGACTCGGCGGCCCCGCTGTAGGTGACGCTCACATCCTCGAAGATGATCATGTGAGCACCTCCTGACGTCGCGGTTCGGCGGGAACGCCAAAACTCTCACCGGCACCCGGGGGTACCGGGGTGACGATACCGGGAAGGGTTGCGATCAACACCGAAAGCGCGGGAATCACGGGAAGGGCAGGCCAGTCCAGTGGTGAGGTCTGACTCTGAAGTGACAGCGGATCAGTGATTCCCAGGGTGATAAACACTGCCGCTGGGATCCAGCCGCTGGCAGCAACCAGCCACTCGGGTAGAGCCCAGGGGTCGGGTCGGTAGCGGGTGCGGATCGAGCGCCGACCGGCGATCTTCAGTCCGACCATCGCTGCCAGCACCCCGCCGAAGATGACGAGCCAGGTGGTCCAGCCTCCGTCAACTCCGTCAACGAGGGCGTAGACACCGATGGTGAGCGCAATGAGCGAGCAAATGATGAGGGCTCGTGAGGTGACTTGATCTCGGCGACTCATCGGGCGGGTGCGTCCATACCCGCGCGAGTCCATTGCCGCGGCGAGGTCGACTGCCCTTTCCAGTGCGCCCTCGAATACCGGCATCGCTGATCCGCCGAGGGCGCGGATACCGCGATCAGGCCGTCCGCGCAGTCGACGCGCGGTGCGCACGCGGCCGACGTCAGCAACCAGTTGCGGCGCAAAGGACAAGGCCACAACCACCGAGACACCAACCTCGTAGAGGGCGGCGGGGATTGCAGCCAGGAGTCGGGCTGGGCTCGCCAGTGAGTTGGCTGCTCCGATGCAGGCGAGGATTGCGGCAATGACGGCACCCTCGTAGAACGCTGCAACGAGGCTTTCGGCGGTGACTGGCCCGCCGAGGGTGATTCCCGCAGCCCATGAGGGCAGTTGCACACTCGGCAGTGTGAACAGAACATTGTCACCCAGTCCGCCACTGAAGAGCATCGCAACGAACATGCGAATAGCGATGACGACCAGGCCCAGCCGTAAGAACAGTGCGAATGAGTTGGCCCAGGGTGCATCAGGTCGACGACGTGCCACCACCCAGCCGGCGACCGCAACGATCAGTGCGAGCAGGATCGGATTGGTCGTGCGCGATACGCACGCAACGAGCCCAAGTGCCCAGGCCCACCAGGCTGCCGGATGTGTCCAGCGGGGAAGGGCGCCAGAACCAAGACGATGCACCATGTTCATCGCGATCCACCTCGACGACGAGTGGTGAACCATGCCGATCCGGCCAGCAGTGCCACACCCGCGATGCCCGCAATCACGCCGAAGGCATTGCGTGACTCCGTGACCTTGGTCGGCTGGGTCGCGATGACGGTTCCCACTGGTGTGACGGAGGGCGATCCAGATGCTGTGGGGCTGCTGATGGAGGTCGCGACGGCACTCGGCGAGTTGGTTCCACCAGTGGACGGGATTACCGCTGACGGCGAGGTGGGTGAGGGGATAACTGAACTGTGCGTTGGAGAGGGGGTTGGGGTGGACGATGGTTTCCCCGCACCCGAGGTCTGTGATGGGGTCGACGCTGTCGGTGAGGGATGTGGGGTCGGTGGTGCGCTGGCTGAATGCGCGGGCGTTGGTGTTGGCGTAGGCGTGGGTGTGGGCGTATTTTCGACGGGAGTTGCACAGCCCAGCATCGGGTATCCGTTGATCCCGCAAATGAAGCCGTTCTCAACCCGAAGTGAGACCGATGCCGCGCGCATCACATCCGAACCGCGACTGTGTTCAGGAACAACCACGCAGGTGGTTCGAGGTCCGGCCGGCACCTGTTCACCAGGAGGGGCACTCGACAAATCCCCGTAGTCGACCACCACGGCCACGCGAATCTGGCCTGCTGCTGGCACCGGATCGCTGCAGAGATCGGCGTAGTTGTTCGAGGTTCGCGGTGCCTGTGCTCCACCACCGGTAGGTGAGGTGACCTGGAAGCGCCAGCCCAGAACCCATCCGTCAGAGGGCATATCGCTGGCCGGGCCCAGTGCCGCGTACTGGAATGCTGCGCGGTCGGGACGTCCCCACCAGTAGGTCCAGTAGCGGTAGGAGGAGGCCGCTGCCGGATTCGCGGTCGCAATCGCTGCGACACCCAAGGCCGGCATGAGGGCACATGTGGTGAGCAGCAGAACAATGATGCGCTTGGCGCTAGTGCTCAACGTTCACCCCCTGCGATTGTGGTCTGTGCGGATTAGAAGCGATGCCGTTAACGAACAGTTCGCGGCTTGGATGTGGCTGTTCCTGTGTATCCGGGACTCGTCACGGTGACCACCACCGTCAACTTCTTGCCACGGTCGGCATCCTTGACTTGATAGGCGAAACCGGTTCCAACCACGGTGGTTCCGCGCTTCCATACGATCTTCGCCGTCATGGCCATGGGTGACCACGTGCCACTCGTGGCCGCGACATAGCCACCAGCGCGAACCGAACCGACGATGGTCGGTAGCACCAGATTGGTCATGGTGCCGCGGCCGACGGTGAGGCTCGCCGACGCTCGTGTCGTGGAGCCGAAGGCGTTCGTGACCTTGACGGAGCAGTGGATCTTCTTGTTGAAGCGTGAAGCCGCCAGCGTCACTGATTGGGTCCGCGCGATGACAGTGTTGGTACCAATCACCCACAGGTATTCGGGAGCTTTGACTGAACCCTTTGTCCAGAGTCCCGGGTCACAGCTGATCGTCTTCCCGACCTTCACAGTGCCGGCCACCTTGGGGGCGATGGAGTTCACCGGCGCCAGTGTGGCGAGCAGACGATTCACTAAGCCTGGGATTGCGGCGTGCTCGGGGTCGGGTGGGGTGGTGACCGGCTCGGCATGCCGAGTAAGAATGTCCATCGCGAGAAGGCCCGGATCAGTGGACGTCGCACTTACATTTGCGTGCATTGCTGCTGCCGCGGAGTCAATGCTCGATTGGGGAGTCACTCCGCTTGCCAGAAGTGACAGTGCGGCCCAAGCCGGCTCGTCAGATGGATCAGGCAGAACAGATGGATCAGTCGTGACGAAGGGGTTGGTGGGAGCCGCATCAATCCAACGACTTATGTATCCGGCTGACACCAAGGCCGGGTCGTAGGGATCCAGGGTGGGTGGATTTGCGCAGGAGAAGGTTGGCTCGTTGTAGGGCAGTGAGAGGTAGGGTCCATCGGACAGTTGGTGGCCGCTCAGAGCGAAGGATGCTTGGACAGTCGCGTAATTACTCAAAGGGCCACCCGCCTGGAACAGAAACTCACCCTCTGTCGTGAGGGAGACACCGTCAGAAGGGCACGCAGCTGGCTGCAGCGTTTGGAGGAATGCCTTCGCATCTGAAGCCGTGGTCACGTAATCCGTGACCGGAGGGTTAAGCGACGCTGCAGCATCGTTGTAGGCGTTGAGCCCCATGAGCACGAGTGCCGTCGAGTTCGCGTCACTCACTGGGAGGTCCGACGGGTAAAGGGACTGATCGGGGTAGTAGGCGAAGCCGTTATCTCCACTCTTACGGTCCTTCAGCCACTTTGCCGCACTTCCCGCGGCCTCTGTTTGGTTCAGGAGAGACAATGCCTGCAGGGCCACGGCCGTCGTGTTGCTGTCTTCACTCGAATACACGAGACGATCGCTGGGGGTGCACGATCCATTCGCTGGCTTGTACCCCTGGAATCCGCCATCGGCACACTGCTGGTTCACCAGCCAGGAGACCGCCACGGGAGGAGGAGTCTCGCCAGCTGCAACGAGAGCGATCAGGGCTAGTGACTGGCGGTAGACGCCCGTGTAGGTGGGGTCTCCGGAGCCGAACAGGCCCGCATCTGTATTTGTAGACGGTGAGGTGATCACTGCATCTGCGGGAGCTCCCGACAGACATACGGCGAGAGCCAACGCGCAGGTGAGGGCGCCAGTGATCGCGCGTCGGGCGGAGATTGCAGTGAACACGTTCGTGCCTTTCGGATAGCGGTTCGCGACCATCTGGCCGGACTGCCCTCGAAAGCAAGAAACCCCCCGATGTGACCTGCAGAGCAGATCGCAATCGAGGGGCGAGATAGACGAAGTCAATGTCCGGGCCCATGACCGCATTCCTCGACGGTGGAGCCTCTCGCGCCCGCCAGGCATTCCGGCTCGCCACTGGGTGGCCTACGGTTGCGGGTCAGCGCCGGAGTTTGACCGGCTTCCCCTGGACATCGAACGCAGTTATTCAGTTGTAGGGCTACTGCACCATGCCGAGGGGGTCTACGTCAAAGGTGTACCGCCGGCGTGGCGTCCTGACACCTCATTCAGCCTGGCGCCTCATTCAGCAGGGGTCGGGGGGTGCAGGCTCATCGGCCCATAGACGTGGCGCTCATCCTCGAACAGGGACACCGCGTCCACTCCTTCGGCCAGAAGTTCGGCCCAGGTCTCGCCGATCCAACTCTCGGCATCGGACTGGCTCGGGAAGGCCGGTGAGGACGTGCTTGCCTCTACCGGTTCACCCGCACTGTTCTCGTAACTCCAGCTCCAGTTCGCGTTATTGCTCATCAGGCCCTCGGATTCGGTGAGACGGTCAGACGTGGGTCGGTGACGATCACATCGGCGAGCACCTCGTCGATGGCGGTCATGAGATCAGCATCAAGCTTCTTGCCAACAGCTCCAAGGTTGTCGACCAACTGCTCAGGGCGGCTGGCACCGACGATGGCGCTGGAGATGAAATCGTGCGAGAGCACCCACGCGATGGCCATCTGCGCCATCGACAGTCCCGCCTGCTCTGCGAGGGGACGTAGGTTCTGCACTGCGGTGAGGATCTCGTCAGTGCGCAGATCCTCGGTGAAATGAGCACTTGTGGGGTCCGTTGCCCGCGAACCCGCCGGTGGCGGCTGGCCCGGCAGGTACTTGCCCGTGAGAATGCCCTGGGCGATCGGGCTCCACACGATCTGCCCGAGGCCGAGCTCCTGTGAGGTGGGTACCACCTCTGCCTCAATCACCCGCCACAGCATTGAGTACTGCGGCTGGTTGGAGATGAAGTGGTCAAAGCCCATCACCTCCGCGATCTCGTACGCTCGTCGAATCTCTTCCGCGCTCCACTCGGAGACTCCGATGTAGAGCGCCTTGCCGGCACGGATGATGTCGTCGAAGGCCCGCAGGGTCTCCTCCAGCGGAGTCTCGTAGTCGAATCGGTGAGCCTGATAAAGATCGACGTAGTCGGTCTGCAATCGACGCAGGGAACCGTTGATGCTCTCCATGATGTGCTTGCGCGATAGACCGCGGTCGTTGGGTCCCTCACCAGTTGGCCAGTACGTCTTGGTGAAGATCTCCAGGCCCTCGCGGCGCTGACCCTTGAGGGCGCGGCCGAGCACTTCCTCGGCTCGAGTGCCTGCGTAGACATCGGCGGTGTCAAAGGTGGTGACACCGTGATCCAGAGCGGTGTTGACGCACGCGATAGCAGCGTCCTCCTCGACCTGTGAACCGTGGGTGACCCAGTTTCCGTAGGAGATCTCACTGATTTTCAGGCCGCTATGGCCGAGGAATCTATGCTGCATGCTCCGACCCTAGTGGCAGGTGGCGACTGCCGCTCGACCGGGCAATGGACCTATCTGCGACGAGGTTTGGCGGGCTTGCCACCGATACCCACCCGCGGGGGTGGAAGTCGGAATCGACGGAGCTGGAGAGCCCGCATGATTCCGTAGAAGGTGGCCCCGCTGTGGTCTTCATTGGGCAGTTTCTCGGCCAGGTTCCGCCGGAGTCGGAACCAGATCCACAGCCCGTCGATGACAACCCCGACAAGCATGAAGATCCAGATGTAGACCAGCAGCAACTGAACCCAGTCGACATGAAGGAATCCCAGCAGCAGTACGGCAAGTGCCACCGGGATGAACAGCTCTCCGACGCTGAGGCGGCTGTCGATGTAATCGCGCACGTATGCCTTCACTGGGCCTGCATCACGAGCAGGGAGCCTCTTGGGGTCTCCGCTCATGAGCGCAGCACGTGCGGCCTCACGCTCCTTGAACCGTGCCTCACGACTCGCATTGCGGGCAGCCTTCGGATCGGCTGAGCCGGACAGGGCCGCCTTACGTGCGGCCTCAGCCTCCTTGCGACTGGGCGTCGGCTTGCCCTTGGGCTGCTGATCTGCGGGCAGGTTCGGGTCGATCGCCGGGGTTTGGGCGGCGGGTTCGGCGGACTTGTTGCGTCGAAACATGGCGTGAGCCTATGTCACAACGGTGTCGGGTGATGCGGGCATATCCCGATTCGACGCCGGGGAGGGGACAGATGCGCGGTCAGCGGGATAATCTCTAGTGGCAGAGCGCAGTGTCGGCCGTGCTGCCGCGATGGTCCGACGACACAACCGACGATGGAAGACCGACGATGGAAGGAGTGCCCACATGGGCCTCTGGGAACGCTTCAAGCTGATCTTCAACTCCAAGGCCAACGAGATGTTGGACAAGGCGGAGGATCCCCGTCAGACGCTGGACTACAGCTACGAGAAGCAACTCGAACTTCTAGCGAAGGTGCGTCGTGGGGTTGCGGACGTTGCCACGAGCCGCAAGCGCCTGGAACTGCAGCTGAACTCACTATCGGCGCAGAGTGACAAGCTTGAGGCGCAGGCACGTGCTGCGTTGGCCGGTGGACGTGAGGATCTGGCCCGCGAGGCACTCACTCGCAAGTCTGGTCTTACCGCGCAGATTGCCGATCTTCAGGCCCAGCACGCTCAACTGCAGGATCAGGAGGAGAAGCTGGTTCAGGCCTCTCAGCAACTGCAGGCGAAGGTTGAGGCGTTCCGCACCAAGAAGGAGACGATCAAGGCCAACTACTCAGCCGCGGAGGCTCAGGCCAAGATCGGTGAGGCGTTCTCCGGTATCAGTACCGAGCTCGCCGATGTGGGCAATGCCATCCAGCGTGCTGAGGACAAGACCGCACAGCTTCAGGCACGCGGCCAGGCGATCGATGAGCTTCTCAGCTCCGGTTCCCTTGAAGATGTCACGGGCCTTGGCAAGGACTCCATCACTGCAGAACTCGAGCGGATGGCCAGTGCCACTGAGGTTGAGGACGGCTTGGCAAAGCTTCGCGCCGAACTGGCCGCTGGGCCCGACTCACCGGCGATCGAGCCACCAAAGGCCTGATCTGCCAGCCCGCTCTGTGGAGCGGGATGTGCTCGGTCGTGCTGCGCGATCAGTCGTGGAGTAATACGCTCGCGCGATGACAACTCCAACTTCGTACTTCGACACGTCCTCATGGGATCCCGCAGATGTGCTCTCGGGCGGATCGCGCATGATTCCGATCTCCACGCCGAGTGGTGAGTTCCGGGTGTGGACCAAGCGGGTCGGCACAAATCCCGACATCAAGGTGCTGCTTCTGCACGGTGGGCCCGGTGCCACCGACGAGTTGTACGAGTGCTTTGACGTGTGGTTCCCCGGAGCTGGTATCGAGTATTACTACTACGACCAGCTGGGTTCGTTCCGCAGTGATGTGCCAGAGGACCCCTCGCTGTGGACGCTTGAGCGATTCGTCGATGAGGTGGAGCAGGTACGCATCGCCCTGGGCCTGGACAGCAGCAACTTCGTGCTGCTCGGCCAGTCATGGGGAGGCTTGTTGGCCATGGAATACGCGGTTCATCACCAGCAGAACCTCAAGGGTCTGGTGATCTCGAACATGATGTCGAGTTCCAAGCTGTACAACGAGTACGCACACAATGTGCTGATGCCCACGATGGATCAGGAGATCCTCGCCGAAATCAAGCAGTTCGAGGCAGATGGCAACACCTCAGACCCTCGCTACGAAGAACTGCTGATGGAGCACCACTACGTCCTGCACGTATGCCGGATGCCGGTAGAGCAGTGGCCTGACCCGGTGATGCGCTCACTGGGTCACATCAATCCGGCCATCTACGTGCCGATGCAGGGACCAAGTGAGCTGGGTCTGTCTGGAAGTCTTGAGTCATGGGATCGATCAGGAGACCTCAAGGACATCGATGTACCCACATTGGTGATTGGGGCAGCCCACGACACGATGGATCCTGAGCACATGAGGTGGATGTCCGAGCAGCTTCCGCAGGGTGAGTTTCTGCTGTGCCCCAACGGAAGTCATCTGGCGCAGTTCGATGACCCGCAGCACTACTTCCCGGGACTCATCAACTTCCTGAACAAGCTCTAGGCCGGCGTCAGTCCTTCGGGGCGGCGCCAACGCCGGGCAGGGCAAGCATGCGGTCGAGGGCGACCTTGGCCCAGTGCGCAACCTCAGGGTCCACGGTGATTTGGTTGACAACCCGTCCCTCGACGAGGGATTCAAGTGACCACACCAGATGTGGCAGATCGATCCGGTTCATCGTGGAGCAGAAGCACACTGTCTTGTCCAAGAACACGATCTGCTTGTCTGGGTGGGCAAGCGCGAGCCGCTTTACCAAGTTGAGTTCGGTGCCGATGGCCCAGGCGCTGCCGGCTGGCGCAGCCTCGATCGTCTTGATGATGTATTCGGTGGAGCCGATGTAGTCGGCGGCGAGTACCACCTCGTGCTGGCACTCAGGATGAACGAGAACGTTCACACCGGGGATGCGCGAACGTACATCGGCGACGGACTCGGCCGTGAACCGCCCGTGGACAGAGCAGTGGCCCTTCCACAGGATCATCTTCGCGTTCTGAAGCTGTTCTGTGGTGAGCCCACCCTGTGGCTTGTAGGGGTCGTAGGTGACGCAGTCGTCCAGAGACAAGCCCAGTTCGAGGACCGCGGTGTTGCGGCCCAGGTGCTGGTCGGGCAGAAAGAAGATCTTCTCGCCCTGCTCGAAGGCCCACTCGAGCGCACGTCGGGCATTGGACGACGTGCACACAGCCCCACGGTTGCGTCCGGTGAAGGCCTTGATCGCCGCGGTCGAGTTCATGTACGTGATCGGGATGGTGACATCGGTGATGCCCGCATCGGCCAGAACATCCCAGGCATCCTCAACCTGACTGATGGCAGCCATGTCAGCCATCGAGCAGCCTGCAGCCATATCGGGAAGGATCACAGCCTGATTGTCGCCGGTGAGAATATCGGCGCTCTCGGCCATGAAATGCACACCGCAGAAGACGATGTACGGGGCATCAGGACGCGCGGCCGCGTCACGGGCTAGCTTGAAACTGTCTCCGGTGACATCTGCGAAGGCGATGACCTCATCACGCTGATAGTGATGGCCAAGGATGAATACGCGATCTCCCAGGGCCTGCTTGGCGGCACGTGCGCGTTCAATCAGGTTTGGGTCGCTGGCCGCGGGAAGTTCACCAGGACACTCAACCCCTGGCTCGGAGTTGGGATCTGCTTCCCGGCCCAGCAGAAGCAGGGCAAGCGGTGTTGGCGAAGGTTCAACAAAGCGATCGGTCGTCATGTGTTCAATCCTCCCATGTGACCTCCGACGGTGCCGCACGCTAGCGTGAATTCCTGTGCGAGTGCTCATTGCCCCGGATTCCTTCACCGGAACCCTCACAGCTCCCGAGGCAGCCGCAGCCATCGCTGACGGTTGGTATCGCACCTCACCCGCGGATTCGATTCACTGCGCACCCCTGTCCGATGGCGGGCCCGGGTTTGTTGCAGTGATGTACGCAGGATTGGGCGGTCACCTCGTCGATGTTCCGATCAGTGGTCCGCTGGGTGAGTCGGTCACCGCTTCGGTTCTGCTGGTTGATCACGGGTCTGGACTCACTGCCTACATTGAGAGTGCCCAGGTCTGTGGGCTTCATCTGGTTCCTGACGATCGTCGCGACCCCCGACGCACCACCAGTGTCGGACTGGGAGAGTTGATCTTGACGGCCGTCAGCTACGGGGCCCGACGGGTCGTGATCGGCCTTGGTGGTACGGGCACCAATGATGCCGGTGCCGGCTGTCTGGCAGCACTTGGTGCCCATGCCCGCACCCTGGATGGGGACGATGCCAAGGAACTGCTTCGATCAGGTGGCGGTGCGCTGTGGCAGGTGGCCGCCGTCGATCTGTCCGATGCACAGGCTGCCATCGACGGAGTCGACCTGGTGATCGCCTCGGATGTCGATAACCCACTTCTGGGACTTCGAGGTGCCACCAATGGCTACGCGCGTCAGAAGGGTGCCGACGACGCCGCCGTCATGGAGCTCGAGGGTGCACTGCAGCAGTTCGCGTCTGCGGTTGGTCGTCGCTCTGATGGCAAGGATCCGGCGGTGGCACTTGGTGCCGGTGCTGGCGGTGGCTTGGGCTACGGCTTGATGTGCCTGGGGGCAACTCGGGTGCCGGGGATCGCCACGGTGCTCGAGACGGTTGGGCTCAGCGAACTGATTGCCAATGCTGATGTCGTTGTGACCGGGGAGGGTTCTTTCGACTGGCAGAGCCTTCGCGGCAAGGTGGTCTCCGGGGTTGCGGCTGCAGCACTTGAGCAGGGTCGGCCGTGTGTCGTGATCGCCGGCCAGGTGCAGGTTGGACGTCGGGAGTACGCCGCCAGTGGGGTGACGGCCGCCTTCTCCGTCCTCGAGCATCTGGCTGAGCGGGGGATTGACGAGCGGCAGGCGTTCACCGATCCGGTCTCGAGTCTTGCTTCTGTGGCCAGCAGAGTCGCCCAGACTTGGGGGAGTTGAGCCTGCCGACAAGCACCCTTCGGCAGATCCGTGGCAAGATAGGGGTGTCCCTCGGGAATGTCCCGGCCGCGTCAGGTGTTGGGACGTTCGACCGCTATAGACCTAGATCCGGGAGGATCCGATCATGACCGCCGATGTCACCACCACCACTCCGGTAACCGACGGAATCCTGCTGACCGATGAGGCAGCCAGCAAGGTCTCAAGCCTGCTTGCTCAGGAGGGCCGTGATGATCTGGCCCTGCGCGTTGCCGTTCAGCCCGGTGGCTGCTCAGGTCTGCGCTACCAGCTCTTCTTCGACGATCGCTCACTCGATGGTGACGTGATCAAGGAGTTCGGCACCGTTCGCGTCGTTACCGACCGCATGAGCGCGCCCTACTTGGGTGGAGCCACCATCGATTTCGTCGACACGATCGAGAAGCAGGGCTTCACGATCGACAACCCGAACGCCACTGGTTCCTGCGCGTGTGGAGACTCCTTCTCCTAAACAAGAACCCCAGACATGACTGTGGCGGCACCCGATGGGTGCCGCCACAGTCATGTCCAGACAATGTCTGATTCGGTCTATTTCGCAGCGTCAGCGATACCGAGCACCGTTCCGGAGACTCCGTCAATCACCTGACGCGACCCGATCGGGGCGCTCAGTTTGACGATCACATCAGAAGCCAGACCCACGCCCGCACATGGCAGCCCTGGGTTCGTTGGTGTGTCAATGACCGAGACCACGATTTCCTTGTCGGATTCCTTGGCAACCCCTGAGTAGGTGGAGCAGCTACCACCCTCAAAGTGCAGGGTGAGCACGGACTCAGTGGTGATGCTGTAGGACTGAGCTGAGATGGTGGAACTGGCCACCGCCGTGGGTGCAGGCACTGGTTCACCAGATCCCGAACTTCCGGCTACGGACCCGGAGCCGGCAGGTGCCGGCGGTACGGCGATCGCACTGGGCAGAAGTGAGGTGTCCGGGGTCGGCGTGGCCGGGGCCGCAATGTACGCGGGGTCCACAGCGACTGCTGCAATCACGCCAGATGGGTCGGTGGATCCTTGTGGTGTGTACAACCAGGCGGGAACCAGTGTCGGATGTGCACTATCCCACTGAAGTTGCAGCCCGAAGATCGCCTTGGTGAGCACCATGGGCGTTGGTGAACCACATCCGGGAAGCGGAACGGGGGCTGCGGACACGCTCGGGTTGATGTTCTTCTCGACCGGGCAGGCGATATCGATCATCGGCTGGGGCATCGCGTTCAGGGTCTTCAGCGCCTCAGCACTCGAAATGACCGGGTACTGACCGACCTGCGCGGGGGTACCGATACGTCCGTATCCGTTGAGAACCCCTTGTTCGTCGACGGCGATCGAGGTCTGCAGCCCGGAGGTGGGCAGGCCCTGGATCGTCGGATCAATCAGCACGGTGGCTGGTGCGCCACCCCAGGGTGCGATGTAAGGCGTGCCCTCAAGGTGGGCAGCCTTGATGATGGGGTCTGCCGCGGCCAGGGCGGCTGCGTCACTGATCGGAGCGGGTATGGAGGAAGGGCAGGACGTACGGTCGGGACATACCACCGGAGCCACAGGGAGACAGTCAACGGCCGGTCCGCAACTGCTTTGCTCGGTCGGGGCCGGTACTGGTGCTGCGGGCGGGACGATCCCGGATGAATCAGCAGAGGCGCTCACACTGACCCCGCTCGCCACCGAGGTGGAGGTGGTGCCGCTGGCACATGCAACTCCGCCGGACCCATCAGCCGAGTCGAGGTCAAGATAGACGGACTGGCATGGCCCCGATTCGCGAGAGTAGGCCCACTCACCTGAGTCTCGAACCTGAAGGGTTGCCTTGCCGTCCGTCACGTCCCAGCCGTGGGCATGCTTGGTTGGCTGAGCGGTGAGGCCAAGACTGGTGGCCAGGGCGGTGACATCGGTCTCGGTCACGGCAGTCGAGTCGTATGTCAGCACTGGGCCAGTTGCCGGAGTGGTCGGTTCAGTTCCGTTGAAGACCCACGTGCTTGTGGCGATCTTGTCCATGGCTGCCGGTGCACCCAGAGCCTGATTGGACTGACCGATGTGCAGCAACGGCAGTGAGCCATCCGATCCCGACACAGCTTTCTGGGTACCACATGCGGTGAGCAAGACGAGACAGGTGAGCCCGATGACCGCTCCGAGCTTGCTAGTACGCATGTGTGCCTCCGTGAGATCGAGGTGCCCTGCCATTGTGACAGAGGCTCGAACCTCTGACGCTGGCATGCGCAGCCAGGTTCCCCTGATTACCGTTGGCTCCGAATCCCACTAAGGTCGCAGTAGGCCCCCTCAACCGTGAGGTGGGGCAAATCGGACGAATTACTGGAGAAGTCTCGTGCGCGTATGTGTCACCGGATCAATTGCCACCGATCACCTGATGACCTTCCCCGGTCGGTTCGCCGACTCGATCGTGGCTGATCGACTCGATCGCATCTCTCTGTCGTTCTTGGTTGAAGAGCTAGACGTACGTCGCGGGGGAGTGGCAGCGAATATCGCCTTCGGCATGGGTGCACTCGGACTCCATCCGGTTCTGGTTGCTGCAGTTGGGCAGGATTTTGCCGACTACCGCTCCTGGCTCGAACGACATGGAGTCGACACCACGTCGGTGCGAGTGTCCGAGGTCCGTCACACCGCTCGATTCGTCTGCACCACAGATACCGAGCAGTGTCAGATCGCATCGTTCTATCCCGGTGCTATGACCGAGGCACGCGAGATTGAACTGGGACCTGTTGTGGACCGCGTTGGTGGACTTGATCTGGTGCTCATCGGTGCGAACGATCCTGAGGCCATGGCACGTCACACCGATGAATGCCGGTTCCGCGCTATTCCGTTCATCGCTGATCCAAGTCAGCAGTTGGCGCGACTTGACGGCGACGAGATCAAGCAGCTCATCGAGGGCGCCGCATACCTGTTCTGCAACGACTATGAGGCTGGTCTCATCGAGCAGAAGACGGGCTGGTCATCCGATGAGGTCCTCGATCACGTAGGCGTTCGGGTCACAACACTGGGCAAGGACGGCTCACGCATTGAGGCTCGCGGCATGGAGACGGTTGAGGTAGGCGTGCCGCCGGAGGAGACCAAGGCGGATCCCACCGGGGTGGGTGATGCCTTCCGTGCCGGGTTCTTCGCCGGCCTGGCCTGGGACCTGTCCTATGAGCGAAGTGCGCAGATCGGATCTCTGCTGGCCACATACGTCATTGAGACGGTGGGAACGCAGGAATACGAACTCGCTCAGCGCCACTTCCTCGACCGGTTCGCACAGACATACGGCCAAGACGCGGCAGACGAGATCTCAGCCCACATTCGCTGCCCTCGTCCGTAGCCGGCGCCATGGGTCTCGTGGAGCCACCTGAATCAGCATGGGTCCTACCCGACCCACATGATGCTGCTGAGGGCCAGGAGCTCCTGGGGGTTGGTGCTGATCTCGAGCCGGGAACCCTGGTGGCGGCTTACCGAATGGGATTGTTCCCCATGCCGGTCGAGCCTGGCGGCCCCATTGGCTGGTGGTCACCGGATCCGCGTGGCGTACTTCCGCTGGCAGGACTGCGCATAAGCCGATCACTTCACACATCGGTTCGCCGCTTTGTGACAACCGTGGATCAGGACTTCCCGGCGGTGATTCGTCACTGTGCTGATCCAGGGCGGCCACATGGCTGGATCGATGAGGCAGTGATCAGCGCGTACCACGAACTTCACCGACTCGGATTCGCGCACAGTATCGAGACGTGGACGCAAGACGGAGAGCTGGTGGGTGGGCTTTACGGCGTGGAGATTAATGGCCTGTTCGCGGGTGAGTCGATGTTCAGCCTCGCGACAGACGCATCCAAGGTTGCCCTTGTTCGACTCGTTGAACTTCTGGGTGAGGACCAAGATGAGCGCCGACTGCTGGACGTGCAGTGGCGGACGGATCATCTGGCGTCACTTGGCGTTGTGGACGTGCCCCGTAGCCACTATCTGGAGTTGCTCGCTGCCACGCGTGGGTGCCGCCCTGTCTTCACGTCAGGGTGAGTCCACCTCACGCGGGGCGATGACGAATCCATCACCTCGGCCGTCCGGTGCTGGGCCACTCCAGAGCAGGACCCGCGACTGCAGCCCACACCAGGCAGGGATATCCGAAGTCGCCGCGGGGTCATCGGTGAGCAGCAGCACGGTGCTCGCAGGCGATATCTTGAGTGCCTTTGCCAGTGCGATCACCGGCATCGGACAAACCGATCCACGCTCGTCGAGAAGCTGATCGTGTGACGGTACCCCACCTGTGTCAGGGTCGGTGCGATCACCTCCGGTGGTTTCACTCACAGGTCACCAGCCCCCAGTGACTCTCGATTTTGGGCGACGATCCCGGGCAGGACGTCGATAAACCTGGTGATGTCGCGCTCGGCGACTCCCGGTGGAAGTGAGATGCGCAGATTTCCGTGGGTGAGGGCACCCATGGCCACCAGAACATGTGAGGGTACGAGTGAGTCGGCCACACATGAGGAGCCGGATGACACTGCGAACCCCGCTCGATCCAGATCAGCGAGGAGCGCTTCGCCGGCGACGTAAGGAATGGACAGGGTGACGATGTGCGGCAGGCGATCGTCAGGGCTGCCAAGGGCCGTGCAGTGAGGCATCTGCTCAACCAGGGCTCGACGCAGTTCCTTGGTCAGCCGATGTAGTCGAGGGGATTCGTGAGTGCGCTCGCTCTCCGATTCCTGGAGGGCCACCGCTGCGGCCACAATCGATGGGATCGCTGTGAAGCCGGGGACGCGACCATGCTCACGTCCATCCGAGGGTAGTGGGGACCGCCATCTCGTACCCGATCGGACGGCCAGCAGTCCGACACCAGCAGGTCCACCCCACTTGTGGGCACTGCCTGTGAGCACATCCCAGCTGCTGGGGATTTCATCACGTCCGAGTGACTGGGCCGCGTCGACCACCAGTGGGATGCCGGCTGGTTTGAGCAGTTCAGAAATCTCCGCGATGGGCTGCCGGGTGCCCACCTCGTGGTTGGCCGATTGCACTGCCACCAGCGCGACCCCGGCAGAGGATGTGCTGGGCCGCTGTGCTTCGAGCGCTGAGGTGAGCACTGCACCGGTGGAATCAACGGGAAGCTCCTCCACGTGCGCGCCGATGACCGCATGTGCGCTGTGGAGAACGCTGCTGTGCTCGACCGATGAGCACAGGATCCGCGAGCCCTGACGGGCGCGCCCTATGGCCAAGCCCTGTACTGCGAGGTGGACAGCCTGTGTGCCTGAACTGGTGAAACTGAGTTCATCGGGTCTGGCCCCGATCAGGGAGGCGACCAGTTCGCGGGCCTGGTCAAGAAGCTGACGGGCTCGTCGGGCCGCGTGATAGTGACGGGACGGATCGGCAAAACCATGCTCGAGGGCGGACAGAAAGGCATCATGTGCCTGCGGTCGCAGGGGTAGCCCGCTGGCGGCGTCGAGGTACCCGGCAGGTACCCAGGACTCAGACGGCTCGGGGCTACCAGTGGAGGGTGGAATGTCGTGCGCCACACTATGACGTTACCGCCCCACCCTGACGAGCCGCGCCTACTAGGCTGCGCTAGTCTCTGGTGGTAAGACTCGACCAGATCGTCGTTGGTTCCTTGTTGCGAGTACGTCCTGGTGACGACGCCGCATTCAGGTTGCCGGCTGCGGTCACCATGCATTGTTGGAAAGGCGATCAGTGAGCCCGTCTCCGCGCTCTAATCGAGCCCGATTTGCACTAGGTGCTGTCCTTGTGGCAGCTCTGGCCGCGGGTCTGTCCGGATGCTCCTCAGACACGGAATTGGGGCGCTTAGGCTTCCCGGCACCGGCCACTGAGCAGGCGCCGATCATGTTGGCGTTCTGGCAGAACGCCTGGATCGCGGCCATCGCAGTCGGCATCCTCACCTGGGGTTTGATCTTCTGGGCGATCATCGCCTACCGACGTCGAAGCGCCGAGGGTGCGCCGGTTCAGCTCCGCTATAACCTGCCACTTGAAATCATGTACACGGTTGTACCGGCCGTCATGGTCTTCGGTCTCTTCTTCTTCACAGCGCGCGACCAGGCTGAGTTGATCAAGCTCACGGATAACACGCCGAATGTGGTCAATGTCATCGGTTTCAAGTGGAACTGGGGCTTCAACTACATCACGGACAACGCCTATGAGACGGGAACCCCTGCTTCACCGGCCGAGCTGTGGATGCCCGTCAACGAGCGAACCCGGTTTAAGCTCACGTCCCCTGATGTGATCCATTCGTTCTGGGTTCCGGCATTCCTTTTCAAGATGGACGTTGTTCCAGGACGCGAGAATCAGTTCGAGCTGACCCCGAACAAGATCGGCGTCTTCCAAGGAAAGTGTGCGGAACTGTGCGGCACCTACCACTCGCAGATGCTGTTCACCGTTCACGTGGTGAGCAAGGCTGACTATCTTGCGCACATTGCGGCGCTCAAGGCCCAGGGACAGTCTGGCCTTCTCCAGACGGGCACCATCGTTACTACAGGAGTACCGCAATGACGCTGCTGACAGATCGCCCCGTCGAATACACACCGGATCCTGATGGTGTACAGGCGCCATCCCCGCAGCGGGCCAGGTTCGGCCGCACGCTGGTCAAGTGGATCACCTCAACAGACCACAAGGTCATCGGGCATCTCTACCTGATCACCTCGTTCTCCTTCTTCCTGTTTGGTGGAGTTCTCGCCCTCGGCATTCGAGCGGAATTGGCGCAGCCTGGTCTTCAGTTCTTCACCAATGAGCAGTACAACCAGCTGTTCACGATGCATGGCTCGATCATGCTGCTGCTGTTCGCGACCCCGCTGTTTGCGGGTTTCGCCAACGCGATCATGCCGCTCCAGATCGGGGCGCCAGATGTTGCCTTCCCGCGGTTGAACATGCTGGCATATTGGCTGTTCTTCTTCGGCGGACTCATCGTCTGCCTCGGATTCATTACCCCGGGTGGAGCCGCTTCCTTCGGGTGGTTCGCGTACTCGCCGTTGTCGAACGCGATCAACAGTCCCAACGTCGGCAGTGACCTGTGGATCCTTGGATTCACCCTCGGTGGTCTTGGATCGATTCTCGGTGCGGTCAACTTCGTCACCACGATCTTCTGCATGCGTGCCCCGGGCATGACCATGTTCCGCATGCCGATCTTCACCTGGAATGTTCTGCTCACCAGCATCCTGATTCTGATGGCCTTCCCCGTTCTGGCCGCCGCATTCATCGTGCTTGAGTGTGATCGAAAGTTCGGTACGCAGGTTTTCGACGCGGCAAATGGTGGCGCAATTCTGTGGCAGCACCTCTTCTGGTTCTTCGGGCACCCAGAGGTCTACATCCTCGCTCTTCCGTTCTTCGGTATCGCCACCGAGATCCTTCCGGTATTCAGCCGCAAGCCGCTGTTTGGCTACAAGGGTCTTGTGTTCGCGACCATCGCGATTGCTGCTCTCTCAGTGGCTGTTTGGGCTCACCACATGTACGTGACGGGCGCAGTAAACCTGCCGTTCTTCTCGTTCATGACCATGCTCATCGCCATTCCCACCGGCGTGAAATTCTTCAACTGGATCGGCACGATGTGGCGAGGTCAGGTGTCGTTCGAGACACCGATGCTGTGGACGCTCGGCTTCCTGGTCACCTTCCTCTTCGGTGGCCTTACTGGCATTCTGCTCGCGGCCCCTCCCATCGACTTCCAGGTCTCTGACTCCTACTTCGTAGTGGCACATTTCCACTACGTGGTCTTCGGCACGGTCGTGTTCGCGATGTTCGCCGGTTTCTATTTCTGGTGGCCGAAGCTCACCGGTCGCATGCTTGACGAGCGGCTGGGCAAGATCCACTTCTGGCTGCTATTCATCGGCTTCCACACCACGTTCCTCGTTCAACACTGGTTGGGCGCCGAGGGTATGCCGCGTCGTTACGCCGACTACCTGGCCTCAGATGGCTTCACCACGCTGAATGTCATCTCCAGTGTTGGAGCCGTTATGTTGGCGATGTCGACCTTCCCGTTCTTCCTGAACGTGTACCGCACCTACAAGTACGCACCAAAGGTCACTGTCGATGATCCGTGGGGCTGGGGATGTTCACTCGAATGGGCAACCAGTTGCCCACCGCCGAGGCACAATTTCACCTCACTGCCCCCGATTCGTTCAGAGCGTCCAGCCTTCGATCTTAACCACCCTGATCTGGTCGACATGGCTACCCAGAAGCGGGCTGCCGCCTTCGACAAGGTCGTTGAGTCTTCGACGGGAGCTGCGAAGTGAAGACCGAAGGTATCCTCTTCGCCGCAGGCAGTGCCCTCTACGCGATCATTGCGCTCGCGTACTGGTTCGTGACGCATGAACTCGTCGGCACTACCGCATTGGCTCTTACCGCCTGTCTGGCGTTCCTCGTGGGCTTCTACGTCCTTTTCACTGCGCGTCGAGTGGGGGAACGGCCAGAGGATAATCCGATGGCAAATATTGAGGACGCTGATCCCGACTACGGATTCTTCAGCCCGCACAGCTGGTGGCCACTTGCGGTGGGCTTCAGCACCTTTGTTATCAGCCTGGGCCTGATCTTTGCTGTGTGGCTTCTGATCATGGGGGTTGTCCTGCTCATGCTCTCGCTGGTCGGCCTTGTCTTCGAGTACTACCGGGGACCATTCGTCGACGCGTAGATCATTTGACGCGGTCAGGAAATACAAGTTCGGGCCGCGGTCCGGTGAGTCTCAAGATCGGCTGAGAGTTCCACTCGAGAATCCTGCGAATGCCTGAAAGTCCCGTGTCAAACTGGACTCGGACCGGTGTCGAGACAGACACTGAAGAGTCAACAGTGCAGGTCACGCCTCATGAGCTCTACGCCATGGGTTGTGCCAGCCCATGGCGTAGAGCTCATGGCATTACGGTGAAATAGTGGGGGTAGTCAGGATGACAGCGAGGCGCTGGACCGTTGCAGCACTCGTGGTCGGTTCGATGAGCCTGTCGGCCTGTTCACAGGCGCAGCTGTCCGTCTACGCCGGTGCTGACTCAAATCAGTCGGTCGCACACATCTCCTTGAATCCGGCGCCTACAGGCAAGCCCATCGCACCCTCGGAGGCGCTGAAGCTGGCGGCGGTCAAGGGCCGACTCACCGATGTGGTTATCGAAGGGCCTCATGGGCCTTTACAGGGCCAGATCTCGTCGGATGGCACCTCTTGGTCAATGCCAGAGGGGATGCTTGATTTTGCCTCCACGTATCAGGTGAAAGCCTCAGCAGTCGACCGATCTGGCCTTCCCACCAGTTTCACCACGTCTTTCGCCACCGTGAAGCCGTCCGAATTCCTCACTGCTCAGGTCTTCCCTGCAGATGGTTCTACCTACGGGGTCGGCATGCCGATCACGGTGACGGTTGATCACCGGCTCAAGAACGACCACACGCGCGGCATCTTCGAAAAGACGCTCGGCGTCACAATCGACGGGCAACCTGTTGAGGGTGCCTGGAGTTGGATAGATGACAACAACGTCATGTTTCGACCCAAGGACTTCTGGCCGGGTAACTCAACGATTGTTGTGACTTCCGAGAACAAGGGAGTTCACATCACCAAGGGCCTCTGGGGCCAGGACAACACGAAGGTCACCTTCCACACCGGTGATGCAATGATCTCCTACGTAGACATGCAAACTGACTACATGCGGGTGACCCGCAATGGCCAGACCATTCGCCATATCCCAATCACCACAGGAAAGCCTGGATTCACGACGCGATCGGGAATCAAGGTGATCGAAAACAAAGAACTCACGCGCCTCATGGATGCCTCCACAGGAGGTACGAACAAGACTGATCCTGAGTACTACCGACTCACGGTTCAGTACGCCATGCGCCTGACCAACTCTGGTGAGTTCCTACATGCTGCTCCCTGGTCAGTCGGATCTCAGGGTCATGCCAACGTGTCCCATGGGTGTACGGGCATGAGCATTGACAACGCTCACTGGCTGTATCAGAACTCTGAGATCGGCGATGTCGTGATCTACACGGGCAGTGATCGTCCGATGGAAGGCTTCAACGGCATCGGGCTGTGGAACATCCCGCTCGACCAGTGGACTCAAGGTTCTGCTCTCAATAAGGCCTAGCCACTCCGGCGTGGATAGGGCCTGCACGACCGTCCCTGTATCGGCCCGAGGTCGCCATGACGTTGCAATAACGCTTTAGGGCCCCCAGACGTGTGTCTTAGGGCCCTAACGGCGGTTGGTGAGGGGATGGGCGCCTAGTCGGTCAACTGCGGCGGTATGGCGTCCCCAGCCTCGTGCAGGATGTCGATCTCATGGGCAACCTCATCGTGATGGTGATGCTCGGCTGCTGCGATCTCTGCAAGGGTTGGACGCTGGACGTTCTCGCCGAAGTAGGCGTTGGACAACTTGGCCCGCCACCGCTTCGTACGCAGTCCTGGAGTTGCGACACCATTTTCATCCGTCGCGGGCGGCGCCTCGATGGGTGCAATATCGCGCTTGGCCAGGATGACTGCCTTCTCGTCATCACTGATCGGGGTGTGGATCTCGATGAACTCACCATGTGGCAGGCGCAGGATCTGACCACTCTCACGGCCGTGGAGCAGCAGGTCGCGGTCGCGACGCTGCAGGCCGAGGCAGAATCGACGCGTGGCAATGAACGCCAGCGGCGGAATCACAAAGACCCCGATGCGGGTGAACCAGGTCAGCTGATTGATCGACAGGTTGAATGCCTGAGCCACGATGTCGTTGGCACCGTTGATGACCAGGATGCCGTAGAACGTGATGGCCATGACACCGATCGCAGTGCGCGTTGGGGCGTTGCGAGGACGATCCAGCAGGTGGTGCTCACGGGTGTCGCCAGTGATCCATGCCTCGAGGAACGGGTACGACAGCAGCAACGTCACCAGGATGCCCGGCATCACCACACAGGGGAGCAGGATGTTCCAACTCCATGTGTGACCCAGGAAGTCCTCCCACTCCCAGTTCGGGAACGCTCGCAGTGCACCATCGACGAAGCCGATGTACCAGTCCGGTTGGGAACCTGCGGTGACCTGATCTGGCACATAGGGCCCATAAGCCCAGATTGGGTTGATGGTGACGAAGGCAGCCATCAGGACGGTGACGCCGAACACGATGAAGAAGAACCCACCAGCCTTGGCGGTGTAGACGGGGAACAACGGGAAGCCGACAACGTTCTCGTTGGTTCGTCCAGGTCCGGGGTACTGCGTGTGCTTGTGGTAGAAGATCAGGATCAGGTGAAGGCCAACACTGGCCAGCAGGATCGCAGGCACGAGAAGTACGTGGAAGGTGTAGAGGCGCGGAATGAAGTCGTGGCCGGGGTACTGCCCGCCGAAGATGAAGAACAGCAGGTAGGTACCAACGACCGGAATCGACTCGATGATGCCGGCGACGATGCGCACACCAACACCGGAGAGCAGATCATCAGGCAGTGAGTAGCCGGCGAAGCCTTCGAGCAGGCCGATCAGGATCATCGAACCACCGATGACCCAGTTGAACTCACGTGGCTTGCGGAATGCTCCGGTGAAGAAGATTCGGAACATGTGCACGGCCATGGCTGCCATGAAGAACAGGGCTGCCCAGTGGTGAATCTGACGGATCAGCAAGCCGCCGCGGACGTCGAAACTGATGTGCAGAGCGGAGTTGTACGCCTCAGACATCGGGATTCCGACCAACGGCTGGTAGGAGCCGTGGTAGACGACGTCCTGCATTGACGGCTGGTACCAGATGGTGAGGTAGACGCCCGTCAGCAGCAGGATGATGAATGAGTACAGCGCAATCTCACCGAGCATGAATGACCAGTGGTCCGGGAAGACCTTGCGAAGATTGTCCTTGAGAAGTGACGAGATCGGGGCGCGCTCATCTGCACGTCCGATCGCCTTGCCTACTTCATCAACTACGGCGCTCATGCACGCTCCCAGAAGCTGGGTCCGACGGGTTGCTGGAAATCACTCTGGGCCACGAGATATCCCTCGCTGTCGACGGTGATGGGCAGCTGCGGCATTGCGCGGGCCGCCGGGCCGAAGACGACCTTGCCCGAGTCGGCGAGGTCAAAGGTGGACTGGTGGCATGGGCAGAGAAGATGGTGAGTGCGCTGCTGGTACAGCGCAATGGGGCAGCCCACATGGGTGCAGATCTTGGAGAAGGCCAAGATGCCGTTCCACGACCAGCCTTCACCCTGCTCGGACACGATGTCACCTGGCTTCATACGCACCAAGATGATCGAGGCCTTGGCTCGAGCATTCTGGTCGCCGTCGGCCTCCTGAATGGCGTTGAGGTCTGCCGGCGAGGCCGAGACCAGAGAGCCCACCTGCATATCCTCTGGGCGCAGCGGCTGGCCCGTAACGTCGACGACGATGCGGCTGCCTTTGCGCCAAATCGTGTGGCGCAGTGAATCACCGGGCAGTGGCCCCATGTCTTTGAGTAGCACGATCAGGGGGAGGGGGAACACGGCCAACGCGGTGAGAAGGGTGCGTCGCACCATCTTGCGCTCGACGAATCCGGACTCGGCCACACCGGCTTCGAAAGCCGCCTTCGCCGCATCCTTGTCCTCCTGAGGGGAGCCAAGGGGATGGCGGTAGTCGACGATCTCCTCGTCCGACATGAGCTTCTTGGCCCAGTGGATCGCAGCAATTCCGATCAGGAGAGTTCCCAGGCCGAAAGTGAGACCCAGCATCAGGTTCGACGTCTGAAGCGTTCCGATGGGGCCCAGATCCAGGTAGGAGGTCTCCGGAATGGCGACGTAGGCCGCGATGAACCCGATGATGCACAGGGCCGACAGGATGAACATGGTCGACACCTGACGTTCGGCACGACGAGCTGCCCGCGGGTCGGTGTCTGTAAGCCGGTGATGGTGTGGGGGCAAAGGGAACTCGACGATATCGCCCTCGACGATGCCCGTCGTGGCAACGTCCGTCTTGTGATCGCTACTCATCGAACCTTTGCTCCGATCCATACTGCGACTGCGAGGAGGGCACCAAGGCCGACGGTCCAGATGAAGAGGCCCTCAGTTACGGGGCCAAGTGAGCCGAGAGCCAGACCACCTGGGCTCGGAGCTGTCTGAAGCTCGTTGATGTACTTCAGGATCGCACGCTTCTGCGCCGGTGGCAGTGTCTTGTCGTTGAAAACGGGCATGTTCTGCGGGCCGGTGAGCATTGCCTCGTAGATCTCACGCGGGGTCGCGTTCATGAGGTTCGGTGCGTACTTGCCATTGCTCAGGGCGCCGCCGTGACCGGCGAAGTTGTGGCACTGGGCGCAGTTGGTGCGGAAGAGAACCCCACCTTCGGCAAGGTTAGCGTCCGAGGTGTTCAGGTCTTCGTCGGATGGAATCGCAGGGCCGGGGCCGAGTGAGGCGACGTAGGCCGCGAGGGCGGCGATCTGGTCTTCGGTGTACACAGGCACCTTCTGGGGGGCCTGATTTGCCGGTGCGGCAAGGGGCATGCGTCCGGTGGAGACCTGGAAGTTGACTGCTGCGGCTCCTACCCCGATCAGGCTGGGGCCCTCTGATGTGCCCTGTGCAGCCATTCCGTGACAGGTAGCACAACCCTGCTGGTACAGCTGCTTACCCTGATCGATCTGGGATTGCGAGGCCGTTGCCACCGATGCTTCAGCGGTGCTGGTGACGGCTGCGTACCCAACCCCCGTCATCACCAAGCCGGCGAGCAGGACGACCAAGCCGGTGGCCTTGTTGCGTCGAACTGAGGTGCTGGTCACGTGCGCCCTTTTTCTCTCTCTGATTCCAAACATGTTGCTGCGGGACTTGGTGCTGAGATCCGATCCTTACCTGATGAGGTAGATCATCGTGAACAGGCCGATCCAGACCACGTCAACGAAGTGCCAGTAGTAGGAGACGACGATTGCGGACGTGGCCTGCCGATGAGTGAATCGCCGCGAGACGTAGGTACGGGCCAGGACGAAGAGGAAGGCGATCAGGCCGCCCGTCACGTGCATTCCGTGGAATCCGGTCGTGAGGTAGAACACCGACCCGTAGGCCGACGACGAGAGCGTAATGCCTTCTCGCACAAGCTCTGAGTACTCGGTGATCTGGCCGGCTACGAAGACCGATCCCATGATGAAGGTGATGATGAACCACATCTGGAGCTTCTTGACATCACCCCGTTCCGCGGCAAAGACGCCCAGCTGGCAGGTGACCGAGGACAGCACCAGGATCGTGGTGTTGACGGTGGCGAATGGGATGTTCAGGTGTTCGGTGTAGTTGTGCCAGATGTCGTAGTTGACCGCGCGCATCGTGAAGTACATCGCGAACAGAGCCGCGAAGAACATGAGCTCGCTGGACAGCCACACGATCGTGCCGACAGAGACCATATTTGGCCTGTTGGACGTCGCGTGGGCGGAATGGTTGTCAATCACAGTTGCAGTCGCCACGGATGGATTCTGGCAGGTATTCACACCGGCGGCACGTCCACCCCCCCTATTTTTGTTTGGGCGTGGCGAAGGCCACATCAGCCCCGACCGGGAGATGGGCCGACATTCGTGAAAACGCGCACAAATCGATCCTCGACGTCAGGGGGTCAACACCGCCTGCGATAGCATGCGGGCATGAGTTCTGACACGGTCGAGCCTCGCCTTACTGTCCTTGTTTACAGTGATGACGCCAATGTTCGGTCCACCGTCCGAGCTGCTCTGGGCCGCCGTCCGGCGATCGACCTGCCCTTTGTGGACTACATCGAATGTGCCACCGAGCCCATGGTCGTCCGCCATCTCGACAAGGGTGGAGTGGATCTGGTGATTCTGGACGGTGAGGCAGTTCCCTCGGGCGGAATGGGTATTGCGCGCCGGATGAAGACCGAGATCTTCAATGCACCCCCTGCCCTTCTGCTCACCGGTCGGCCACAGGATGCCTGGTTGGCGACCTGGTCCCAGGCCGAGGCCGTGGTTCCTCATCCGATCGATCCGGTGCTTCTGGCCTCCGCGGCTGCCGCTCTGCTGCGCCCTCGAGCAGCCCTCACCGGTCGCTGACCGCCCAGATTCATGTCGACCTCGGCCAGCATTCAGGGCAGTACATGGCCTGATCTGACCGCTGCGCTGCTGCGTGGTGAGGATCTGGTCGCCGCACAGGCGTCCTGGGCCATGGATCAGGCCATGTCCGGTGATGCCACAGCAGTGCAGTTGGCGGGCTTTCTGGTAGCCCTGCGGGCGAAAGGGGAAACCTCAGCGGAGATCTCCGGACTTGTCGGTGCAATGCTCGATCACGCCGGATCGGTGACGATCCCCGCTGCGATCGGGCCGGTGGTGGACACATGCGGAACAGGTGGTGATCGTTCCAACACAGTGAACATCTCCACCATGTCGGCGATTGTGGTTGCCGCGACCGGTGCACCCGTGGTCAAGCATGGCAACCGGGCGGCAAGCTCAGCTGCAGGTTCAGCAGATGTGCTTGAGGCGCTCGGCGTAGTGGTGGATCTGCCACCGAGCGCCATTGGTCCGTGTGTCGAGCGGGCCGGGATCGCATTCTGCTTCGCACCGGTCTTCCATCCGGGAATGCGTCATGCTGCCGTCGCCCGACGTGAACTTGGCCTGCCCACCGTGTTCAACATCCTCGGCCCGCTGGCGAATCCGGCCCGCCCAGCAGCTCAGATCGTGGGATGTGCCGATATCCGGCTCGCCCCACTCATGGCTCAGGTATTACTCGGGCGCGGAACGCGGGCTCTGGTCGTTCGGGGTGAGGATGGCCTTGATGAACTCTCAACCTCCGCCCCGACACGGGTGTGGGATGCCACGGGTGATGTGGTCGTTGAAGAGTTGATCGACCCGACTGCATTGGGGATCCGCTCACCTGCACCACACGCATTGCGTGGTCAGGATGCCCAGTTCAACGCGGCGGTGGCCAGATCCGTGGTGATGGGTGAGCGGTCCGACCAACTGGACCCCGTTCGAGATGCCGTTCTCCTTGGCGCGGCGGGTGCCCTGGTTGCCTTCGATGCGGCGGCTGGAACTGCCTCAACCGGAACAGTCGCCGATCGGCTGGCAGCAGCGCTGCCCCGAGCAGTTGAGGCAATCGACAGTGGAGCGGCCGGGCGCGTCCTTGAGCGGTGGATCGCTGTTTCTGGCGAATTGAAGGCTCAGTCGATCTGACTCAGCGGGCGTCAGTCCAGACCGATCGAGAAGGCTGCGTCAAGATCCTGACGACTGTAGGTCTGGAAGGCGACGTGGGTCTCCGTCGACGCGATCCCGGGGGTCTTTGAGATTCCTCCGGTGACCACATCACTCACCTGCTCGAGGGAGTGAACGCGGACAAGGGCCACCAGGTCGAGATCTCCGGTGACGGAGAAAACTTCGCTGACTCCGTCGATGGACGCAACGGATTCGGCGACTGAGTTGACCTCATTGACCTGCGTTCTGATGAACACCAGCGCTGTAATCATGGTGCAACTTTATCCGGCTGGACGAAGGTTGCGATCGAATACAGGTAAAGGCACCACAATCTCCTGGCGCGCGTGCGTGAGTCGCGATAGCAGTCCTGATGCACCATGTGCCGGCAGGGACCACTGGATCTGATGTGAACCAGGGACAAGTCGCACCCCATCGCTGGCCAGCCATCTAAGGATCAGAGTGGTTTCCTCGATCAGTCCTGCCGGGACGGTGCGACTCTCGGGCGCCACCTGTTCTGCGGTTGCGACCAGTGCTGAGACGGTGTCGCGCGGGTTGGTTCCAGCGGCGGCCCTGGCTGCCCCAGCCAGACGCCCATACCGAATCACGTGGATCTCCCAGGATCGATCGGCCAGTGGGCGGGCGGCAATGAGTTCTGGGATGCCAACGAGCGCGGCGATCTCCTGTGCACGGGCAGCCCCCCGAGCGAAGGTCTCCAGCCGATTACGCCATACCGCGGCCTCTTCAAACCGCAGCTCGGCTGACAGGGCGGTCAGTCTGTCGCGCAACGGCTGCTCAACCAGTCTCCCATCGGTGATGAGGGCATTGCGCATCCGAGTCGCGATCTCTGCGTACCGGTCGGCATCGATGCCACCGACACATGGTGCCGAGCAGCGGCCCATCTCGGCGAGAACACATGCTGTCGTGGCGAGTTTCGTCGGAGAGATCCTGTCGCTGCAGGTGCGCAGGGGGATAGCTGCGTGCAGGGCCTCAACTGCTTCCAGTGCGCTCGTCCGTGAGGGGAAGGGTCCGAGATAGGCGGCCCCCTGTTGGGTATCGTCCCGCACCTCGCGAACGACGGAAAGTCGAGGGAACGGCTCTACGGTGAGCTTGACCCAGACCGCACGGCCACTGTTCTTGCTTCGGCGGTTGTACCTCGGATTGAGCTGTGTGATCAGGCGTACCTCACGGACCTCTGCCTCCAGTGGCGAACTGCACACGATCGCATCGACGCTCGTGGCGATACCAACCATCTCGGCCATTCGAGTGCGTGTTTCCGAGGCGGTGAAGTATGTGCGAACCCGGGAGCGGATTCGCTGTGACTTGCCAACGTAGAGCGCTTCATGGGTGTGATCGCGGAAGACGTACACCCCTGGTGCATCAGGAAGGCCATCGGCGAGGTGCCGCTTCTTTCGTTGAGCGGGAGAAACACGCGATGTATAGGTGACCAGTTCGTCCAACGAGTGAACGCCAAGGCTCCCGATTCGTTCGATCAGTCCATGTAGGACGTCGACGGTTGCTCGGGCGTCGTCAAGGGCACGGTGATTTGGTGTGGTGGCGGAACGAAAGTGCTGTGCAAGCGTGCCGAGCTTGCAGTTGCGAACTTCACCACGCAGCAGGACCGAGCGGGCAAGTCGTGCCGTATCGACGACGGCGTGTTCAGGCCAACTGCGACCAAGCCTGACGCATCCACCTTTGAGAAAGGAGATGTCGTACGGAGCGTTGTGTGCCACCAGAACACAGCCGGCAGTGAAATCAAGGAAGGCGGGCAGCGCCACCGACAAGGGGGGTGCGTCGCAGAGCATTGCATCGGTGATACCGGTAAGCACCGCTATAAACGCCGGAACGGGAATCCCGGGATTCACCAGTGTCTGGAATTCGCCTATGACCTGGCCGCCACGGACCTTCACGGCTCCGATCTCGGTAATTCCGGCATCGGCGGGTGACCCACCGGTTGTCTCTAGGTCGACGACGACGAAGGTGACCTCGGACAGTGGAGTTCCGAGATCATCGAAGCTGGTCTGGTGTCCCATATCGATGACGGTAGAGACAGGGTCTGACGTTGACGATGTGACGCGCCGATCCTGCCAAACGAGCCTGCAAGCCAGCACGGTCAACGCTCACCGTCGACCCGCACTGTCAGACCCGCCACCTACTGTCATTTACAACAGCAGATGAACTCTCAACGCAGATGGTCGACCAGTTCTCGGCGCGAACGCTGAGTCAGGTGAACGATACGACAGGTAGGTGGGCAGAAATGATTATCGATTGTGATTCATGCCAAGTACGCCCGGCGGCATGTGGTGATTGCGTGGTCTCATTCGTCCTCGGTCCCATGCCATGGGCGGCGGGGGATGGAATTGCGGAAGAGGAGCGCGAGGCACTGGCCGTGTTGGCTGATTCCGGACTACTTCCCCCGCTGCGACTGGTTCCACATGCCGACAGCCAACGCCAGACACACAGTCGGGTAGGACGAGCTGTGTCGTAGTGCTGAGCGTGTGGATTGCGATCCATCGGACCGGCACATCACCAATGGTGAGGCGACAGGTGATGTCAGGGGGACGTAACGTGTAGGTATGAGCCATCTCAGTCCCGGCCAGGCGCAGTCACCGCGCTCGTGGCGCAGGGCATGGATGGTCGTCGCGGCCGGCCTGTGTGTGGCGGTCCTGGTGGGTGTGCTCCTCGGTGCTGGTGTTCTGGTTCAGCGGCTTGGCGGTCAGCCTTCGAAGGGAACTGGCTCAACATCAGCAGGAGGGCAGAACGGTCTGGCGGCGCCAAAGCCGGTGACGGATTCCCCGAGTCTGCCCGCAGAGGTCATTGATCCCGTCGTGCGACGCAACTCCATCGAACGGCTGCTTCGTGATCGCGCTGATGCATTGCTGCTCGGTGATGCCACCACCTGGTCCAGAGAGCAAGTTCCCCTGGCAGCAGTCCCTCTGTTCAGTCGAATCAGTGTCTTGGCGCCGGTTTCCTATCAGTACTCCGTTACGTCAGTCACCTCGGACTCTGACCCGACTCAGGCGACGGTTTCCGCTCTTGTTCGCTACCGACTTCCGATGGATGCTGCGGTTGCAACCTTCCGTGAGGATTTGGCGCTGCAGCATTCCGACACCGGCTGGCGAATTGCGGCCGAGCATTCTGTGGGACGCAAACCCGTGTGGGAACTTGGCGACATCTCGGTGCTGATTGGTCAGCGCACAACGGTGATAGGCATCGATCAGACCCATGAGGTTCTTCAACGCTATCTGGGTGTGGGTGATGCGGTTATCCCAGCCGTCACCAAGGATTGGGGAACTGACTGGACCCAGCGGCTGGTGATCATCGTTCCCAAAACCGGGATCCAGATCGAGAAGGGACTTGGTAGGTCACGCGCCTCCCTAGAGGACATCGCAGCTGTGACGTCCATGGAGACCGCTTCTGGTGATCCTGGTTCCCCCCGAATCTGGTTGAACACACCAACCATGCAGGGGCTGTCATCTCTCGGACGTGAGATCGTGCTCCGGCACGAGGTCGTGCATGTTGCCACTGGATCTGGGTCCACGGATGCAACCCCGCTGTGGCTGGAGGAGGGCCTGGCCGAGTACATCGGCTATCAGGACAGTGGAGTTTCCCGAGCGGTGGCAGCGGCCGATGTGGTCGATGCGCTCCGTGACGGTGAAAATTTCGATCATCTCCCCGGTGCTGATGACTTCTCCGGACCTGATCTCAATATCGCATACGAGAGTGCACTCATAGCCTGCGATGAACTTGCCGATGATGGGGGGATCGCTGAGCTGGTGAGAACCTACCGACTCACCTCCGAGGGCACTGGCTCCTCAGATGAGAACCTCGCTGCTGCGATCCACGAGGTCTACGGAATCAGTGTCGAGGACTTCGTCCGTCATTGGAATGCACGTCTGCACCAGGTGGCGGGACTCCCATTCGCGCAGGAGGCGGCACTCGACAACTCCGCGGCTGCTCCGGAGAGAACGCAAGTACCTTCTGGACCATCGACAGCTGGGAGTACACCAGCGTCCTCTCCGTCACCATGAGCAGCGCCTGGATCGGGGCGGGCCTTGCTCTGCTTCTTCTGGCCCTCACCTGCCTGCACTGGGTTCCCAGATTGCCGCGCGTTGCGGTGTCGTCCGCCGAGATCGACGCGGATTTCACTCATGAACAGCGAGATCGCGAGGAACGATTTCACGAACGGATTCGGCCCTGGGGGTACCTGTCACTCGTCATCAGCCTGCTGATCCCTGTTGTGCTGACTGGCAGCGGTGCGGTTGCTCGTATTGCGGACTCTGTGCCTGGGGGATGGGCACCTGCGACCGCGGTCGCAACGACGTTCGTGCTCGTGAGCACGTGGGCAGTTGGGCTGCCCGCGGCAGTCAGATCACGGCTGATACTGCTAGACGTAGGTTTGGCGACGGGGTCCTGGGGTCGTTGGTGGCGCGATGCTGCAGTTGCCGAGTTGCTGAGCCTTCTACTCGCGGTTGTGGCCGCGGTGGGGGTGATTGGTGCCGCCCGTCTATGGCCGTTCCGCTGGTGGCTACCGGTAGCCGCAGCGGCGGTGGTCTTGGTCGTAGTGCTGTCGTTCATCCTCCCGGTTGTCGTCGAGCCGATGTTCAGCAGGTTCATCCCGCTCGCCCCAGGGGAACTTCGTGATGAGCTTCTGCAGATGGCAGATCGCGACGGCGTGCACGTACGTGAGGTTCTGGTCGCCGATGCATCCAAACGAACATCTGCACTGAACGCCTACGTGTCAGGATTCGGCCCCACCAGACGCATCGTTGTACACGACACCCTTCTGGATCGTGACCATGACGATGAGGTGGTCGCGGTTGTGGCACATGAGCTTGGTCATGTCGTAGCTCGTGACGTGATCTACGGGACGCTGGTCGGAGCTTTCGGTGCCGCCGCATTGGTCTTCGGGTTGGCCATACTGCTAGACATTCCAGCCGTTCTGGTGTTTGGACACGCATCCGGACCTGCGGACCCAGCGGTTGTCGGGATCCTCATCATTGTTGCTGGCTGGACGTCGTTCATTGCCGCACCCGTCATGAACGGGATCTCCCGACGAATCGAGCGTCAAGCAGATCAGCACAGCTTCGAACTCACGCAGGATCCGGCTGCCATGGTGCGCATGCACCAGGCGTTGGCAATTCACAACGTGGCGGCTCTTAGGCCACGTGTATGGCGCTACGTCTGGTTCGCGAGCCACCCAACCTCGCCGGAACGGATCAAGGCCGCACGAATGTTTGCCGGGCAACGCCTATCAGGAGGGTAGTTCCTCGTGCTTGAGCAGTCCGAGTTTGAGTGCCGTCATCAGTGCCTGAGCACGGTTGCCAGCGCCCAACTTCTCGTAGAGCTTGCTGATGTGGGTCTTGGTGGTGGACTCGCTGATGTAGAGCTGGCGACTGATCTGTGCCACACCAAGCCCATCAGCCAGAAGTTCAAGCACCTCTTTCTCACGCGGGGAAAGCTGCGGCCCCGCTGGTGAGAGCTTACGTCGCATGGCCTCATTGAGGTCATTCGCCGTGAATGAGTGCGGTGAACTCTTCGCATGTTTGGCGGCGGCCACCACATCCTCGGCGGGGGCGTTCTTGGGGACAAATGCGGATGCGCCGGATTCCAACGCCTCAAACAACTGGTCGTCACCTGCGTACATGGTGAGGATGACGATGCCCATGTCGGCTCGATCCTTGCGGATGGACTTACAGGCCTCGAGGCCGTTGCCATCGGGGAGCCGTACGTCAAGGATTGTGACATCGGGATTGACCAACCCAATCAGACGCTTTGCATCGGCAACGGAACTGGCCTCGCCGACCACCTCAAACTCCTGGTCACGCTCGAAGGCTCTACGCAGTCCCTGTCGGATGAGTTCATGGTCGTCCACTAAAAGCACGCTGATTGTCATTCGGTTATCCCCTATTCCGATTGTTCTACCAGTATCTCACACGCAATTTGTGTGACCGGCTCATGTGCTCATAAGAATGCAGGAGTTGGATCACAGTAATACCTGCTTAGGGTCGATAAAGTCCGCTTGGATCCGAAAGCTGACTAGATGGTTTCGACACTTGGCTGAATGGATGACGTCGGGTTAGTTGATGGGTTGTCCATCCGGACGGATACCGGCGGAGCGACGATAGTGGAGCCACCCAGAATCAACTCGACGACAGTCCCCCCGCCAACGCGCTGGCGCACTGAGAGCTCGGCTCCGATGCGATCGGCCCGCTCGCGCATGATCTCGAGGCCGTAGGAGTCGCCCCGTGGTGATCCCAAGCCTTGGCCGTCATCGGCGACGCGCAGAAAGGCTTTCGGTGGATCCACTCGACAGGTAACCCAGAGATTTCTGGCCCTGGCATGCTTTC
>CAXBQZ010000003.1:0-89669 GCA_963978055.1 uncultured bacterium
GAGGTGTGCAACCAGTGCCACCCGTTCTACACCGGTAAGCAGAAGATCCTCGACACCGGTGGCCGCGTTGCCAAGTTTGAGAAGCGCTTCGGCGGCAAGAAGGCCGACGCTTAGCACTGACTGTTGGGGCGTTGCACGATCACGTGGCTTTGGCTGCGAGGTGATCGGTGCGACGCCCCGCCGTCGTTTTGGGAGAAGGTCCGCCTTGTGTGCGGCTCGAGCCACTATCGGGAGATGCAGTGTTTGAAGCAGTTGAAGCACTCGTCGATGAGTACGTCGACCTTGAGGGCAAGCTTGCCGATCCGGGCATTCACGCTGATCAGAATGCTGCCCGCAAGCTCGGTCGCCGGTACTCCCAGCTGAGGCCGGTTGTCAGCACCTACCGCGCATGGCTTCAAGCTGGGGAGGATCTCGAGGCGGCTCGTGAACTTGGTGCCGATGACCCGAGTTTTCGGGCTGAGGCTGATGCCCTTGCTGCGCAGCAGCAGGAGTTCGCCGATCATCTCGCAGTGCTGCTCATTCCGCGTGATCCGCTGGACGACTCTGATGTGATCCTTGAGATCAAGGCCGGTGAGGGAGGGGATGAGTCCGCGCTCTTCGCCGGGGATCTGCTGCGTATGTACCTGCGCTATGCCGAGCGGCGTGGCTGGGCTACTGAGGTCATCGAGTCTGAGCAGTCCGACCTCGGCGGTTACAAGGATGTGACAGTCGCAGTGAAATCCAGGGGAGTCGCCGAGCCCGGTGAGGCTCCATTCGCTCGACTCAAGTACGAGGGTGGTGTTCACCGAGTTCAACGGGTTCCCGCCACTGAATCCCAGGGGCGCATCCACACCAGTGCGGCCGGTGTATTGGTGCTGCCGGAAACCGAAGATGTTGAGGTCGAGATCGATCCCAACGATCTTCGTATCGACGTCTACCGGTCGAGTGGTCCGGGTGGGCAAAGCGTCAACACCACCGACTCGGCTGTTCGCATCACTCACCTCCCGACGGGCGTCGTGGTCAGCTGTCAGAACGAGAAGAGCCAGCTTCAGAACAAGGAATCCGCGATGCGAATCCTCCGGGCCCGGCTGGTCGCGCTTGCTGAGGAGGCAGCGGCCAAGGAAGCCTCAGATGCCCGGCGTTCACAGGTGCGTACGGTGGATCGAAGTGAGCGGATCCGCACCTACAACTTTCCGGAGAACCGCATCAGTGATCACCGGGTCGGATTCAAGGCGTACAACCTGGATTACGTCCTCGATGGTGAGCTCGAGCCGGTGATCCAGGCCTGTGTCGACGCAGATCTGGCCGCTCGCATGGCCGCCCTGGGTGAAGGGTCCTGATGCCGGGCTGGGAGCCTCCGCAGCGAACCCTGCGGGATGTGCTGGTGGATGCCGAACGACGACTTGCGGCCGCGGGTGTGGCCACTCCGCGGGTGGATGCTGAGCTCCTGCTGAGCCACACTCTGGGCATTACACGTGGACGGATCATCATGTCCGACCCCATAGATCCGACCGATCAGGTCCGATTCGAATCCTTGATCGCCAAACGCGCGGCCCGGGTTCCCCTGCAGCACCTCGTGGGTGAAGCCCCGTTTCGTCATCTGATACTCGAGGTCGGACCGGGAGTGTTCATCCCGCGCCAGGAGACTGAGACGGTGGCGGAGTACGCGATTCGTGCCCTGCGAGAACAGGTAGATGAGCGGCTGGCCGTAGATCTGTGCACAGGCTCGGGGGCCATCGCCCTTGCTCTGGCAACGGAGGTTCCTGGCTCGATCGTGCACGCAGTCGAACATGAGGAGGACGCACATACGTGGGCGCGTCGCAATGTCGACCGACACCACGAATCGGTTGCGTCCGTCAACTCCCAGGTCGTGCTTCATCACGCGGATGCGACCACCGTTCACGAGCATCTGCTTGCCCAGCTCAATGGAAGGGTCGATGTCGTCGTCACGAACCCTCCTTACATTCCGACCAATGCCGTTCCGCGTGATCCCGAAGTGCGCGAGTTTGATCCGCCGGCAGCGCTCTACGGCGGAAGTGATGGCCTTGACGTGGTGCGCCAGCTTGTTCAGGTGGCATGGTCCCTGCTGCGTTCAGGTGGAGTGCTTGTGATCGAACACAGTGATCAGCAGGGGGAGTCCGCCGGTGAGCATGGCGTACCGCAGGTTGTGAGAGATGCCGGATTCATAGCGGTCGCAGATCATGTCGACCTCACAGGTCGAGATCGACTCACAACCGCCAACCGTCCTTAGTGATCACCTGCGCACATCGACACTCTCCACGAGCCGTAGGAGCCGTTTGGCGGGTATCGGTGGAAGTTAGGCCGGGATGCGGCAGGATCTACCTGTGACTCTGACCTTCTACATGGACAATCCGGTCGATCGAATCCGCGGAATAACCGCGGCGGCCACCGCAGTTGGTCGGGGCGATCTCGTCGTAATTCCGACCGATACCGTCTACGGAATCGGGTGCGACGCCTTCTCTCCCACGGCCGTCACGGAATTGCTGGCCGCCAAGGGACGTGGACGCGATATGCCGGTCCCGGTTCTGGTGGGGCATCCAAATGTGATCGACGGATTGGCCTACGACCTGACCCCTGCCGCACGGGACTTGATGGACGGCTTCTGGCCCGGTGCCCTCACCGTGGTGGTCAAGGCTCAGCATTCGCTGGCGTGGGACCTGGGGGATATCGACGGAACGGTGGCCGTTCGAATGCCACTGCACCCGGTGGCGATCGAAGTCCTGCGAAGTACCGGTCCCATGGCGGTCAGCAGTGCGAACAGATCCGGATCGTCACCGGCAACCACGGCCGAAGAGGCACTTGAGCAGTTGGGCGAATCGGTTTCGATCTACCTGGAGGCCGGACCGAGTGGAGATGCTGTTCCGAGCACCATCGTTGATCTCACTGGTGCCGTGCCCCGCGTGGTGCGTCAGGGCGCAATTGACGTAGACACGCTACGCACTGTCTGTCCCGAGATCCTTTCCGACTAGAGTTCCTCCATGACGACGCCGACACCAGCTTGGGGCCCGGATTTCTCCGCCCTCCAGGCAATCGATCCAGATATTGCGCGAATCCTGCTCGAGGAGCGCGATCGACTCAACAGCGGGCTCCAGCTGATCGCCAGTGAGAACTTCACGTCACCAGCGGTACTGGCTGCACTGGGCTCAACCCTGTCAAACAAGTACGCCGAGGGCTACCCGGGTCGGCGCTACTACGGTGGATGTGAGGTTGTTGACGAGGCGGAGAATCTGGCCATCGAGCGTGCCAAGGAATTGTTCGGTGCCGACCATGCCAACGTCCAGCCACACAGTGGTGCGAGTGCCAACATTGCCGCCTACGGTGCGTTCTGTAAGCCCGGTGACACGGTTCTTGCGATGGCACTGCCTCACGGCGGCCACCTGACCCATGGCTCGGGTGTGTCGTTCAGCGGAAAGTGGTTCAACGCGGTCCCCTATGGCGTGAGTCAGACAACCGAAGACATCGACTACGACCAGATGCGTGATCTCGCTCGTCAGCACCGCCCCAAGATGATCATCTGCGGGGGATCGGCGATCCCGCGACTCATCGACTTCGCAGCCTTCCGCGAGGTAGCTGACGAGGTGGGTGCGATTCTCATGGTGGATGCAGCACACTTCATCGGCCTCGTTGCCGGCAAGGCAATCCCGAGCCCAGTTCCCTACGCCGATGTCGTCACCTTCACCACGCACAAGGTTCTGCGTGGCCCGCGCGGTGGCATGTTGGTCTGCAAGGCTGAGCACGCAGCAGCTCTTGACAAGGCGGTCTTCCCGATGATGCAGGGTGGCCCACTCATGCACGGTGTTGCTGCAAAGGCCGTTGCACTCAAGGAGTGCGCAACTCCCGAGTATCAGGCATACACCCGTCAGGTCATTGCCAACTCGATCGCGTTGACCGAGGGTCTCGCCGAGCACGGAATGCGCCCTGTCTCTGGAGGTACCGATACTCATCTGTCCCTTCTTGACCTTCAGGGAATCGGGGTCACGGGCGCTGAGGCAGAGGCCCGCGCCGGGGCTGCACGTATCGTCCTCAACAAGAATGCAATTCCGTACGACCCCCAGCCGCCGAGTGTTGCCTCCGGTATCCGGGTTGGAACTCCGTCCACGACGACTCAGGGGATGGACGAGGCCGACATGCGGTTGATCGCGTCCCTGATCGCTCGTGCAGTGAAGGACACGAATGGGACAGATATTCCGGCGGTTGCGCAAGAAGTTGCAACACTTGTTGCCAGCAAGCCGGCATATGCGTCCTAGAGGCTGATCCGTAGGACACTGGTCACGTGCGCGAATATCTCCTCTGCTTGGTCATCGCCGCCGCGGTGACGTATCTGACGACTCCGGTCGCCAGATCGATTGCCCTGCGGTGGGGAGCTATGGCGGAGGTGCGCGACCGGGATGTGCACGATGAGCCCACTCCTCGGATGGGTGGTCTGGCCATGGCAGCCGGACTGGTTGCTGCACTTCTGCTGGCCCGACAGCTGCCCTTGATGAGCTCGGTGTTCCACGGTTCATCTGAACCAAAGGCTCTGCTGCTGGCGGCAGGAATTCTGGTGGTTATCGGGGTAGTCGACGACAGGTGGGGTTTGGACGCACCGACGAAGTTTGCTGGTCAGGCGTTCGCCGCTGCTGTCATGGCGATGCAGGGCATCGCCATTGTCTGGCTGCCGATCGGGGGAACGTTCGTTCTGGATCCCGTGACCTCGGTGCTGCTCACCGTCCTGGTGGTTGTGGTCTCCGTGAACGCCATCAACTTCATTGACGGGCTGGACGGCCTCGCAGCCGGGATCGTGGGTATCGGGTCGCTGGCGTTCTTCACCTACTCGTATCTGCTGTCCTATGAATACGGATTCACGCGCGCCACGCTCGCGGCCCTCACCTCAGCGATACTGGCAGGCATGTGCGCGGGATTCCTACCCCACAACATGAATCCCGCACGGATCTTCATGGGGGATACCGGATCCATGCTCATCGGCTTGCTGCTGGCCACCTCGGTGATCACCTTGGTGGGTCAATTGGATCCCAATGTCGTTCCCGGACCGACATTCGTCCCCGCACTTCTGCCGATCCTGCTTCCCGTGGCAGTCATGGCCGTGCCGATGGCTGATCTGCTGTTGGCCGTGATTCGACGGACCCGCGCGGGCCGTAGTCCTTTCACTCCGGACAAGCAGCACCTGCATCACCGACTGCTGGAGTTGGGGCATAGTCAGAAGCGGGCGGTCGGGCTGATGTACGCCTGGACCGGTCTGTTGGCGTTCAGCGCCGTCAGCCTCGCCTTCGTCCCGGTCGGGGTGGTTGCTCTGTGGTTCGTCTGCGGCTGCATCGTGCTGGTCGTGGCCGTTCGCTGGCCGAAGCTGCGGCAGACCCATCTCGGGGCGTGAGCGGTGGACCAGTCAGATCCAACTCCCGATCACGGGCCGGAGGAATCCACCACGGCGCCGAAGGATCTTCCAGGGGCTCTGGCCTTTGTCGGAATGGGATCCACCATCGCCGGCTCGGTCGCTTTCGGTGTCGTAGTAGGACTGTGGGCCGATTCACATTTGGGCACAACCCCGTGGGGGTTGGTCATCGGTGTGCTCGTGGGGTGTGCGGGAGCAGCGGCAGCCGTCGCTGCACAAGTTCGCCGGTACCTGTAGGTTGTACTCGGACGTGGGCTGTGGGGGCCTGTGCGTCGATTCCACATCTAGCTTGTAGATCCAGCACCTTGCTGAGAGGGGTGAACCGCTGTGGCACTTACTGACCTTCAAGCGGGAACCCTGGAAAAAATCCTGCGCCCCACGGTATTTACGGCGATCGGCATCGGTTTCGTTGGAGCAATGATCGCGTGGTGGCTCGGCGCACCGCTGGCCAGTTACGGGATCGCCTTCGGAGTAGCCGCGGCCATTCTCAACGTTCGGATTCTCGGTAAGGGAGTCATGAACGCCCAGACAGACGAGCCTGATGGTAAGCAGATCAAGGGACTGTTGAGGAACAGCTCGGCCGTTCGCCTTGTCCTGATTACGGCCATTGTGATCGGATTGGTGCTCTGGTTGCCCCCCCTTGGTATTGGCGCCATGGTTGGGCTGGTAGTTTTTCAGATTGCATTCGTGGTGAACGCTGGCAGGGCTGTTCTGTCCTCCCGCGCTTTGCTCACTGATTCGGGTGAGACGTCCACGTCTTCGCAGGAGTCAGGATCGGAAGAGTCCTTGTGAGAGGTAGTCAGTGAACTTCTTGAACAGCGCGCTGCTCGCCGACGCAACCATTGACGTCGGTGGCCACGCCGTCCAGGTGACGATCTTCGGAATGAAGGTCAACCTTGACATCGTCTGGGCGACCCTCGCTGCTGCAGCGATCGTTCTGGGGCTTGGATTTCTGGGCCGCGCCAAGGCCACCTCTGGTGTTCCAGGCAAACTTCAACTGATCTGGGAGATGCTGGTCGAGCAGATCGGTGGCATTGCCGAGTCTGCGATCGGTCCCAAGGCCAAGAAGTTCGTGCCGCTGGCTGTGGCTCTGTTCACGTTTATTCTGATCTGCAACTGGTTTGAGTTGATTCCCAGCGGCCACAACCCCGAGTGGTTCCCCGCACCCACCGCGGATGTCAACCTGCCCTTGGCTATGGCTGTCACGGTGATCTTCCTTGTGCACTACAACTCCATCAAGGCCCGTGGAGTGGGTGGCTACTTCAAGCACTACCTCACCCCCTACCCGGTGATGCTCCCGATCAACATCATCGAAGAGGTCACCAAGCCGATCACACTTACGTTCCGACTCTTTGGAAACATCTTCGCGAGTGTGCTGATGGTGTCCGTTCTCACTGCCCTGCTGCCCATCTGGGCGGTGCCTATCGGTGAGCTGATCTGGAAGCCCTTCGCCATGTTCATCGGCGGCATCCAGGCCTTCATCTTCACCCTCTTGACCCTGATCTACCTCGGAATCGGAATGTCCACCGAGGAGCACTAGGATTCACTGGCGCGTGAGTCGCTCACCGTCAGTCATCCCGTACGATTGCCCGGCACGCTAGACCGCACGAACTGAACAACAGCACCACATATCTGAAGAACTAGCATTCAATGCACGAACCCGAACAGTGGAGGAAGACATGGCAGACCCAGGGCTCGATAGCGCGATTCGCATCGCGGGCGCCCTCATCGGTGGCGGACTGGCGCTTGCCGGTGGTGCTGCAGGCGCGGCTATCGGTGACGGTCTCGTAGGTAGCTCGACGATCCAGGCGATCGCTCGTCAGCCAGAGATTGAGAGCAAGGCACGTCAGTACTTCTTCCTGACCGTGGGTCTGGTCGAGGCGGCGTACTTCATCAACCTGCTCTTCATGGTCGTTTTCGTCTACGTCTTCTCTGCGAAGTAGCACCGCGGCTTGGCCTGAACCAAGCCAGCACCTGAGAGCACGACGTACTTGGAATCGAACTGGAGAGCGTTGACGTGGGAAACCTAGCTGAGGACATCTTCCTCCTGCCAAACGGCACATTCTTTGTCGAGTTGGCCGTGTTCCTGTTCATCGTCTTTGCATTGATGAAGTGGATCCTTCCACCCATCAACAAGGCGCTGGAGGACAGGCAGAACCAGATCCGTACCTCACTTGAGGCTGCGGATGTGGCGGCTGCCGACGCTGCTGCTGCCGACGCCGAAAGGAAGGCAGCGCTCGAAGATGGGCGTCGTCAGGCAAGTGAGTTGATCGCCAATGCACAGGCGGACCGGGCAGCCATCGTTGATGGTGCCCGAAAGGAGGCTGCCGACGCGGCCGCCGCCGTCACCGCTCGCGCCGAGGCGTCACTTAGTGCTGAGCGTGCGTCCACGCTGGCAAGTCTGCGACGTGAGGTTGGCTCACTGGCCATCACTCTTGCGAGCAAGGTCGTGGGCGAATCACTCGCTGATGACGAGCGAGCACGGGCAACTGTGGACCGGTTCATCGCTGACCTCGAGGCTCAGGCGAATGGAGCGGCGAACTGATGCTCGGCTCCTCGCGTCAATCCCTGTCTGCACTACAGGCATCAGTCGATGCCCGTAGGAACGAGCCGGGATTTGATGCCGTGTCCGCAGATCTGCTGGCAGTGGCTGGTGTTCTTGGCCGTGAAAAGGCTCTGAGCATCGCACTTGCCGATGCAGGTCAGCCCGCTGCGGTTCGAACTGGGATCGTCGACTCCCTGTTTGGAGCATCAATCGGCAGTACCTCTCTGGCCATTCTGAAGGACATCGTGCTTTCCCGATGGTCGGGGGAGAGCGATCTCGTTGATGCGGTCGAGGCCACCGGCGCTCAGGCCGCATTCATCGAGGCCGAGAAGCAGGGAGTACTCGACCGAGTCGAAGATGAACTCTTTACCTTCGGTCGTGCCGTTGACGAGTCAGCGCCACTTCAGATGGCCCTGACGGATCCTTCGCTGTCCGCTGAGCGCAAGGGTGCGATTGTCAGCGACATCGTCTCGGGATCGGCACATCCCATCACCGCACAGTTGCTGACGTATCTGGCCAGCAACCTCCACGGCCGGCGGCCTTCGTCTGCTGTTGAGGGACTTGGCCGCATCGCCAGTGAGCAGCGCAGTCAGGTGCTTGCCGAGGTCCGGACAGTCATTGCCCTGACTGATGAGCAGAAGGCCCGGCTCACGACGGCTCTCAGCACACTCCAGGGACGTCAGGTTCGCCTGAACATCGTGATCGACCCCACCGTGCTCGGTGGAATCGTCGTGCGCATCGGTGACGATGTGATCGACGGCAGCGTGGCAGCGCGTCTGGAACAGGCCAGGCGAGCAGTTACGGCGTAGCAACTCAGTACTTCCACTCGCTTCGTAGCGAGCGGTCAGGTAAGGCCCGGTAGTCGCAAGAAGGAAGTTCACGAACGTACGAGCAAGACATGACTTGCTCGATAGGCACGTGACATTGATGGCGTCACAACGGCGCAAGGAAAGGGACATCATGACGGAGCTAACGATCCGGCCGGAGGACATCCGCGACGCGATCGAGCGGAACGTCGAGTCGTATGCACCCGAGACAACCCGTGAGGTTGTTGGACGTGTGATCGAGACTGGAGACGGTATCGCTCGCGTCGAGGGTCTGCACTCGGCCATGACCAACGAGCTGCTCGAGTTCGACGGCGGCCTGCTGGGTCTTGCGCTCAACCTCGATGTTCGAGAGATCGGTGTTGTTCTTCTGGGCGACGGCTCGCGGATCGAGGAGGGTCAGTCGGTCAAGCGCACTGGCGAGATCCTCTCGGTACCCGTTGGTGACGGATATCTCGGTCGGGTCGTGGATCCGCTGGGCAATCCCATCGATGGGCTCGGCGCGATCGTGCCGGAGGGACGCCGCGTTCTTGAACTGCAGGCTCCGTCCGTTGTTCAGCGTCAGCCGGTGAAGGAGCCGATGCAGACGGGCATCAAGGCAATCGACGCCATGACCGCGATTGGTCGCGGTCAGCGCCAGCTGATCATCGGTGACCGTCAGACGGGCAAGACTGCCGTTGCCATCGACACCATCATCAATCAGAAGCAGAACTGGGAGTCCGGCGACCCCAAGAAGCAGGTCAAGTGCATCTACGTCGCCATCGGTCAGAAGGGCTCGACCATCGCTGCGGTCAAGGGTGCCCTTGAGGACTACGGCGCCATGGCCTACACGACCATCGTCGCAGCCCCAGCTTCTGATCCTGCCGGCTTCAAGTACCTGGCTCCCTACACCGGCTCTGCCATCGGCCAGCACTGGATGTACCAGGGTCAGCACGTCCTGATCATCTTTGACGACCTGAGCAAGCAGGCTGAGGCATACCGCGCAGTCTCCCTTCTTCTGCGCCGCCCGCCGGGTCGCGAGGCATACCCGGGTGACGTGTTCTACTTGCACTCACGGTTGCTCGAGCGTTGTGCCAAGCTCTCGAATGAACTGGGTGGCGGGTCGATGACCGGTCTTCCAATCATCGAGACCAAGGCCAATGACGTGTCGGCATACATCCCGACCAACGTCATCTCCATCACCGATGGACAGTGCTTCCTTGAGTCTGACCTGTTCAACTCCGGTGTGCGTCCAGCCATTAACGTTGGTATCTCCGTCTCTCGCGTCGGTGGTTCAGCTCAGCCGAAGGCCATGAAGAAGGTCGCTGGTCGTCTTCGTCTGGATTTGGCCCAGTTCCGTGAGCTTGAGGCGTTTGCCGCCTTCGGTTCAGATCTGGATGCTGCTTCCAAGGCGCAGCTTGAGCGTGGTTCACGACTCGTGGAGCTTCTCAAGCAGCCGCAGTACCAGCCATTCCCGATGGAAGAGGAAGTCATCTCCGTCTGGTCGGGTACCACCGGCAAGCTCGATGACGTTCCGCTCGAGGACATTCGTCGCTTCGAGCGTGAGTTCCTCGACTACCTCAAGCGCGATCACGCTGGCGTGATCGAGACCATTCGCAGTTCAACGGATCTGTCAGATGACAGCGTGGGACTGCTTGAGGCGGCCGTGGCAACCTTCAAGCGCAACTTCATCACCAGTGCGGGGCACTCGCTCGTCAACGAGGCACCTGCAGAAGCGCTGGCTGAAGAGGATGTCGAGCACGCCACGATCACTCGGGTCAAGGGCTGAGGTTCTCTGACTCATGGGTGCCCAGCTCAGGGTCTTCCGACGACGGATCAAGTCCGTCCAGGCGACCAAGAAGATCACGAAGGCGATGGAGCTCATCGCTTCTTCGCGCATCGTGAAGGCTCAGCAGCGTGTTGATGCTGCGAGCCCTTACACGCGTGAGTTGACGCGAGCCATCTCGTCGGCGGCGTCCACCTACACGGGTAGTCATCCGTTGCTGGACACCGACCTGACTGATCGCAAGCGGGCTGCCATCTTGGTGATCACGTCCGATCGTGGCCTTGCCGGCGGCTACTCATCCTCGGCGATCAAGGAGGGTGAGCAGCTTTCAGCGCTGCTCTCAGCTCAGGGTCTGGAGATCGTGCCATTCCTCGTCGGTCGCAAGGCAGTGGGGTACTACCGGTTCCGTGGACGCAAGATCCGCGCTTCGTGGACCGGGTTCACCGACCAGCCGCAGTACGAGAACGCCAAGGAGATCGCGACCTCGCTGCTCGAGGCGTTTAACGAGAGTTACAGCGAGGGTGGTGTGGACGAGATCCATGTTGTCTACACCCACTTCGAGAATATGGTCACCCAGCGACCGACGGTTCGTCGGATTCTTCCCCTTGAGGTTGAGGAGAAGACGGCTGCCGAGGCAGCTGCGGCTGGTCAAGGACCATTCCCGCTCTACTCATTTGAGCCATCGGCAAAGTCGGTTCTCGATGCACTGCTTCCCAAGTATGTAGAGAACCTCGTCTACACCGCTCTGCTGCTGTCTGCAGCCTCAGAGCATGCCGCTCGTCGCCGGGCCATGAAGTCAGCGACGGACAACGCAGAAGAACTGATCAAGAGCCTGTCTCGACAGGCAAACCAGGCCCGCCAGGCCGAGATTACCCAAGAAATCAGCGAGATCGTCGGTGGCGCCGACGCACTCTCCGCATCCGCATAGGAGTCGAGGAAGACCATGACTGCAACGACGCAAACCTCGGTTGGTCGCGTAGCTCGAGTGACCGGGCCGGTCGTCGACGTGGAGTTCCCCGTCGAAGCCATGCCGGCGCTCTACAACGCCCTGCTTGTAGACGTCGACTTCGGCGGCGAGGGCGGACAGCGCACCCTCACCCTCGAGGTAGCCCAGCACATTGGTGACAATGTGGTTCGGACCATCTCGATGCAGCCCACCGACGGTCTTACCCGTGGTGCTGCCGTGACCGATACCGGCGATGCCATCACCGTCCCGGTCGGTGATGTGACCCTCGGCCACGTGTGGAACACCCTCGGCAAGCCACTGGATGTGCCCGAGTCATCCCTGCAGATCACCGAGCGCCGTGGAATCCATGCTCAGGCGCCCTCCTTTGATCAGTTGGAGTCCAAGACCGAGGTCTTCGTTACCGGTATCAAGGTCATCGACCTGCTGACCCCCTACGTCAAGGGTGGAAAGATCGGTCTGTTCGGTGGTGCCGGTGTCGGCAAGACCGTTCTGATTCAGGAGATGATCAACCGCGTTGCTGAGCAGTTCGGTGGTGTGTCTGTGTTCGCCGGTGTCGGTGAGCGTACCCGTGAGGGCAACGACCTCTTCGGTGAAATGACCGAGTCAGGCGTTATCAACAAGACCGCACTGGTCTTCGGTCAGATGGACGAGCCGCCGGGCACCCGTCTGCGCGTGGCCCTGTCGGCGCTGACCATGGCTGAGTACTTCCGTGATGTGCAGAAGCAGGACGTGCTGCTGTTCATCGACAACATCTTCCGTTTCACCCAGGCCGGTTCGGAGGTGTCGACCCTCCTCGGTCGTATGCCATCCGCTGTGGGTTACCAGCCCACCCTGGCTGATGAGATGGGACAGCTCCAGGAGCGCATTACCTCAACCCGTGGTCACTCGATCACCTCACTGCAGGCCATTTACGTGCCAGCAGATGACTTGACCGACCCAGCCCCCGCAACGACCTTCGCGCACCTGGATGCCACGACCGTTCTCTCGCGCCCGATCTCTGAGCTTGGTATCTACCCGGCTGTGGATCCGCTGGACTCAACCTCGCGAATTCTCGACCCCCGTTACATCGGTGATGAGCACTACCGGGTGGCTGCCCGCGTGAAGGAGATCCTCCAGCGTTACAAGGATCTTCAGGACATCATCGCGATCCTTGGTATCGACGAGCTCTCCGAGGAAGACAAGATCCTCGTGGGTCGCGCCCGTCGTATCCAGCGCTTCCTGTCGCAGAACCTCTTCGTCGCCGAGCAGTTCACCGGCCAGCCGGGATCGTTCGTCCCGGTTGAGGAGACCATTGCCTCGTTCAAGGCCCTGTGTGAGGGCGAGTACGATCACCTGCCCGAGCAGGCGTTCTTCCTCTGCGGTGGTGTCGAGGACGTCGAGAAGAACGCCGCGAAGCTGGCTGGCTGACATGGGTGAACTCAACGTCACTCTAGTTGCGGTAGACCGGCAGATCTGGGCGGGTACCGCCAGCCGGGTTATCGCTCGCACCCTTGATGGTGAGATCGGTATCCTCCCGCAGCATGAGCCGGTGCTTGCCCTTCTGGCCGACAGCCCAGTTCGGATCACGACCACGGCTGGCGATGTTATCGAGGCGGCCGTACACGGCGGGTTTTTTGCGGTCGACCACGACAATGTGTCGATTCTGGCTGAGACTGCCGAACTGGGTGGTGAGATCGATGTCGCTCGGGCGCGTGAGGCTCTTGAGCGGGCCAAGGCGGCCGGAGATGACGACGAGGCCAGAGCTGCCCAGGAGCGCGCAGAGACACGACTCAAGGTCGCTCTGAATGACCAGCGTCACGCTGCTGATGCCCGTCAGGGCTAAGTACTGACCGAAAAAACCCCCTCATTTGAGGGGGTTTTTTCGTTGTGGGGGATCAATTTTGGGGTCGCCCAGACCACCGACTGGGGCATCCCCACGAGCAGGTCCCCGGGGTAGCGTGAAGTGTCCACTGGAGCTCAATCGCCTGGGGGCGCAGTCACATGGTTCATCGCGGGGGCGCGGTGAGAGGGGAATGACATGTCAAGGCTTGTTCGTACGATCGCTGCCGCCGCTATTGCGGTGACCGTAGTGCCTATTGCTTCGTTAACGCCTGCAAGCGCGACGGTTCGACCCGCAGCCGCCACTGCAGCTTCCTGCAATGCAGAGGTGCGCGGTGCGTGTGCGACGGTCGCCGGCATCACCAGCGCCGGTGATGCAGGAGTCGGACGAACCCTCACCTGCTCCTACCATCTGGCGAGCTCGTACTCCCTCTACGGTCTTCCGGGCAATGTGCTGTACACGTGGAAGCGAAGCTTTCCCGACGGTCGATACCAGATCTGGGACAAGGGCCGCACCCTATCGGTGAGTGCGGACATGGTGGGCTGGAACATGGCCTGCTTCGTGACCGTCCCAACAGGTGTCAATCAGGTCCGCGAGGGCAACTCTGAGCATGTAAGCATCGTGGCGGGGACGTTCACCAACTCGGTGGCACCAAGCGTCAAAGGCGCGGTCAGCGCCGGAGTGGCTGTACCGGGTCGTCAGCTCACGGCTGTTGCAGGCACGTGGTCCGATCCCAATAGCCGCCGGTTCACCTACGCGTGGAAGACCGGTACCAAAGTCCTCAGCACCTCGCCTCGGTTCACTCCCGGCACATCACTTGTGGGCAAGACTGTGACGCTGTCAGTCTCGGCGAAGCGCAGAGGCTTCACTACCAAGACAGTTGCCGCAAAGTCCTTGGTGGTCAAGGGAATCCTGACCAACTCGAAGGCCCCATCTATCGCCAAGGCTGCCTGCAATCTCACCGCTCAAACCTGCGATCCGGTCACCGGCTCCCTCGGGGCTTGGACGAAGGGAGCAACTCTGAAGTTCACCTGGTTGCTGGACGGCAAGGTGCTGAGCAGTGCCAAGTCACTGACCTACAAGCCGGCGTTTTCCGCGTACGGGCACACGCTCCAACTCAAGGTTGCCGCGTCAAAGGCCAACTACATCAGCAAGATCGCAACGTCCAAGTTCTACGTCGTTGGGATTGCGTCCCAGCAGTAACCGACACAGACAAGCGTGGCTCGACTGGTCCTCGAAGACGGTCGAGCCACGTTGTGTTCTCAGGACGGTGGTGTGATCCGGTCCTTACCGGGTTCCCACAGAACATCTCCACCGGCGTCCAGGTTCGCCACCCGGGCGAGAATGAAAAGCAGGTCGGAAAGTCTGTTGAGATAGAGGGCAGTTAGCAGGTTGACTCCCTCGCCGTACTCGTCCAGGGCCGCCCAGGTGGAGCGCTCAGCCCGGCGGACAACCGTTCTGGCTACATGAAGCAGAGCAGCTCCCGGGGTGCCACCGGGAAGAATGAACGACCGTAGAGCAGTCAACCGCTCGTTGTAGGTATCACAGGCCTGTTCGAGTGCGTCGATGTAGCTCTGCTCCACGCGCAGTGGTGGATACTCCGGATTGGGGACGACCGGGGTGCACAGATCAGCACCGACATCGAAGAGTTCATTCTGAATGCGAATGAGGAGCGTTTGGACGTCCGTCGGGAGATCTCCGAGGGCGACGGCTACTCCGATACACGAGTTGGCCTCATCTGTGTCCGCGTAGGCGTGAAGGCGATGGTCGTTCTTGTCGACGCGCGACATGTCTCCCAACGAGGTGGTTCCGTCATCGCCCGTTCGCGTGTAGATCCGCGTCAAATTCACCATGGTCTGAGCCTAGCCGTATGTTGGCATCTGCACCGGTTGGCAACCGTCGTGCGCAGCCACCGGCCGTCAGTGCAATACCCTTGAGGATCATGGATGTCTTCGAAATCACGGGCGGCGCGCGCCTGTGTGGCGAGGTGCGCGCCACGGGTGCCAAGAACAGCGTGCTCAAGTTGATGGCCGCTGCTCTGCTGGCCACGGGTGTCACGACCTTGCGTGAGGTACCCGACATTCTGGACGTGACGTATATGGCCGAGCTGCTCAGACGACTTGGCTGTCTTGTCGAGCGAGATATCCCTGCGCGCACCCTCACGATCGATGTGCCAGAGGTTCCTTCGCACCAAGCCGATTATGACCTCGTTCGAAAACTCAGGGCCTCGATCAATGTGCTCGGGCCGCTGCTCGCCCGCTGCGGGGAGGCTCATGTAGCCCTGCCTGGTGGCGACAACATCGGCAGCCGCGGACTGGATATGCACATCGATGGGTTGGAGCGCCTTGGGGCAACCGTCCGCAGCGAGCACGGGTTCTTGATCGCCACCCGTTCCGCCCGTCTCACGGGTGCCCATGTGTGGCTTGACTTTCCCAGTGTTGGCGCAACTGAGAATCTGCTGATGGCGTCGGTGCTGGCAGAGGGGATCACCGTCATCGACAACGCCGCCCGCGAACCCGAGATCGTGGACATCTGCACCATGCTGCAGAGCATGGGTGCTCAGATCGACGGAGTGGGCAGCTCTACCCTCACAATCACTGGAGTTGAGGTACTCAATCCAACGGATCACACCACGGTGCCGGATCGTCTCGTTGCGGGTACCTGGGCTGTCGCCGCTGTGATGACGGCAGGTGACGTCACCATCCGCAATGCACACGCCGCACATCTGGCGATCGTCCTGGACAAACTGACCGAAACTGGGGCCCATATCGACGTGCTGCCTGACGGTTTCCGGGTGCAAGCAGAAGCACGGCCCAGGTCCGTCGACATTGTCACTCTGCCCTACCCAGGGTTCCCGACGGATCTTCAGCCGCATTTCATTGCGCTTAACTCCATCGCCGAGGGAGCAGCCATGGTGACAGAGAACCTGTTCGAGGCTCGATTCCGGTTCGTCAACGAGATGGTGCGACTAGGGGCGGACGTCCGAACTGATGGTCACCACGCCCTTGTGCGCGGTCGTGAATCACTGTCAGGGGCCCCGGTGGAGGCTGCCGACATCCGCGCCGGTGCAGGTCTCGTGTTGGCTGGGCTCGTCGCATCGGGGACTACCACCATTTACGAGCCACACCACATCGATCGTGGCTATGAGGGATTCCTCGACGATCTCACCCGATGCGGGGCGGCTGTCATACGCCGTTCTGTCAGCGACCAGGATTGAGCACCCTGCGCGCGAGGTCGGCATCTTCCGGCCACACCATCACCCGCGGTCCGCTCAGCGTCTCAGTAAGCACAGCTCGGATCTTGGCGTCCTCGAGCGTGCGCCGCTGAATCTCCCCCTCGATATAGGTACCGGGGCTTGCGACGGGCACCAGAAGTCCGTAGTCATCTTCATGCCCCGCCCGGGCTCGCTTCGCCACTAGGGAATCGCCGCGGGAGAAAGCCCAGCGCAGGATGATGACGAGTATCCCAACCATGGCCAGTGCGATCACTGGCCCGACGAGGAAGGATGCGCTCGTATCCACTCAGCCATCGTGCCGCGACTTCGATGAGCGCGCATGTTGTGCCCTCAGGCTGCCGGCCTGAACTCCGATCGCTAACGTAGTCAGCGAGTGAACAGGAGTTTTCATGACGCAGGTTGCGGTGGTTGGTGCCGGGCTGATGGGATCTGGTGTTGCCCAGGTGAGTGCTGTTGCAGGGTATGAGGTCGTCCTTCAGGACGTAAGTCCTGAGTCTCTTGAACGTGCGAAGGCGTCGATCACTGAGTCGTTGGCTCGATTCGTCTCCAAGGAGCGGATCTCCGAGCCCGAGGCTGGTCTGGCTCTTACTCGAATTCACACGACCACAGATTTGTCTGATGTAGCTGAGGCTGACATTGTCATTGAGGCAGTCTTTGAAAATCTTCACGTTAAGACCGCGATCTTCAGTGAGCTTGACGCCATCTGCAAGCCGACAGCTGTGTTGGCCACCAACACCTCGGCGATTCCGATCACATCGATTGCAGCAGCAACCTCACGTCCAGCAGATGTTGTGGGAGTTCACTTCTTCTCGCCGGTGCCGATGATGAAGCTTGTCGAACTCGTGCGTGGTGAGCACACAAGTGATGCGACCTTGGATGTGGCACGCGAGTTCGCTGAGCGCGTTGGCAAAACGGTTGTTGTGGTAAACCGAGACGTAGCCGGATTCGTGACAACACGATTGATCAGTGCTCTCACCATGGAGGCGATTCGACTGGTCGAAAGTGGTGTGGCCAGTGCAGAAGATATCGACACGGCCTGTCGTCTGGGGTTTGGCCATGCCATGGGGCCGCTGGAAACCGCGGATCTGACGGGTGTCGACATCATGCTCAACGCAGACCTGTCGGTGTACAACGAGGCTCACCATCAGGCGTTCGAACCACCTGAACTGATCAGGCAGATGGTGGCCGAGGGAAACCTTGGCCGAAAGACCGGCCAGGGGTTCTACCAGTACTGAGGCCAATGCCCTTGCAAAGGGCTGTCGTGAGGCCTGATGCCGTTATGGGCCATACTTTTTCCCATACGCACCACCTTCCCCGCCTGTAGGAGACTCAATGCGCGACAACCCGTGGATGATGCGCACCTATGCCGGACACAGTTCGGCGAAGGAATCCAATGCGCTCTACCGGATGAATCTGGCCAAGGGCCAGACGGGTCTGTCCGTCGCCTTCGATCTGCCCACCCAGACTGGATACGACCCAGACCACATTCTGGCGCGAGGTGAGGTTGGCAAGGTCGGTGTTCCGATCACGCACCTCGGGGATATGCGCACACTCTTCGAGGAGATTCCCCTCGGTGAGATGAATACGTCGATGACCATCAACGCCACGGCCATGTGGCTGCTTGCGCTGTACGCAACGGTCGCGCAGGAGCAGGGCGCGGCGCTCACCTCGCTCACGGGTACAACTCAGAACGACATCATCAAGGAGTACCTGTCGCGGGGAACCTACATTTTCCCACCGGGCCCATCCCTGCGGCTGATCACCGACATGGTCACCTGGACGGTCAACAATGTGCCGTCGTGGAATCCGATCAACATCTGCAGCTACCACCTGCAGGAGGCTGGTGCCACGCCGGTTCAGGAGATTGCCTACGCGATGTGTACTGCCATCGCGGTTCTCGATGCTGTGCGTGACTCAGGTCAGGTACCCGCCGAAAGATTCGGCGAGGTTGTGGCGCGCATATCGTTCTTCGTCAATGCGGGGGTGCGCTTTGTCGAAGAGATGTGCAAGATGCGAGCGTTCGTGCACCTTTGGGACGAACTCACCCAGGAGCGCTATGGCATCACCGACGAACGACAGCGCCGGTTCAGGTACGGAGTGCAGGTGAACTCCCTCGGGCTTACCGAGGCCCAGCCGGAGAACAACGTGCAGCGCATCGTGCTCGAGATGCTGGCCGTCACGCTGTCGAAGGATGCTCGAGCTCGGGCCATTCAGCTGCCAGCCTGGAATGAGGCACTTGGCCTTCCACGGCCATGGGATCAGCAGTGGTCACTTCGAATCCAGCAGGTCCTTGCCTACGAAAGTGACCTGCTTGAGTACGACGATCTGTTCACCGGTTCGGTTGTTGTCGAGGCGAAGGTGGCTGAGCTGGTTGCCGATGCTCAAGCTGAGATCGCGCGTGTGCTCGAGATGGGCGGGGCAGTAGCAGCGATCGAATCCGGCTACATGAAGAGCCAGTTGGTGGCATCCCATGCCCAGCGCCGCGCACGGGTGGAAAGTGGCGAAGATGTGATCGTGGGCGTCAACAAGTACACCACCAGTGAGCCAAGCCCTCTGGTCAATGCCGACTCGATCCATGTAGTTGATCCTCAGGTGGAGATGCAGGCACAGGCTCGACTCGAGCAGTGGCGTGAACAGCGGGATGACGCCAAGGTGGCTGCCGCGCTGGAGCAACTCAAGGCCACCGCCGCGGGCACTGACAATCTCATGGAAGCCTCCCTCGCCTGCGCACGGGCGGGAGTCACCACGGGCGAGTGGGCGGGCGCTTTGCGTGAGGTCTTCGGTGAGTTCCGCGCACCCACGGGTGTCTCGGGGGTGGTTGGTGTTGCGCCGGTGAGTGAGCATCTGGCCCGAGTGCGTGACAACGTTGCCCACACCGGTACTGAGTTGGGTGCACGACTTCGCATGCTCGTGGGCAAACCAGGGTTGGACGGACATTCGAACGGGGCTGAGCAGATTGCCGTGCGGGCGCGCGATGCCGGCTTTGAGGTGGTCTACCAGGGCATCAGGCTCACCCCTGATCAGATCGTTGCAGCGGCTGTTGCCGAGGATGTTGACGTGGTCGGCCTGTCGATCCTGTCGGGCTCACATCTAGAACTCGTTCCGATGGTCCTGGACGGGCTCCGCGCCGCTGGTATGAGTGAGGTGCCGGTCGTCGTAGGTGGGATCATCCCCGACTCAGATGCGGTCAACCTCCTGGAATCTGGCGTGGCAGCTGTGTTTACGCCCAAGGACTACGACGCAACCCAAATCATGGCCAAAGTGTTAGACGAGATTCGATCGGCTCGAGGGCTTCCACGACTTCTTGCTGGTTAGATCGAGGAATGATTCTGCGCTCTACCCGGATCCTGCTTGCAGTACTGATCACCGCAGCCAGCTTCGTCTTGGGTGCCCCCATCGCCTCGGCCGACGATGCACTCAACCAGTTGGCTCAGAAGTACGCTCCCGTCGTGGTGGTCCGTCACCAGTCCACGCCATGTGGAGACGGTGAGCCGTACCTGCCGGTTCCCGTTGAAACGGTGCTCGGTAATTCCACGGTGACACTGCACGGCCCCAATGGGGAGAGCATCAAAGCGCCGAAGGCATCAGATCTGGCCGGCAAGGGTGAGGGCTGGTATCTGGATCTTCCTGGCAATCCACTCAACCCCGGCTGTGACTACGAGCGGTGGTTCGATCAGGCATCCACGGGTAAGCAGCCGACCCTGTACGCACGGTTGGCGCCAGATGCGGATCATCCCAACCAGATTGTTCTGCAGTACTGGTTCTTCTGGACCTACAACGATTGGAATGACAAGCACGAGGGCGACTGGGAGATGGTGCAGATCCTCTTCCCCGCCAGTTCTGCTGCCCAGGCTCTGACCGTCACCCCACTGTCGACAGCCTTCGCCCAGCATGAGGGTTCGGAGACCTCGTCATGGTCCGACCCGAAACTTCATAAGGACGGCGATCACATTGCGGTGTACCCCGGTGAGGGTTCACATGCGGCGTACTACACGCAGTCAAACTGGTTCGGGAAGAGTGCGGCGGCTGGTTTCGGCTGTGACAACACAACATCACCCGGAGATGTTGTCCACCCCGCGATCGTGGTGCTGCCCAGTGATCCGTCCGGTCAGTTCGCTTGGCTGACGTTCACCGGTCGCTGGGGTGAGAAGGCTCCGTCGTTCAATAACGGTCCGACGGGGCCAAACACAAAGACGCAGTGGGAGCATCCGATCACCTGGCAGGTCGAGCAGGGGCGGGATACCGCGGTGGCTCTACCTCTGGTGTCTGGGCCTGCGATCAAGACGTTCTGCTCGGTCACCGCGTGGGGCTCGGAACTGTTCATCAAGGTATTGGACAACCCGATCCCGGTAGTGATCGGAATTCTCGCCGTACTCAGCCTTCTGGGGTGGCTCATCAGTCGCACAGACTGGCGTCATGCGGACTCCGCACATCCAGACCGGGAGCGGCGGGCAGGTCAGATGGCAACTGCGGCGTTCGGATTCCTGCGACGCTATCCGCTCGCGCTTATGTGGCCCATTTTGCTGGCCCTGCTCACCGCAGTCGTCAACTTGCTCGCACAGCGATACTTCATCCAGCCGAACCAGAATGGGGATCTCGGGCATCTGGATGCCTTGGCTAATCCTGTCCTTGGCGCAGGTCTGACGCTTGTCGTGTCGACCTGTCTGCTTCCGCTCACGGCTGCCGCGCTCACCTCCTCTATCCGAGTCGCTGACGATGTGGCACAGGGAGAGAGCCCACATGGCCTGATGGCGATCAAGAAGTCGTTCACCAAGCCGACTGGCCTGGCGGTGCTGATCGCCGGGTACCTGGTCATCATGGTGCTGGCCGGTACGGTCGTCGGCATTCCCATTGCTCTGTGGCTGCTGTCTCGCTGGGCGGTGTCTATGCCCTCGGCTGTGGTCGAGGATCTTGGTTTTCGGGAGTCCTTCCGTCGGAGTGCTGAACTGACGAAGGGCCGCCGACCGCGCTCGCTGGCCGTTGCACTTGGGTTCTACCTACTCGCCTTCGATTTTCCGGATCTGGTGGGTGCCGTTCTCGTACTCCTGACCAGTTGGCCATTCGTTGTAACAACACTGGTGACACTGGCGCTGAAAGCGATCCTGTTCCCTGTGGCAGCGGTTGGTCTGGCAACCCTGTTCTACGACTTGCGACGTCGTCAGCAGAAGTCAGTTGAACCTGAGGTACCGGTCAGCGTCTGAGTCTCGTACTCCGAGGCGTGCGTCCACCTCATAAGTGCCGTGAGGCACGGTGCCCTATGCTCACGACGTGCGCGTTGTGATTGCCCAGTGCTCAGTCGACTATGCCGGCCGGCTGCATGCTCATCTTCCGATGGCAACCCGGGCACTCATCGTCAAAGGGGATGGCACCGTCCTGATCCATTCAGATACATCTCACCGACCGCTGAACTGGATGGCGAGCCCCTGCACCCTGGTCTTGAAGGTGGACGATGGTGGGGTTGGTCAGTGGATCGTCACCAACAAGGCGGGGGAGAGTCTGACCATCACGATCGAGGCGGTACTGCATGACTCTGCCCACGATCTTGGACTTGAGCCAGGTCTGATCAAGGACGGAGTGGAGGCGCAGTTGCAAGTTCTCCTGGCGGCCAATGTGGAGACGCTGGGAGCGGGTTGGCGCCTTGTTCGTCGTGAGTATCCGACGGCGATTGGTCCGGTGGATCTGCTCTGCCGTGATGGGTCGGGACAGACCGTTGCCGTTGAAATCAAGCGTCGTGGTGAGATCAGCGGAGTTGAACAGCTCACTCGCTACTTGGAACTGCTGAACCGCGATCCGCTGCTTGCCCCGGTGAGCGGGGTGTATGCGGCCCAGGAGATCCGACCACAGGCTCGAACTCTGGCTGAAGACCGTGGCATCCGCTGTGTTGAACTCGACTACGACGCCCTGCGTGGGGTCGACGATGCTGACTCCCGGCTGTTCTGAGTACGGTGCTGAGAAGGGGACCGACTCGCGCATGGGGTAGGTCACCTGAGACACTGCTTCAACGCGTGAACAGTGCCGATGCGGCGCACAGATCTCAGGGAGTGTCATGTCTGACGGCATCAACAAGGTAGGAGTGGTCGGCCTCGGCACCATGGGCGCCGGCATTGTTGAGGTGTTCGCGCGCAACGGCTATGACGTGGTTGGCCTCGACCTCAGCGATACGGCCGTTGAGCGCGGTCGTGGACATATCGAGAACTCCACGGAGCGAGCCGTCTCCCGCGGCAAACTCACAGCTGATGAGCGCGCTGAGGTACTCGGCCGGATTCGGCTTACTCAGGACTACTCGGATCTTGGGGATCGTGATCTGGTGATCGAGGCTGTTCCCGAGAGTTTGGACCTCAAGCGGGAGATCTTCGCCAAGCTTGATGCTGCCGTATCCGATCATGCCATCCTGGCTACGAACACCTCCTCCCTGTCGGTGACAGATATCGCGGTGGCGACCAATCGTCCCGCTCAGGTTGTGGGGATGCACTTCTTCAACCCTGCACCAGTGCAGAAGTTCGTCGAGATCGTCTCAACGGTGGTCACGTCACCCGAGACGGTTGCTGGCGCTCAGGCAGTTGCTGCCTCACTCGGCAAAGAGCCGGTTGTCATCGGTGACAAGGCAGGCTTCATCGCCAACGCACTGCTATTTGGCTACCTCAACCACGCTGCATCCATGTTTGAGACCAAGTATGCGAGCCGTGAGGATATCGACGCAGCGATGCGCCTGGGCTGTGGTCTTCCCATGGGGCCTCTTGCCCTGCTTGATCTCATCGGCCTCGACACCGCCTACGAGATCCTTGACACGATGTACAAGCAGGGACGGGATCGCCTGCACGCCCCGTCGCCCATCCTCAAGCAGATGGTTACGGCAGGGCTTCGTGGACGCAAGAGCGGACGTGGCTTCTACACCTACGAAGCGCCGAACTCACCTGTCGTGATCGCTGATTCGCTGACCCCTGCCACAAACACTGACGTAGAGTCTGTGCCGCTCCGTCCGATCGCAAAGGTCGGTGTGGTGGGATCCGGCACGATGGCCACGGGCATCATCGAGGTGTTTGCCAAGGCCGGCTACGAGGTGCTCTTCGTCGCCCGCGGTGAGGATCGGGTGGCCAAGGTGCAGGCGGCCATTGAACGCTCCCTCGATAAGGCTGTTCAGCGCGGAAAGGCCACCGAGGAAGACAAGGCCGCCGCTATGTCCCGGATCAGCGGCACCACGAAGCTCGATGATCTGGCAGATCGGGATCTGGTGCTGGAGGCAGTCGTCGAGGAGATCTCGGTCAAGACTGTGCTGTTCGAGAATCTCGACGAGATCTGCAAGCCCGGAACGATCCTGGCGACCACCACATCCAGTCTGCCCGTGATTGAGCTTGCTTCAGCGACGAAGCGTCCGGCAGATGTGGTGGGGCTGCACTTCTTCAATCCCGCCCAGGTGATGAAGCTGGTGGAGGTCGTCTCAACCGTGGCAACCGCTGATGACGTTGTGGCCACGGGAATTGATCTGTGCAAGCGGATCGGCAAGCACCCGGTGTCGTGTGGTGACCGCGCCGGTTTCATCGTCAACGCCCTGCTGTTCCCCTACCTGAACGATGCGATCAAGATGCTCGAGTCGAACTACGCCAGTGCCGACGACATGGACACTGCGATGAAACTCGGATGTGGTTACCCGATGGGACCGTTCGAATTGCTCGATGTGGTTGGACTTGATGTCTCAGCGGCCATTCAGCGCACGCTGTATCTGGAGTTCCGTGAGCCGGGTTATGCCCCGGCGCCACTTCTGGATCATCTGGTCACCGCCGGCTACCTCGGACGTAAGACGGGCCGCGGTTTCCGCGTCTACGCCTGATCCACGATGGCTCGGCGCAAACGTCGTGCACCTTCCCCGGAGGCAAAGCCCCTCGGAGGTGGCTTCCAGAGTGTTGAGGAGCATCCCGATGGTGATTGGCATGTACGTCGCATAACGGGCTCCAGCTCAACCAAGACGTACCGCTGTCCAGGCTGTGATCAGGAGATTCGTCCGGCCACCCCACACGTCGTGGCGTGGCCGGCAGACTCACCGGGTGGTGAGGAGTATCGCCGTCACTGGCACACACCCTGCTGGAGCGCGCGGGGTCGGCGTGGACCGCGTATGACCAGGGGTGTTCAGTACTAGTTCACCGCGTGCCCGTCGCCGACGTACCGCCGAGTAGGGTCATCGTGTGAGTGACATCGTGGCGAACAGTGTTCTGCCGGCCCGTCGTGAGCAGATTTCATTCGTGACGAGCGATGGCCTGCAACTCGTTGGCGACCTGGCCACCCCCACAGACAGGCCACCGGCGGCCACGATCGTGTGTGCTCATCCACTGCCGACCGCCGGCGGGTCCATGGACAGTCACCTGCTTCGCAAGGCCGCATGGCGACTTCCGGCACTCGCGGGAATGGCAGTGCTGCGCTTCAACACCCGCGGCACCTCGAGTGTGATCGGCACTTCGGAGGGATCCTTTGATCAGGCCGATGGTGAAGGACTCGATCTGCGCGCTGCCATCGAGTACGCAGGATCGCGCGAGCTGCCGGCTCCATGGCTGGTCGGCTGGTCATTTGGAACTGATGTTGTACTCAAACACGGAAATATCGATCCGGTTCTCGGCGCTTTCCTGATCTCGCCTCCACTGCGCTACTCCACCGATGAGGATCTGGACGGGTGGGCCACCCCCGGTCGTCCATTGGTTGCGCTCGTGCCCGGAGAGGATGACTACCTGCGACCGGACGAGGCGCGTCAACGGTTTGCCCGCATCCCGCAGGCTGAGGTGATCGGTGTCGATGGTGCCAGGCATCTCTGGATTGGGGAACCATCGACCTATCGCGTTCTGGATACACTCACCAGATACGTGGTGCCTGGTGCTGCGCCACTTCCGAAGGAGTTCGATGGGCCGATGACACGATGGAGTGATGTATGAGCGGGCGTCTGGCCGGTAAGCGCGCACTGGTCACAGGTGCATCACGGGGAATTGGACGTGCGATAGCGATTGCCTATGCCCATGAGGGTGCTGACGTAGCGCTGCTTGCTCGGGATGAATCAAAGTTGGCCGAGGTGGCCGGTGAGGTTGAGGCGCTGGGTCAGCGTGCTGTCGTTCTCGTCTGTGATGTGACCGATCCTGAGGCCGTATCGGCGGCTGTATCTCACGCAGTTGATGAACTCGGGGGGATCGACGTTGTCGTCAACAATGCCGGCGGTAACTCCTTCTCCCGTCCACTGGCTGAGCTGCGTCATTCGGGCTGGGCCAAGACTTTCGCACTGAACGTCGATTCGACCGTGCATGTACTTCAGGCCGTGCTCCCCGGCATGATCGAGCGCGGATCCGGCTCGATCATCAACGTCTCGTCGGTGGCTGCGTTACGGGGTGCCCCTGGTATGTCGCACTACGCGGCGGCCAAGTCCGCTGTCGTAACCCTGACCGAAACACTGGCCGTCGAGGTGGCACGCTCTGGTATCCGGGCCAATTCACTGGTTCCGGGTTGGATTGAGACGGATCTGACGGAGTTCTTGCGCACGGAACCCGGATCAGACCGGGGCCTGCTGAGCCGCGTTCCGATGCACCGCTGGGGAACTGTTGAGGAGATCGCGTCGCCGGCTGTGTTCCTGGCATCCGACGAGTCGTCCTTTATGACGGGTCAGTGCCTCGTAGTCGACGGTGGACTCTCGGTGAATCCATGACCGGTCGATGGACGGAATGTGTGTGATGGCGCCGACGGTTGTTCTGCTACATGCATTTCCACTGAACAAGAGCCTGTTCGACGAAGTCACGGGACCCATCGCCGAGGCCGGTTGGGATGTGATCGTTCCTGATCTGCGTGGCTTCGGGGAATCTGGCTTTGGGGGAGTGGAACCCGATGATGAGCCATCACTCACCTTCATGGCGCGCGATGTACTCGACATCATGGATCGGGTGGGAGTTCAGTCTGCGGTGATCGCGGGGGTGTCCCTCGGTGGGTACGTGGCGATGGAACTGGTTCGGCAGGCCCCTGAACGGATCGCCGCACTTGCCCTCATCGACACCAAGGGCTCAGCTGATACGCAGGAAGCGCGCGAGAATCGGCTGCGGGTTGCTCAGCAGGTGACGGATGCGGAATCCACCGAGGCGCTGGCACGTGCCATGCTGCCGAATCTGCTCGGCGCCACGACACATGAGCAGCGCCCCGAGGTCGTCGAGCGAGTACGCGGATGGATCCACGCCGCTGACCCCGAGGGGGTTGCGTGGGCCCAGCGCGCGATGGCGGTACGTCCTGACTCACACGCGGATCTGGCCACCCTGCGGGTTCCTGCCCTCGTGCTCTGGGGCGAGCAAGATGCCCTCTCGCCCCGGGCCGACCAGGATGCGCTCGTGGCCGCGTTGACCGATGTTCGCGCTGTCGAACTGTCCGATGCTGGGCACCTGACTCCGATCGAGGTGCCCGGCGAGTTCAGTGATGCGTTCATCACCTTCCTCACCGACGCACGAGCCTCCCTCGACCAGTCGTAGGGGGCTACAGATCGCGGAAGCGGTTGATCTTGTCGATGTGCTGGGCCCGAAGTTCGGGATTGCGCACGCCAAGGCCAGCCTCCGGTGCCAGTGCAAGCACACCAACCTTGCCCTGATGCAGATTGCGATGGACGTCGTAGGCGGCCTGACCGGTCTCCTCAAGCGTGTACGTCTTCGACAGCGTTGGGTGGATCTGGCCACGCTGGATCAGGCGATTGGCCTCCCAGGCCTCGCGGTAATTTGCAAAGTGGGTGCCGACGATGCGCTTGAGATTCATCCAGAGGAAGCGGTTGTCGTACTCATGCATGAACCCTGAGGTGGAGGCGCAGGTGACGATCGTTCCGCCCTTGCGCGCCACGTAGACCGAGGCGCCAAAGGTTTCGCGGCCAGGGTGCTCGAACACGATGTCGACATCTTCACCGCCGGTGAGCTCACGGATCTTGCCACCCAGCCGACGCCATTCCTTCTGGTCCTGAGTGTTGTCGTCCTTCCAGAACTTGTAGCCCTCGGCACTGCGATCGATGATCAGCTCAGCCCCCATGCGTCGGCAGATCTCGGCCTTTTCCGGGGACGACACGACGCAGATCGGAGTGGCACCACCGTTGAGTGCCATCTGGGTGGCGTAGGAGCCGAGGCCGCCGGACGCACCCCAGATCAGCACCGTGTCACCCTGCTTCATACCAGCTCCGTTCTGGGAGACCAGTTGACGGTAGGCAGTGGAATTCACCAGGCCGGGGACGGCTGCCTCCTCCCAGGTGAGATGGGAAGGCTTGTGCAGCAACTGATTTGCCTTGACGAGCGCAATCTGGGCCAGACCGCCGAAGTTGGTTTCGAAACCCCAGATCCGCTGCTCAGGGTCGAGCATCGTGTCGTTGTGGCCTAGCGGGCTCTCCAGCTCGACCGACAGACAGTGGGCGACCACCTCATCACCTGGGTTCCAGGTGTGGACGCCGGGACCGGTCCGCAGCACAACTCCCGCCAGGTCGGATCCCACGACGTGGTAGGGGAGATCATGACGCTTGGCGAGCGGATTGGTCTTGCCGTAGCGCTCGAGGAAACCGAAGGTGGATACCGGCTCGAAGATCGAGGTCCACACGGTGTTGTAGTTGATCGAACTGGCCATCACCGCGATCAGGGCCTCACCCGGTCCAAGCTCGGGGGTGGCAACCTCATCCAGATGCAGTGAGCGACGCGGATCCTTGTCGCGGCTGGCCATCCCGGCGAACATCTCGGCCTCGTCCTTGTGGACGGTGACACCTCGATACGACTCGGGTACGTCCAGAGCGGCGAAGTCGGCACTGGTGGCGGTTCCTGACGTAATTGCGTCAACAATCTGCTGCACGGGAGTCTCCAAGGATCGAAGGTATTCGCAGCACTCTAGCCGCAGGTCGTTCTCAGTGCTCGGGGGCGGGTTCGACCAGTTCGACGAGCACCCCACCGCAGTCCTTGGGATGGACGAAGTTGACGCGGGAATTCGCCGTCCCACGTCGTGGGGTGTCGTAGATCAGACGCAGACCTGCCTCGCGAAGGCGGTCACAGGCCAGATCGATGTCGGTGACTCGGAAGGCAACCTGCTGGATGCCCTGACCGTTCTTATCGAGGTACTTGGCGATCGTAGATTCGGGGGTCAGTGGAGCCAGCAACTGGATACAGGCGTTACCGAGCCCGATCATCGCCTCGTGGACACCCTGATCCTCGTTGATCTCCTGATGAACGAGCGGTAACCCGAAGGCACGCTCGTAGAACTCGATCGCAGCATCGAGATCGTGGACGGCAAATCCAACGTGGTCAATTCCGGTAACCACCGGACCGAGGACCTGGGCAGGCTGTTGTGTGCTCACACCAGTATCGTGACGGGTACGAATTCGTTCCGCATCAGGAGGGTCCCCCATGGCCGCAGAAACAAGTGTGATCGTCTCCGGCGCTCGTACCCCTATGGGTCGACTGCTCGGCTCACTGAAGGACTTCTCCGCCGCACAGCTTGGCGGGGTTGCCATCGCCGGAGCCCTGCAGCGCGGCGGAGTCTCACCTGACGCGGTTGAGTACGTGATCATGGGCCATGTGGTTCAGGCTGGTGCTGGCCAGAACACCGCTCGCCAGGCCTCTGTGGCCGGTGGGATCTCGATGGACGTACCCGCGATCACCATCAACAAGGTGTGCCTGTCAGGCCTGTCGGCTATCGCGATGGCCGATCAGCTGATTCGTGCCGGCGAGTTCGATGTGGTGGTGGCTGGCGGAATGGAGTCGATGACCCAGACCCCGCATGTACTGCCCAAGTCTCGTGAGGGCTACAAGTACGGCGATGTCACGATGGTGGATTCGCTGGCCAACGACGCACTGTCCTGTGCGTTCGATCTGATGGCGATGGGTGTTTCAACCGAGACGTACAACTCCCGCTACCCGGATCTCACCCGTGAGAAGCAGGATGCTCTTGCTGCTCGCTCACATGCGCGGGCTGCGGCCGCGACGGAGCAGGGACTCTTCGAGAACGAGATCGTGCCGGTGATGATCCCGCAGCGCAAGGGTGATCCGATCGCCTTCGCCAAGGATGAGGGGATCCGCCCTGAGACCACGATGGACTCACTCGGTGCACTGCGTCCTGCCTTTGCCAAGGAGGGCACGATCACCGCTGGTTCGTCCTCGCAGATCTCCGATGGTGCAGCCGCGGTGGTGGTGATGAGCAAGTCCAAGGCCAAGGAGCTCGGACTCTCGTGGATCGCTGAGATCGGCGCCCATGGTGTGGTGTCCGGTCCTGATGCCTCACTTCAGGAGCAGCCCGCCAATGCCATCCTCAAGGCGCTGTCCAAGGAGGGCCTGACCCCAGCCGATCTGGACCTCGTCGAGATCAACGAGGCCTTCGCGGCTGTGGGTGTGGTGTCTACGGAGAAGCTCGGAGTGGATCCAGAGATCGTCAATGTAAACGGTGGCGCAATCGCCCTGGGTCATCCCGTCGGTATGAGCGGGGCTCGTGTCGTCCTGCATCTGGCACTGGAACTGCAGCGTCGCGGTGGTGGAATTGGTGCCGCGGCCCTGTGCGGTGGTGGCGGTCAGGGTGATGCTCTGATTATCCGAGTTCCGGCATAGGCACGACGGCGGGCAACCACCGATGACCATCGACGTGGATGATGTGGTCGCGCGAGCGCGTGCGGGTGAACCCCGAGCGGTCGCGCGGCTCATCTCCTACGTCGAGGATGGGGCTCCCGTCATGCGGGAGGTCACTCAGGCTCTTGCCCCGCTGACAGGGCGAGCGCGCATCATCGGTTTGACGGGTGCTCCTGGCGTCGGTAAGTCGACGACGACCTCGGCGATCGTCAGCGAGTATCGCAGCCGGGGTCTGCGGGTGGGTGTGCTCGCGATCGATCCGTCCTCACCGTTCTCCGGCGGAGCACTTCTGGGTGATCGGGTGCGCATGCAGGAGCACGCCACCGATGAGGGTGTGTTCATCCGATCGATGGCCTCACGTGGCCACTTGGGTGGGCTGTCGTGGGCTACCCCGCAGGCGATTCGAGTCCTTGATGCTGCCGGCTTTGATCTGATTCTGGTCGAGACCGTGGGCGTTGGTCAGAGTGAGGTGGAGGTTGCCGGGGCTGCCGACACAACCCTGGTTCTTCTGGCCCCGGGCATGGGTGATGGGATCCAGGCAGCCAAGGCCGGGATTTTGGAGATCGGTGACGTCTTCGTGGTGAACAAGGCCGATCGTGATGGCGCGGACTCCACCGCCCGCGAGCTTCGGCACATGCTGAGTCTTGGCTCCGGCCCCCGATCGGGCTCAGGTCCTGATCGCTGGACGCCACCGGTTCTCAAGGCGGTTGCCTCACGTGGGGAGGGCATCAGCGAGATCGTCGACGCGATCGACGCACATGGTGAATGGCTTGCTGCCACCGGAGAGCTACGTCGACGTCGTCATGCGCGTGCTGTTGCGGAGATCGACGTGATTGCGGTGGCCCTGCTTCGGAGCCGAGTGGGTGCGCTTGCCGGGCTTGATCGGCTCGCAGATCAGGTTGTTGACGGAACTCTTGATCCTTATGCTGCGGCTGACCGCCTCGTCGTCGATGTGACCGGTGTGGACCTGAAGTGATCCTCTCAATCACTTCACCGCATTCCTTCACGGTGTTAGCGTCCACGACGTGACTCCAGAGGATTCCGTACTTGCCGCTGCCTATGCGGCTCTGGCCGAGGGTGATGTGGTCACCGACCCTGATCGGCTGGAGAGCTACCGGGCAGATCGATCCACCGGATCAGCAGTGGGAATGCCCTTCGCTGTTGCATTCCCGCGGACGACTGAGCAGGTGTCTGCGCTCATGCGGGCTGCGTATGAGCATCACGTACCTGTGGTACCGCGCGGAGCGGGGTCCGGATTGACCGGTGGCTCCAACGCGATCGATGGAAGCCTCATTGTGTGCGTCGAGAAGATGCGCGAGGTGCTCAATGTTGATGTCGGCAACGGATATGTGGAGACCCAGCCCGGAATCTTCAACACCGATCTTCGTGAGCATGTTGCGACATTCGGCCTCTGGTACGCACCCGATCCGGCCAGCAAGGACTTCTGTTCGATCGGTGGCAATGTCAACACCAATGCTGGTGGCCTGTGCTGTGTGAAGTACGGCGTCACCCGTGATGCGGTGCTCGGTCTCGAGGTTGTGCTCGCCGATGGGCGGGTAACCAGGCCTGGTCGACGCACGATCAAGGGCGTGGCGGGCTACGACCTCACCGGACTGATGGTGGGCAGTGAGGGAACCCTCGGTATCGTCACGATGGCGCGCCTGCGACTTCGTCCACTGCCACCTGTGCCGACGACGGCGGTCGCCGTGTTCAACTCTGTCGGCGATGCGGGTCGTGCGGTGGAGGCAATCATGTCGGTGTGCTCACCGAGCCTGCTCGAGCTGATGGATCGCACTACCCTGCTGGCCGTTGAGGGCTGGCGTCCGATGGGTTTGCCGACCAATGCCGGTGCGCTCCTCGTGGCGCAGAGTGATGCGGGTGGCGCCGCCGGTGAGCAGGAGGCTGACCTGCTGCTCGCCCTATGTGAGAAGGCTGGTGCCACCGAGTGCTACCGGTCAGAGGATCCCGAACAGGCAGACATGCTGCTGGGGGCTCGACGGATGGCAATTCAGGCACTCGAGTCGATGGGTGACTGGCTGCTCGATGATGTGGCAATCCCACGTCGTCGACTTGCCGAGGCGGTCGAGCGGATTGAAGAGATCGCCGCCAAGCATGACGTCATGATCGCCACGTTCGGTCATGCAGGGGACGGAAATCTGCATCCGACGATCGTCACTCCACGAGGTGATCAGGCCGCCGCCGCACGGGCTCTGGTTGCATTTGACGACATCCTGGGCGTAGCGCTTTCGCTGGAGGGGACTGTGACCGGTGAGCATGGGGTGGGACTGCTCAAACGTGATGCGCTCACCCGTGAACTCGATCCCGTGGCCATCGATCTGCATGCGCGAATCAAGGAGGCCCTCGATCCGCGTGGGATCCTGAACCCGGGAAAGTCGCTGCCTCGCTGGTAGTTACCCCTTGCTGAATATACATCCCAACGCATTTCGTCAATGTCGTGATGTTTTTCCAGCTGCGTATCTGTCTAAGTGCTACTCCTGAGAAAGCTCCTCGAATCGGCTGGAGGAGATCAGTCCCAACACCACGCTGATGATCGCCGTCAATATTAGTACTGAGACTAGAGATCCAACGTAGTCGGCGGCGAGTATCACTGGTGTTGTGCCCGTGTCCGGCAACTCGCTGCGCAAGAGGGCCAGACCGTAGGCGTCGTGAAGAGCATTCGATGGGTCAACCCCAGCGAACAGCACCAGAACGACGGAAACACATAAAACAACCTCGGCAATGTTTAACGTTGCCAGAATCAGGCTTCGCTCATAGTTTGCGACTTCTCGAGCCTTGCGGTTAAGGAGCATATTGAGGTGGGGAATGACCATGTCCACCGTTCGGAACATGACGGCCATTGCTGCTAAAAATCCAAAGAGCAATGAGATCCGGAGGCTCGAATCGAGTGACGCCTTTTGGTAAGTAATGGCTATCGATGCTGCGAGTAGGAGAACTTCAAGAATGAGCCAGAACAGTACGTAGACCTCAGCTGCCCGGAACCGGGCGGAGTAACGGCGATGCTCCTGTACAGATTGAGGGGACCCGTTCGCGCTGCGCGATGACTCCCTCGTAGCGAGCAAACTCTTGACGCGACCGTACGGCAACCACGAGCATTCGAACCAGGCTTTCACTGGGCCAGCAATCGCATTCACTAGTTCGCTCCGGGCTGCGCCATCTCGCTGCGCCTCGAAGTGGATGTTTCCGACGTCTATCGGTCGATCGAGGCCGTCTACCGCGACGTTTGTGTCGATCTGGTCGACAATGGCTGCCCGAAATGTTAGGTGGAAATGGACATGTGTCCCAGGGTCGCCAAGGGACAGTACGACGACTCGCTCGTTTTCAGGTTGTTGGGACATTGCTTGAGCAACGGCCCTCAGCGAGCGTCCGAGGTAATCGCACTCTGAATCCGTCAACGATTGCAGAGAATCCGCATGACGAACGGGTTGTAGGACGAACCACGCGGTTTCTGGTTTGTCTTGGCGTTTGTTCAAGGTCCAAAGACCATTACCCAACTGAAGGTGATCGATCGTTTCATCTTTGGCGATGGCACAACACGCACATTCACTGTTCATGTTACAAGTTTAGTCGGTTGAATTGACTTCAAGCGGAACGCGAGAGGCGATCTGCATGTGCGTATCAAAGAAGCGCTCGATCCTCGTGGAATCCTCAACCCGGGTAAGTCCCTGCCGCGCTGGTAGTTCCGCGTCAGGTGACTCTCGAGAAGAGTCAATCCGCCCCACATCGGCCGCAGTGATGTCAGGATGACGATGTGCACCTGACACCTACTGAGCGGGATCGGATCCTGCTGTTCACTGTGGCGGAGCTGGCTCGAGCGCGACGTGCTCGCGGACTTCAGCTGAATGTTCCCGAGGCCACGGCGCTGATCGCTGACACCGTATGTGAGGCGGCCCGGGACGGACGTCGACTCGAGGAGGCCGTGCGGATCGGGCAGTCGGTACTGGGCCCAGATGACGTGCTACCCGGGGTGGCAGATGTCTTGATCGACGTGAAGGTTGAGGCAGTGTTCGACGATGGCAGCCGACTCATCGTCGTACCCAATCCGATTGGCGGTGGCTCACTCGGTGATGCCGCACCCGGATACATCACCGCGGCAGTGGCGCCTGAGCGATCTGCGCAGGAAGAGGCGGCCAGGGATGCCGCACTCGATCTGATTGAGATTGAGGTGACCAACACCGCGAGTGTCCCGATCACGGTCACCAGTCACTTCCACTTCTTCGAGGTGAATCCTCGACTGTCCTTCGATCGAGCGGCGGCATACGGACGACATCTCGATATTGCCTCTGGCTCCACACTCGGGTTTGCGCCGGGCAGTACGACCGTGGTGCGCCTGGTGCCAATTCGCGGTGAGCGAGTCGTGATCGGCTTTGCCGGTCTGGTGGATGGTCCACTGGACGCACCCGGTGCCAAGGAGCGGGCGCTGGAGCTGTTGCGCTCCACGGGATTCCTCGATTCCGGTGTTGACGGCGTGCCGGGTGATCCTGAGGCGGCGGTTGCCCGCATGCGTGCATATCTGCGTCAGCATCCGCAGGTGCAGTCATGAGCCTGAATCCCGCTGCCCACCCACATGTCTATGGTCCCCGCACTGGTGATCGGATCCGCCTTGGTGACACCTGCCTCACAGTCGAGGTGGAGGCACACAGTCAGCCCGCAGATGACGAGTTTCTGCTCGGTTTCGGTAAATCAGGCCGAGACGGGATTGCTCTCCGGGCCGTGCCCACGAGTGAATCCTGTGACGTGGTGATCTCCAACGTGCTGATCATCGATCCGATTCTCGGAATCCGAAGTGCAAGCATCGGAATTCGTGATGGCCGCATCATCGCGGTAGGCCGGGCGGGCAATCCCGATACCAATGACGATATCGACGTCATCGTTGGCACCTCGACGATCGTCATCAATGGTGAGGGGATCATCGCCACCGCCGGTGCGATCGACACCCATGTGCACATGCTGTCGCCCCGAGTGATGGAGGCCGCGCTCTCCTCTGGCGTTACCACCATCATCAGTCAGGAGTTCGGCCCGTTCTGGGGTGTTGGCGTGAACGCGACGTCGCCACTGCGCATGGCGTACGCGGCCTTCGATGCGTATCCGGTCAACATCGGGATGCTCGGTCGCGGGTCCTCATCTCGACGATCACCGATGCTCGAAGGGATCGAGGCCGGTGTGTGCGGTTTCAAGGTTCATGAGGACACCGGTGCACATCTGCGATCACTGGACACCTGTTTGAGTCTTGCCGATGAGTACGACGTGCAGGTGGCAGTGCACACCGATGGTCTCAATGAGGGTCTGTCAGTTCGTGACACGCTGGCCGTTGCCGACGGACGGGTGTTTCACGCGTATCACGTTGAGGGCTGTGGGGGTGGTCATACGCCCAATGTGCTTGAGCTGGCTGGAGTTCCGAACGTGATCGCCTCGTCTACCAATCCAACACTGCCCTTTGGTCGTGATGCGCTCGATGAGCACTTCCAGATGATCGTCCACTGCCACGCGCTCAAGCCTGATCTGCCCGGTGATGCTCAAATCGTGCAGGCCCGACTTCGGGCAGCCACCATGGCCGCTGAGAGTGTGCTGCACGATCATGGCGTCATTCCGATCACGTCCAGTGATGCGCAGGGCATGGGACGTGCAGGGGAGACGGTACGTCGCACCCTGCAGCTGGCGGCCGTGCTCAAACCCGTTGATGACCAGGCGCCCAACGACAATGAGCGGGTCCTTCGATACCTGGCCAAACTCACGATCAATCCAGCAACGGCACATGGGCTCGCCCATGAGGTTGGCTCACTTGAGCCGGGCAAGCTGGCCGATATCGTGCTCTGGACCCCCGAGTACTTCGGTGCCAAACCATGGCTCGTCCTGAAGTCGGGCCTGCCGGCCTGGGGTGTGGTGGGTGATCCCAACTCGGTGATCGACGCCGCCCAGCCACGTCAGATTGCCGCACAGTTCGGAGGGATCGGCGGGGCGGCAGTGGATTCCGCCGTCATCTTCACCAACGCGGGTGCGGTGGATGCCGGTGCCGATGTCTTTCCCACTCGTCGACGTCGGGTAGCCGTGCGCAACTGTCGCGATGTCGGGCTTGGAAACATGATCCGGCACCGCGGGTCATCCACTGTGGTCGTCTCTCCGGACGGTACCCGCATAACTCTCGACGGACAGCTGCTGACGATGGATCCAGTGCAGCGGGTGCCACTGTCGAGGCTCTACTTCCTCTGAGCCCGCTTACCTGAGGCCTGCTCAGGGCTGGGCAGCGTGCTCGGTCCAACCGAGTGGTGCCAGAATGTGAGCGTGAGTATGAATCGACCAGGTCCTCGTATCCCCGCTGGCCGTGCCGTCGATCTGGCAGCCCTTGCTGCGCAGCGCGAGGCTCAGGCAGCCGCCGAGAAGCGACGTGGGGATGGCCCCGCTGTTGTATTCGATGTGCAGGAGATCAACTTTCAGACCGAGGTGCTGAACCGCTCTGCCCAGGTGCCGGTCGTCATCGATCTGTGGTCACCGCGCAGCCCACAGTGTGCAACTCTGAGCCAGATTCTGGAGAAGCTCGCCTACGAGGCGAATGGGCAGTGGGTGCTGGCCAAGATCGAGGTTGATACGAACCCGCGCATCGCTCAAGCGCTCCAGATTCAGGCGATCCCGACCGTCATCGCTGTGGTGAACGGTGAACTCGTACCCATGTTCGAGGGCCCGATGCCCGAGCCCTCGATCCGACAGCTGATGTCACAGTTGATGGTGATCGCCCAAGAGGCAGGGCTAAGTCCCGCTACCCCGGACAGCGGCCCGCAGGACGATGCACCCGATTCACGCTATGAGGCTGCTTTTGAAGCCATCGACAACGGTGACTGGGATGCAGCAGAGGCGGTTTACCGATCCATCCTGGCCACCGATCCCAAAGATGAGGATGCCAGATTGGGCCTGGCCCAGGTGGAGCTGATGCGACGGACCGATGGGATTGATCCTGCTGAGGTGATCGCTGCCGCAGATGCCAACCCAACGGACGTCGCGCGGGCCACGCTCGCCGCCGATGTCGAGGTGTTCGAAGCCAAGGTTGAGGAGGCGTTCCACCGGCTCATCGAACTGGTGCGGGTTACCTCCGGTGATGAGCGTACGGCGGCTCGCGATCATCTGATTGGTCTGTTCAACCTGATCGGTGATGGTGATCCTCGGGTGATCAAGGCTCGAACGGCGCTTGCCAACGCCCTGTTCTGATCGAATCCCTCGGTAGATTGACGTACGGATGTCAGATTCTGGATCGACACGCGAACCGATGTTGACATTCACTCGTCAGCGCTCGGTCAGGCGCGTTAACGTACGCGGGTGACCAGACCCAATCTCAGCAACTGGATGACCCCACCGAATCAGACATGGTCGTTCCGTCATGTCCGCGAGATCATCCCAACCGAGCGTGTGCGCAAGGCTGCGAAGACTCGCGAACTTCCACCCGAACCGCGACCAGAGATTCTCGACCTGACGTTCGAAGCCCACGATGGGCCGATCGTTCTGCGTGAGTTCCTGAGCACTCGTGAGCGCGATGCTCTGGTGGTGCTGCACAACGGCAACCTCGCCGTGGAGTGGCTTGCGGACGGGATGCGCGACGATGAACCACACCTGATCTTCAGTGTCACCAAGTCGATCACCGGTCTGCTGGCAAATGCGCTTGCAACCAAGGGCCTGCTTGATCTTGACAAGACCGTGGCCGACTACGTTCCCGAGGCGGCTTCTGGTGGATTCGGCAATGCGACGCTCCATCAGATGCTCGATATGGAGGCTTCATATGCCTTCGTCGAGGACTACTCACCGGGCCCGGATGTCACGGCCTATCGTCATGCCGCAGGTTGGTATCCGGGTCCTGCAGGAGCCCCGGCGCTCGAGGAATTCCTGCTCGCACGTCAGGCTGAGGGTGAGCACGGTAAGAAGTTCAGGTATCTGTCTCCCACGACCGACATGGTCGGGGTTATCTGCGCACGCGTGGCCGGGACCACCTGGGCCGAGGCGGTCTCAACATATCTGTGGCAGCCGGCCGGTGCTGAAGAGCACGCGGAGGTGACGGTCGACCGCGAGGGTACGCCCCGTGCGGCCGGTGGATTCTGCACGATTCCCCGTGACCTGGCCCGGTTTGGTCAATTGGTTGCCGACGGTGGACTGGGCGCGGTGAGCCCCGAGTATCTCGACGACATCATGCACGGTGGCGATCCTGAGCACTGGGCGATCGGCGATTTCGCGGAGTTCTTCCCCGGAGGTGCCTACCGATCGTTCTGGTACAAGCCGATGGTGGATCCAGATGTTGTCCTCGGTGTGGGGATCCACGGCCAGCTGCTGTACGTGGATGTCGCACGCAATGTGGTGGTGGTGATCCTGTCGTCGTGGTCTGAGCCAGACAACGAAGTTCGCCACACCGACAACTACATCGCCGCGAGAACGATCGCCCGCTCCTACGACTCCTGAGCAGGGGTAACGACGACGTGTCGTGGCGGGATCCGCGCGGGTGCGGCGCCCGTTCCTCGACTGCTAGTCAAGGCGGCGTGTCATGGCTATGTGAGACCTGGTGAACAACCAGGCAATTCCTGCCACCGCTAGCGGGATCACCACGATCGTCAGTCCGAGAACTGCCCAAGGTGTAACAAAAACGCTGCCCTGAGCCTTCGTGAAGAGGGGCACCAGCAGCCGGGATGCGACAAGCCCGGTCAATGCCCCGGTGACGCAGCCGATCAGCGCGATGAATCCCGCCGTCGATGCTGCGATCGTGCGTCTCATGTGAGGTTGGGCGCCGATCGCCGCAAGCGTCGCCAAGTCTGCGCGACCGTCTACCAGAGTGAGGCCGGTCGAGATAAGTGCGGCCAGCAGGGCCATAAGCGCAGTGATCCCGGTACCGAGGGCAAGCACGAGAGACGTGGTGTCCTCGCCCTGAGTCCATGTAGCTCCTTGAAAGCCCACCAACCCAGCCTTTGCCCAGGCAAGATTCAAGGTGTCCTCGTTTGTTGGGCGGTCAGGACTGTCGGCTGACTTCGGATGGACGACGATTGTCGTAGAACCCTTCTTCACATGCCCACTCAAGGGCATGCCCTCCGTGAGTGCGGCTGGGCCCACGATCACGTTGATGGGGACCGCTCCTGCCGCGATCTCCATGGCTGGGACCTGAATAAGTTGCCCGGTCTGCGGGGTTCCCTGCGTGTCGATGGAACGTTCACGTAAAGAAAGTCGCGAGTCCGCGTCCAGAGTGCCGGGGGTGAGGACAACTGCCTCACCCGCTCTCAGTGCCGAGATAGCCGCAGCATTTGGGGCCAGCGGACCAAGTACGGCAGGAAGTGACCCGGGGTCTTGAATGAGTGCGATTGAGGAGTTGAACGGCCTCAGACCAGACGTACCGCGACCCGAGCAGGGGATGTCAGTCGATCCATCGCTCAGGTGTTCCCCGGGCATGACGCAGACCAGATCGCCACCGTAAGGGTCGGTTGCGACCACAGGCATCAGCTCAGTCATCTCCGCGATGGTGGCCCCTGGAATCGAGTCTGAGGCGACCTTCAGAGCCTTGTTCAACGTGTCCTCGTCCGGTGTCTTGCCGGTAGTTAGATCCTGCGGAACAGACAGAATTGTTCCCCCGACCCAGGTAACGTCCGAGGCGGTTCGATCAACGGCATTCGACAGTGACAGCGCAGCTACTCCCACTGAGCCAGCCGCAGCTGCTGCGATCGCACAGGCGGCAGCGGTGCTGCGCATGCGATGACGTCCAGCGTCACGGACGGCAATGCGAGGCGCCAACGGCAGATGTCGGGCGGTTCGGGCCAAGGAGGTAACCAAGGACGGCATCACAAGAATGAGGCCCAGTTCGGCCATGACCACGCAGGTGACGAGGATGACGGGTTCTAATGTCGCAGTCCCGTAATACATTCCAGCAAGTCCCACGAGGCCCAACACCAACCCGCTGATGGGGATTCGTCCTGCGGTCGGAGGACCCGGCCGACGACCCCGCAGCGCGCTTAGGACATCGCTGCGAGCGGCACTTACAGCTGGTGCAACAGCTGCTGCCACAGCGGATGTGATGCCCACCAGTAGGAGGCCAAGCAACTCAGGAGGTGGTTGCGGCATCTGAAAGTCTTGGAACCCTAGGTCGATTACATGTGCACGTCCCGCGATCCATGTGCCTCCCCAGCCGAGGATGAGGCCAAGCAATGCTCCGGACAGACCTAGAACAACACCGGACGCAAGCATCGTTCTGCGCAGGTCGTGTGAGTCGCCGCCGACAGCTCCCAAGAGACCCAGTTCGCGCTGGCGCCGTCTCAAAGACACGGCAAAGGCTGGTCCGGCGAGCAGGGCCACTTGGATAATCACAAGAACAGTGACGACCGCGCTGAGCGCTGCATCCTTTGCGACGGCGGCGGAGTCGACGATCGCGACAGGTGGTAGCGATCCCGGGCGTGGTCCTGCGTCGAGACATTCGACTTCAGCCGCGCAGAACGTTGGTGGATGCATCAGAACGGATCGGCTGACAACCAATCCGCCGATCGCATTCAACTTCCTCACATCGGACCACGTAAGATCACGTGGTATCGCAGCCAGGTAGAACTGGCTCGCCGGGTCCGTCGTCGCGGGAGTCGGCAGTGCACCAGGAACAACGACACCAACCCCGCCCTGAGCGGCCTCGGCGACAAGGCCAACGATGGTGCGGGCCTGACTTAGTGGTGGACCGCCCAGCGCAGTGATCGTGATCGTGTCTCCGATCTGTGCCCGTAGGTGCGAGGCTGCACTCTGCGTCAGTGTGATCTCGTTTCCCGCTGTAGGTAGACGGCCTTCGCGGAGCCTCCAAAGCCCGCGTACCAAGGGATCCGCAACATTGGCCATCCACACGTCGCCCCGGACTCCCCAACCATCCCGCTCGACCGCGCTCGACACCGGCACACCCTGCGAAACGAGGCGGGAACCCTGAGGTAACTTACTTTGGAGTTCTTGACGCGAAGGGATAGTCCCGTTGCCAGTGTTCAGTGGACTGCCCATGATTCCCTGGCTGATTGGGCCACTGAATCCGCGCACTACAGCATCAGCGCTATCTCCCAGTTGCCGTAAGGCAGTCACAGATGGGCTGTTCGCCAACTGCTCGGCCCTGGCGTAGAGATCGAGGGCACTGACACCGGCCACCGGGAGTGCGATCAACAGCACGACGAGCAGTGATCGTCCTTGCGCCCGTACCGCGTCGCGTCGGGCAAGTCGCAGCGCTACTCGCCAACCCGCGGTCCAGCGCTTCCATCGGACCGGGGTCGGTGTCCTCGAGATGGTCGCCTGTTGCGCCCCGCTAAGGAGATCAGTCATCGAGATAGGCCAACTTCGGCTGGATCGATGTTGTATTGGGTCGAATCCACGATCGACCCATCCCGAAGGAAGATGACACGGTCCGCCCATGCGGCATGCCTGGACTCGTGTGTGACGAGCACCCCCGCGGCGCCTTGATCAACGCGTCTTCTCAAGAGGCGAAGGACAGCCTCGCCGGTATCAGAGTCCAGCGCCCCGGTTGGTTCATCGGCCAAGACAAGTCGTCGATCGCCAACAAGGGCACGGGCTATTGTCACTCGCTGCTGCTGACCACCGGACATCTCATCAGGGAATCGGTCTGACAACTCTGGCACCCCAACATCCTCGAGTGCCTTGATCGCGATTCTGCGAACGGATCGAGGGCTGAAACCATCGAGTTCCAAGGGCAGGGCGACATTCTCCAACGCTGTCAGAGTGGGAATCAGGTTGAGATCCTGAAACACATAGCCGACGTGACGCCTCCTTGTTGCTGCTAATTCCGTGGGCGTCAGGTTCGCCAGGTCCCTACCTTCGACGAAGACGGCTCCGGCCGTGACCAGATCGAGCCCACCCGCCACGTTCAGTAGGGTCGATTTACCTGAGCCGCTGGGGCCCATGACAGCCACCAACTCACCCGCGTCAACCGTCAGGCTCACTCCGCGAAGGGCATTGACGGCCGTGGCACCACGCCCGTGGATGCGCGTGACATCTCGCAACTCTAGAACTGGACTCATCGCGCTCTCGCAGGTGCCGTCACCTTGGTCTTGGTATCAGGTGCTGCCCGATGTCCAGCGCTGGGCTGTGCGTTGGCACGCGATACCCGCGCCTCACAGTGATCGAGCCAACGTGCCTCTGCCTCTGCGTCGAAAATCAGACGATCCAGTACCAGAAGCCATGCCAGATCTGCGGATTCATCGGTATCCACCTTGAGCCGCGTGAGTTGCTGCAGTGTGCGCATTGTCTCAGTTCGCTGAGTCTGAAGGATCGAGCCCACATCCACACCGGGGGCCGTGACCGCAACGGCCAGTTTGATACCGAGTTCATCGCGTGCGGCCGAGTGGCGTGGTACCGGTTCGCGATACCACGACGAGACGGCCTCACGGCCGACGGGCGTGATCTCGTAACGAACCCTTCCTTCAGGATCGGCTTCCAACTGCTCCACGAGACCGTCGCGTTCGCAGCGTGCGAGCGTCGTATAGACCTGCCCGATGTTCAATGGCCATGTGCCGCCAGTGCGTTGTTCGAAGTCGTTCTTGAGCTGATATCCGTAGGCGGGTCCTTCATCGAGTAGAGCAAGCAACCCCTGTTTGATTCCCATACCGAGTATGCATATCAGGTATGCATGCCAAGGTCAAGAGATCTGTGGCGACGGATCGTCCGCTGATGGTGTTGATCGGGCAGACGCGGTACTGCCTTCAGAGACCCCGAGCAGAGAGTTCTGCAAGGTACGGCGTGCTACGGCATACCGGCTCCGCGCTGTGGATGCATTTACCCCGAGGATTTGTGCGGCCTCGGTAATGGTGAAGCCGTCCCAGTGGATGAGCATGACGAGTTCCCGCTGCATTGCGGGAAGCCGGCGGACGGCATCTTGAATCGCTTGGGATTCCGCAGCGTCTGGCTCCAGGCAATCTGTGGCCAGTTCATTTCTGATGCGGTCAAGCAGCGCTGAGCGCCGGCGAGTTGAGCGGTTGTGGTTCAACAGCACGTTACGAGCGATGGCAAAGAGCCACATCCGTTGAGGTTCCTGCCCCGTGGGCAGCTTTGCGACGCCTCGCCACGCTTGGAGCAAAGTCTCGTTAAGAAGATCTGCCGCGTCTTCGCGGACTACGACTCGACGCTCGAAGTACGCCAGCAGGTCAGGAGCAACAGCAAAAAGGGCCTTCTGAACGGTCTGCTCGTCTTGGCCGCTCAACTGGTGCATCGAAAGACTCCGTCGGGGCCCACTTCCCCATTCGTTTCGTACGCCGGTTGTAATACGCCAAAGGGCAGGCCCAGGCTCTCGATATGAGACCTCATGGCGGTCGTTACGTGGTACTCGAGAGCCACCTGCTCGAGTTCGTCACCGACCGGTTCCGGGGCGGGGTCTGCCTCATCGATCGGGATCGCTGCCATTTCGCGGGAATGTGCCTGGGCAAACTCAGCGATGGCAGCCTGAACGTTGACCTTCGAGTAGTCGTAGCTACTGAGGAATCTGTTCGCCTCCTGTAGTGCCGCTTTGCGCTGTGCATCGGTGGAGGAGCGGTAGGCCAGTTCATTCCAATTCGCGGGGCCCGCCAGTGAGACGTCGGCAGACAGGATCGAGCAATGGGTTCCAGTGGCTGCATTCCATGCGAATGGTAGATGACCGCTGGCCACGGCCGCGCTTGCCAGTCCAAAGAGGGACACAGTAAGTACCCCTGCAATGACAGTTCGACGTCGGAATCTCGAATGGTGCCCCGTTTCTGCTGCTTCTGCCGTCAGAAGGTTGAGATCGCGCAGCAGGCGTGGACTTCGCTTTGCGATCCGGGGTCGCGATTGGTCCAGAAGGTCGTCAATCGTCATCGGGCCTCCACATGTAGACAATGTCCTCCCCTCTACCTGTCCGGCAGTGGGCGTTGTGTCCACATCGAGCTGAAGCTTTCGCCGGGGACGCATCGCTGCGTCCACGACTCAGGTTCTGTGACAAATCAGGCGGGTGCGAAGTAGACAGCGCCCAGGGGTGGGACGCGGATCGCCGCGGAGAACGGTTGACCGTTGTGCGGGATGTGCTCAGCGTGGATGCGGCCGAGATTCCCCACCCCTGAGCCGCCATATTCCTCGGCATCGGTGTTGAGCACCTCGTTCCACGCACCGTCGTAGGGCAGGCCGATCCGGTACTGCTCATGTGGGCCGCCGGCAAAGTTCACGACGGCCGCGACTACGGCACCATCGTGTCCCCAGCGAAGCCACGAGTAGGTGTTGTTCGCCGAATCGTCTGCGTTTAGCCAGGTGAACCCACCCGATTCGATATCACGTGACCAGAGTGCGGAGTTCGATCGGTACACCCGATTGAGATCGCGAACACACTGCTGCAGGCCACGGTGGTCGGCGTTGTCGAGCAGCCACCAGTCAAGGCCCCGAGCCTCACTCCACTCGGCGTACTGACCCAGCTCTGAGCCCATGAAGAGGAGTTGCTTACCCGGATGGGCCCACATGAAGGCGAGGTAGGCGCGAACCCCGGCAAGTCGCTGCCAGTGATCACCGGGCATCTTGCCGATCAGTGAGCCCTTGCCATGCACCACCTCGTCATGGCTGATCGGAAGGATGTATTGCTCACTCCAGGCGTACATCAGTGCGAACGTCATATCCGAGTGATGCCACTGACGGTGGATCGGATTGCGGTGTGCGTACGACAGGGTGTCGTTCATCCACCCCATGTTCCACTTGAAGCCGAACCCAAGCCCGTTTACATCCGTCGGTTTGGTGACCCCCGGCCAGGCGGTGGACTCCTCGGCGATCATCATGACCCCGGGATTGCGTTTGTAGGCGGTGGCATTCACCTCTTGCAGGAGTGCAACTGCATCAAGGTTTTCGCGCCCACCGAACTGGTTCGGGGTCCACTCACCAGCCTTGCGCGAGTAGTCGAGATAGAGCATCGACGCCACAGCATCGACGCGAAGTCCGTCGACGTGAAACTCCTCAAACCAGTAATTTGCATTGGCCACGAGGAAGTTACGGACTTCGCTTCGTCCGAAGTTGAAGACGTACGTGCCCCAGTCCGGCTGCTCGCCTCGGCGTGGATCTGGATGCTCGTACAGCGCCGTTCCGTCGAATTTGGCCAGTGCCCACTCATCCTTGGGAAAGTGGGCAGGGACCCAGTCGAGGATCACGCCGACACCCGCCTGATGTAGCCGGTCTACGAGGTAGCGGAATTCATCCGGTGAACCGAATCGTGAGGTTGGCGCGTAGTACGAGGTGACCTGATAACCCCAGCTGGGTGTGTAGGGATGCTCCATCACCGGCAGGAACTCGACGTGGGTGAACCCAAGCTCTGACACGTAGCCGGTGAGCTCATCGGCGAGTTGGAGGTAGCCAAGGCCGGGGCGCCAGGATCCCAGATGTACCTCATAGGTCGAGACCGCCGAGGTGTAGACGCTGTGCTGGGCGCGATCCGTCAGCCATGACCCGTCGTTCCACTGGTAGTTCGAGGAGTAGACCACGGATGCAGTGGCTGGAGGGTGCTCGGTATGGCGGGCCATCGGATCAGCCTTCGATCGCCACACGCCATCCGGTCCAAGGATGGCGAACTTGTATCGCGAGCCGGCGGGCAGATCGGGAACAAACAACTCCCAGATCCCGCTCGATCCCAAGGAGCGCATGGGATATGCCGTGCCGTCCCAGTGGTTGTGATCGCTGATCAGTCGAACTCCCTGTGCGGCGGGCGCCCAGACGGAAAAGGAGGTGCCGTGAACCTCGCCAAGCACTGAGTCGAACACGCGCTCATGTGCACCCAGAACCGTCCACAGAGTTTCATGGCGCCCCTCGCGGATCAGGTGGAGATCGAGTTCGCCGAGAGTTGGCAGAAACCGGTAGGGGTCGTCGACGCGAATGGCCGGGGCACTGTAGGCGACCTCAAGGCGGTAGTCAGGAATCTGCTCACCGTCGATGACTGCGGTGAAGATGCCACCGAACTCGTGCGCAAGTTCAACCTCGGTGCCGTCGGCAAGTACTGCCTTAACGGACGTTGCCCACGGACGCAGGGTGCGGATCGTGACACCACCATCATGTGGATGGGGGCCGAGGATCGAGTGTGGATCGTGATGACGTCCGTCAACAACTCGGGCGAGTTCTGCTTCGGCAACGGGTAGGCGACTGGCGGGCATCTCAGGTGCGTCCACTGATGTGGATGATGTGGGCAACCTCGCTATGTGGATCCAGCCGGACGTACGGGCTGCGATTCCACGCCCACGTCTGCCCGGTCACGAGCTCCCTGGCTACGAAGGTGTCATCCCAGTCGAGTCCAAGGGCGGGCATGTCCAGGTCGAGGACGCCCTCGCGGACCCCATAGGGATCGACGGTGCAGACCACCAGGATCAGATCGTCGCCGTCACTCTTGCTGTACGTGACGATGTGGTCATTTGTGCTGGAATGGAAAGTGAGATTGCGCAGCCGCTGTAGTGCAGGATGCTCACGTCGCCACTGATTCAGGCGGGTCATGTATGGAGCAAGTGTCCGGCCGGATTCCTCAGCAGCAGCCCAGTCACGGGGCTTGTACTCGTACTTCTCCGAATCCAGATATTCCTCGCTACCAGGGCGCACCGCGACATGTTCAAAGAGTTCGAAGCCGGAGTAGACGCCCCAGGTCGGTGACAGCGTTGCCGCAAGGGTGGCTCTGATCGCAAACGCTGGGGGACCCCCGTACTGAAGGAATGCCGGCAGAATGTCAGGGGTATTGACGAAGGCGTTGGGACGCATTGATGCGGCGGCGGGGCCGGAGAGCTCTCGGAAGTACTCTTCGATCTCGGCTCGCTCATTTCGCCAGGTGAAGTATGTGTACGACTGCTGGAAGCCGATCTCGCCCAGAAGCTTCATCATCGAGGGCTTGGTGAACGCCTCGGCAAGAAAGATCACATCGGGATCGGTGCCGCGGATCGCAGCGAAGAGCCGCTCCCAGAATGCGACTGGCTTGGTGTGCGGGTTGTCCACTCTGAAGATGCGGACTCCGAGGTTCATCCAGTGGCGAACCACGCGCTCGACCTCGGCGAAGAGCCCATCTGGATCTGCGTCGAAATAGAGCGGGTAGATGTCTTGATACTTCTTGGGCGGGTTCTCGGCGTACGCGATTGTGCCGTCGGCCCGGTGCGCGAACCACTCTGGATGCTCACCAACCCAGGGATGATCAGGGGAGCACTGCAGGGCCAGATCGAGGGCTACCTCGATCCCCAGTTCACGGGCACGTGCCACGAATGCAGCGAAATCGGCCTCGGTGCCCAGGTCTGGGTGGATCGCATCGTGGCCACCATCGGCCGATCCGATCGCCCATGGTGACCCGGGATCATCGGGCCCCGCGATGAGGTTGTTGTTGGGGCCCTTGCGATGGGCGCGACCGATCGGATGAATCGGTGGCAGGTAGACCACGTCGAAGCCCATCTCGGCCACTGCGTCGAGTCGTGCTGCTGCAGAGGTGAAGGTACCTGACCGCGGGGGCCTCAAGGATGCACCCTCCGAGCGCGGAAAGAATTCGTACCAGCTGCCGTAAAGGGCCCGCTCGCGCTCGACTGTGATCGGGAATGACTGGGTCGAGGTGACGTGTTCGCGCAGGGGATAGGACGTGAGAAGCTCCACCACGGCGGGAGCTGTGGCAGCTGCGAGCCTGGCCTGCGCCGGCCGGGTGCCGTCCTTCAGCGCTGCAATTGCTGCTTTGAGGGGTTCTCGCACCTTGCCTCGTGGTAGACCCTTGAGTGCGGCGGCGTAGAGAAGTTCACCCTCACGGAGTTCCAAGTCGACGTCGATCTGGGCAGGAATCTTGATCTGTGCTCGGTGGATCCAGGTTGAGATCGGATCGCCCCACGCATCGATCTGGAACACCGCATCCCCGAGAGTGTGCGCGGCAATCCACGCAGTGAACTGATCACCGTTGACGCGACGCATCAGAGTTTGTGTCGCGGTTCCAGTGGAGTCAGTGAGTACGACATGGGCACCCACCTCGTCATGTCCCTCGCGGAAGATGGTGGCGCTCACCTCGATGAATTCGCCAACGACCGCCTTGATGGGGCGCCGACCATGCGCAATCACCGGCTGGACGTCCTCGATTGCATATCGTCCGGTGGTTCCGAACCAGACCGACCCAGCCGATGCGGAATCCCGCCGCGTTGGCGCAGCGTTCGACGATGATTTCTTGGGCATCAGTACAAGCGTAGCGACAGTTTGATGTTGGGGTGAAATTCCCTTGACCTGTAAGGGTTACATGAGCCTGTAAATCAATTACATGCCCCAAACACCGGATCGGGCGCGATATCACGGGGGTTATCCGCCTAGGCTGTACCGAGTGAGAGCCATTCGTAGATTCACTGTCCGCACTGTCCTTCCGCAATCGCTTGCGGAGCTGTCCACCATCGCCAACAACCTTCGCTGGTCATGGCATCCCGAGACCCAGGATCTGTTCGAGCGCATTGATCCGATGCTCTGGCGAGAGGTGGGCGGTGACCCCGTCAGGCTGCTGGGGGAGGTGTCGAGCCAGCGATTGGACGAGTTAGCCGCAGATGAGGATTTCATCGGTCACCTGCGCTGGATCGCCGATGGCCTCAATGACTATCTCACCGGTGATCGCTGGTTCCAGTCACTCGGCGATCAGGCTCCCCGCTGTATTGCCTACCTGTCCCCGGAATTCGGCATCACCGAGGTTCTACCTCTGTACTCCGGCGGCCTTGGCATCCTGGCCGGCGATCATCTCAAGACGGCCAGTGATCTCGGCGTTCCGGTGATCGGCATCGGGCTCTTCTACCGGGCGGGATACTTCCGCCAGTCACTGTCTCGTGATGGCTGGCAGCAGGAGACGTACCCGGTGCTGGATCCCGATGGGCTGCCCGTGTCCTTGCTGCGCGAAGCAGATGGTTCACCGGCGGTCGTCGCCGTAGGTCTTCCGGGTGGACGGAGCCTGCGCGCGTACATCTGGGTTGCTCAGATTGGCCGGGTACCACTGCTCATGCTCGATTCGAATATCGAGCTGAACGATCCAGGCGAACGGGATGTCACCGATCGACTCTACGGTGGCGGAGGTGAGCATCGTCTTCAGCAGGAACTCCTGCTCGGTGTGGGCGGAGTCCGGGCCCTTCGTGCCTACAGTCGCATCACCGGTGCACCAGCTCCCGAGGTGTTCCACACGAATGAAGGACATGCCGGATTCCTCGGGCTGGAGAGGATGAAGGAGCTCGTTGAATCAACTGATCTGGATTTCGATGAGGCACTTGCGGTTGTGCGCGCGGGCACAGTGTTCACCACTCACACACCTGTGCCGGCAGGTATCGATCGCTTTCCAACTGAACTGATCGAACGTTATTTCGGTGGTGACAACGGAGTTGAGCGACTTCCCGTCGCGAGGATTCTCGAACTTGGTTCGGAGGATTACGCGGGTGGTGATCCCACACTCTTCAACATGGCCGTCATGGGCCTGCGTCTGGGGCAGCGCGCCAACGGTGTGAGCCAACTGCACGGTGAGGTGAGTCGTTCCATGTTTGCCGGGCTTTGGCCCGATTTCGACAGTGACGATGTTCCGATCACGTCGATCACAAATGGCGTACATGCGCCCACGTGGGTCTCACGGGAGATCCGCGATCTGCTCGCTGAGTCGGTGGGTGCGGACCGTGCCCTGGACTCCATCGGTTGGGAGAGCGCGGTCGCAATCGATCCCGCCCGCCTGTGGTCGGTGAAGAGAGAACTTCGCCAGACGCTCGTCGATGAAGTCCGGACACGTCTGCGGAACACGTGGCTTGAGCGCGGTGCTTCTGATGCCGAGCTCGGCTGGATCGATGACGTCATGAGTCCGGACGTACTCACGATCGGATTTGCGCGTCGGGTGCCCTCATACAAGAGGCTCACACTCATGCTCAGCGACCCGGCGCGCCTGGCGGCACTGCTCCTTCATCCCGATCGACCGATTCAGATGGTGATCGCGGGCAAGAGTCATCCAGATGACGACGGTGGGAAGCGGTTGATCCAGCAGCTGGTGCAGTTTGCAGATCAGTACGAGGTGCGTCATCGGATTGTGTTCCTGCCTGACTACGACATTGGTATGGCACGTCTGCTCTACCCGGGCTGTGATGTCTGGCTGAACAATCCGCTGCGACCATTCGAGGCCTGTGGCACCAGCGGCATGAAGGCAGCCCTCAACGCTGGACTCAACCTGTCCATCCTCGACGGATGGTGGGATGAGTGTTTCGATGGTGAGAACGGCTGGGCGATCCCAACTGCCGATGGAGTGGCAGATCCGGATCGCAGGGACGATCTCGAGGCCGCTGCACTGTACGACCTGATCGAGAAGAGTGTGGCGTCACGGTTCTATGAGCGCGACAGCGCCGACCTGCCGATCCGCTGGATCACCATGCTCACCCATACTCTGTCTACTCTGGGACCAAAGATTCTGGCCTCGAGGATGGTCAGTGACTACGTCGAGCTGCTCTATCAACCGGCCGCCATCTCATCGCGTTTGGTGGAGGCCAACTCCTATGCGCTGGCCCGGGATCTGGCCAGCTACCGGAATCGGGTGCTTGCAGCGTGGTCGGGAGTCCGGGTGGAGCACGTGGAGGCCACCGGTGTGGGTGATGCACCCCAGCGCGGCCAGCAGGTGATGGTTCGGGCCTTCATCGCACTGGGTGATCTGTCACGTGATGACGTCCGGGTAGAACTGATCAGCGGCCGTGTTGATCACAATGATCGAATCGTCAATAGGCGCACAACGGAACTGACCCCGATGGAGAAGTACGAGGGCAACCGTTGGCGCTATGAGACCGAGTTGGAGCTGGTTGATACCGGTGCCTTTGGCTACACCGTTCGAGTCCTGCCGACTCATCCGGGTCTGCGGACCGGGGCGGAGCTTGGGGTGCAGGCGCTCCCTGTCTAGGAACTGCTTCGCCCTATTCGTCGATCCTGCGCAGAACGATTACTGAGCGGGCGGGTAGGGGTACCTGTGAGGTGCTCATGCCCTGACGAACATCTGGGCTGGTGGAGATCACGAGTTCGTAGGCAGCGGTCAACTGCTCGAGTGATACCTGTCGGTCCTCGTGTGATCGATTCATCGCGATGACCACCGCAGCATCCGATGAGGTGTGATCCTCCGGAGTGGTGCGCCCTGAAATCGCCATGACCAGCACGGCATTACCCGGGTCATTCCAGTCATCTTGACTCATGGGTGCTCCATCCTCCCTGAGCCAGGAGATATCCGTTGACGTCTGTTCATCGTCGGGTCGGCCGTCGAAGAAGTCAGTTCGTCGGAGCGCTGGCGTCTGAAGTCGAAATTCGATCAGCGACTTCGTCAGTTCGAGGATTGGACTGTCGTGGATGTCCGTCCAGTCCATCCACGAGAGTGGATTGTCCTGACAGTAGGCATTGTTGTTGCCCAATTGGGTGCGTCCACACTCATCTCCCATCACGAGCATGGGGGTGCCAATGCTCATGAGCAGGCATGCCATCAGGGCATGAGCTGAAGCAGCTCGTTGGGAAAGGATCGACACATCCTGAGTGGGTCCCTCGACGCCGTGGTTCCAGGATCTGTTGCTGTCTGAGCCATCCCGATTGTTCTCGCCGTTGGCTTCATTGTGCTTGTGGTCGTAAGAGACAAGGTCGGCGAGGGTGAAACCGTCGTGTGCTGTGATGAAGTTGACGCTGGCCAGTGGTGAGCGGCCATGGTAGATGTCTTGTGAGCCGGTCATTCGCCAGCCGAGTTCAGCTGGTGCGATGCCGACCTCGGGTGGAGTCAGCCAGTAGGTGCGCATAGCGTCCCGGTATCGGTCGTTCCACTCCAACCACGGTTTGGGGAATCCCCCCACCTGATATCCGTCCGGTCCGATATCCCAGGGCTCGGCAATGAGGGCAACCTGCCGCAGAACTTCGTCCGCTCGGATCGCCTCGAGGAAGGGGGCGGCATGATCGACACTCTCGCCTGTGCGCATGAGAGTGGTGGCAAGGTCAAAGCGGAATCCGTCCACATGCATCTGGGTCACCCAATAGCGCAGTGAGTCAATCACCAGTGCGGTGTTCGCCAGTTTTCCAAGATCGAAGGTGTTCCCGCACCCCGTGGTGTCGATATAGGAACCGTTCGGTGTGAGTTTGTAGAAGTCTCGCTCACCCAATCCTCGGAACATCAGCGATGGTCCGCTCGCAGGTCCTTCACAGGTGTGGTTGAACACGACGTCCAGCATCACCTCGAAGCCATCTGCATGAAGGGTGTCGACCATCTGCTTGAACTCACGGACCTGCCCGCCTGGGGCTTTGTCACTCGAATATGCTGCATGTGGGGCGAAGAATCCGAGGCTGCTGTAACCCCAGTAGTTCAGGACGCCCCGCCGGGCAAGGGCCGGTTCGGCAGTGAAGTGATGTACCGGAAGAAGGCTAACGCTCGTTACGCCAAGGTCTTTGAGATAGCGCCGCGATGACTCAGCGGCCAGACCTGCGTAGGTACCGCGCAGTTCCGGTGCGAGATCCGGATTACCGGCGCTGAACCCCTTGACGTGCATCTCGTAGAGGATTCGATCCTGAGGTCGGACCATCGGGCGATGCTCGTCCGTCCACGTAAAGGCGTCGTCAACGATGATCGAGCGTGGCATGTACGGGGCAGAGTCGCTGTCATCGGGTTGATCGGCGGCGTCTGTCCTTCCTGGCATGAGTGCTTCATTCCAGCTGACCTGGCCACTGATTGCTCGGGCATACGGATCCATGAGCAGTTTGCTCGGATTCAGGCGAAGGCCCTGGTCGGGCAGCCAGGGGCCATGTGCGCGAAAGCCGTAGGCAGTGCCCGGTGCCACCGGCTCAAAGATGCCGTGGTGGATGGTTCCGCGAGTCAGGGGCAGTCGACGCTCATCAGATCCATCGAAAAGACACAGCTCGATCAGCTCTGCACTCGGGGCATGTACCCCCACCTCGAGTCCACGGTCCGTGAGTCGCACCCCGAGATGGGGGAGAACTCCATCGCTCACTCCGTCATCCCTTCTGCTCCGGACCCGAACGGTAGGCCACCCCGGGTGGGCCTGACGATGACTCTAGAGGTGACTAGGCTGGAAGCCCGGATACGGGGTCGTGTTGCAGATGAGGAGTAGTCATGGGTGAACTTGTGCAGCTCGAGGTTCATGGTGGAGTAGCCACCATTCTGCTGAATCGTCCCCCGATGAACGCACTGTCCTTTCAGGTGCAGGAGGAGATTCGGCAGTCTGCTGCAGAAGCATCGGCCCGGGACGATGTGCGGGCGGTCGTACTCTATGGCGGTCCCAAAGTTTTTGCCGCTGGGGCGGATATCAAGGAGATGGCCACTGCCTCGTATCAGGACATGGTGGCGCGCTCCAAGGCACTTCAGGCATCTTTCACAGCGGTGGCCAGGATTCCCAAGCCAACGATCGCGGCGATCACCGGCTATGCACTTGGCGGCGGATGTGAGCTGGCGCTCTGCTGTGACCTTCGCGTTGCTGGTGAGAAGGCCAAACTTGGCCAGCCGGAAATCCAGTTGGGCATCATCCCCGGTGCCGGAGGGACCCAGAGGCTGCCGCGACTGGTCGGGCCAGCACGGGCGAAGGAACTGATCTTCACTGGGCGGTTCGTCTCGGCCGCTGAGGCCCTGCAGATCGGACTCGTTGATCGTGTGGTTCCCGATGACGAGGTCTATTCAGCTGCGATGGACATGGCTGAGCAGTTCGCGCGCGGTCCGGCGTATGCACTGCGGGCAGCCAAGGAGGCCATTGATCGTGGACTCGAGGTGGATCTGGAGACTGGTCTTGAGATCGAGCGGGTGCAGTTTGCGGCACTTTTCGCAACGCAGGACCGCACCATCGGGATGGAGTCATTCATCGAGAACGGACCGGGCAAGGCCAACTTCGTCGGCCACTGAGCGATCAGGACTCGTGTGCTGGTGCAAGTGCCTGAAGGTGCTTGAGTATTGATGGTGACTGGGCGTCGAGCCAGCGAGTGAGGTACTCGAATGTCACGAACCGAACGTCAGAGTATTGGGAGCTGGCATCCTCTACGAAGGAGGTAAGTGCATTCTTGTAGGCGCCGCAGACCCAGGTGTTGAAGTGGTTCCCGATGAAGAGCGGTGCGCGGTTGGATGAGTGCACCGACTTCAGGGCGAGCATGAACGACTCGTAGGTGGACCGCTGGATGCGGTCACAGGTGGCCTGTGGTGCAGTCACCTTGGCGTTGTTCTGGACGTACAGGAAGTTGTAGTCCATCGACAGGTTGGAGCGGCCGTAACCGACCACCTTGATGCGCTGCAGGGGGAAATTCCACATTGTCCGGTGATTGGGAATCCTGTGCGGCCAGCTCAAGGTTCCGGTTCCAGACGCGTCGTACTTGAAGCCCTCCTTGGCAAACACCGGGTACATCTGGCTGCGCTTACCGGCCAGGCATGGCGTTCTGTCGCCAACCCACACTTTGGAACTGAACGGGAGTTTGAGGTTGGGATCGGTGTTGCCGTTGATCGTCTTCCAGTTATCGAGGAAGTTGCGGGCCTGATTGATCTCTGACTGCCAATCAGCACTGGACCAACTGCCCACCCCTTGGGCATCGCAGAAGTGCCCCAGGAAGTGCGTGCCGATCTCATTGCCCATGTTGTAAGCCTCGGTGAGGTTCGTGATGCGACCTGGAATGAGCGCAGCATCACCGAATCCGATGGCGGAGGTGCCAGCAGCCTTGTGCGGTGGGTGATACATGAATCGCTTGCGGTCGGGGACCAGACACAGCCCGGACAGGAAGAAGGTGAAGCGTGACTTCGTGGTCTTGGCAAGATCGAGGTAGTGCTTCCAGAGCGCATCCTTGCAGGCACCGTCAAATGAGACGACCACGAACTGCGGGGGCTTCTGGCCCGCTGCCAACTTGGTGATCGGGTAGATATCCGCGGCCCGCGTGGGGGAAGTGGTGACGCCCTGATCAGTGATGGAAGCCCCGCTACTCGGAGTGGGGTTGGTGCCGCCAGCGGAGGTGCTGTTTGGGGATGCCGCATTGGTGGGCGTGTTCGCCAGAGCAGCGGGGGTGGACGAGCCGGGGTTGGGGATGGCGACACCAGCCACGACCCCGGCCCCGAGGGCCAGTGCCAGAGCTGATGTGACGATGATCCGAGTCTGCATCCCGCTACCTTTCTACATCCCAGTCAGTATAAGTGGGACAACGTGGTTACCCCGTCCGTGTCAAACTAGCGGTATGTCGTCCAGGCCCGTCACAGATGTAGACGTAGAGGCTGCTCGTTCGGATCCCAAAATGGCCAACATTCTGTATCACGACTGGGAGGCGGACACCTACGACGAGAAGTGGTCGATCTCCTTCGATGAGCGCTGCATCACGTATGCACGTGATCGTTTCGTCAATGTGGCCGGGGCAGCAGAAGTTCCGTATGGGCGGGCGTTGGAGCTGGGCTCTGGAACCGGATTCTTCCTGCTGAATCTCAAGCAGGCCGGGATTCTCGATGGCGGCTGTGTGACCGATCTGTCACCGGGCATGGTTGCAGCGGCACTCCGCAATGCTGAACTGCTCGGGTTCCAGATCGACGGCGAGGTGGCCGATGCTGAGGCGCTGCCCTTCGAGGACGAGTCCTTCGACCTGGTCGTTGGACATGCGGTGCTGCATCACATTCCTGACGTCGAGACCGCATTTCGAGAAGTGCTGCGAGTTCTGCGTCCGGGTGGTCGGTTTGTGTTTGCGGGTGAGCCCACGGTGCATGGGGATGTGATCGCAAGAAAGTTGTCGCAGGCCACGTGGTGGACCGCGGGTCGTGTGACACAGTGGTCCGGACTGCGCGAACGGTGGGCCCGTACACCCACAGAGTTGGATGAGTCATCGCGTGCAGCGGCACTTGAGTCCGTGGTTGATCTTCACACCTTCGATCCTGATCGTCTGGCGGCTACGGCTTTGCGGGCCGGTGCTGTTGATGTTCAGACTCGGACGGAGGAGCTCACCGCCGCGTGGTTCGGCTGGCCGGTGCGTACTTTCGAGGCGGCAGTGAAGCCGGAGGCGCTTGGATTTCGATGGGCCATGTTTGCCTACCGCAGTTGGCTCGCACTGTCGTGGCTTGATGCCCATCTCCTTGAGCATGTCGTCCCGGACGAGTTCTTCTACAACGTCAGCATCACCGGCACAAAGGCCGGTGGCACCAACACCATTGGTGGAAACCGTCCATGAGATTGCTTGATGCTGCGGGTGCCCTCTGCAGACGTGTGCGGGGGTTCGAGCCCAGGGATGCACGTCAGGCGCGCTTCATCACCTGGGACTCCATCCGTTGGATGATGGCCAACAAGGCCTATGCTCCGGGCTATTGGCGGTCCTACTGGCGGCTGCTGCTGCTTCGACTGCGCCGCCCAGACATCATCACGCAAGGGATGGTCTTCCTCGGACGGGGTGTAGATCTCGAGGTTCGCCGAGGATATGCCCGGCTGATCATCGGCCGATGGGTTCACCTCGGTGAGGTCTGTCGGATCCGTGCCCATGAGGGAAGTGTTCGCATCGGAGACAAATGTGTCTTCGGCCGAGATGTCACGATCAACGCCTATATCGATGTGGAGATCGGCGCGGCGTCACTGATCGCAGATTCGACGTACATCTGCGATTTCGATCACGAATACCGAAATCTCGACGTTCCGATCAAGGATCAGGGGCTGGTCAAGTCTCCGGTGCGCATCGGCCCAGATGTGTGGGTGGGCACAAAGTCGACCGTGCTTCGCGGTTCGGTGATCGGGCGGGGGAGTGTTGTCGGCGCGAACTCAGTGGTGAAGGGTCGGATTCCGGCATTCAGTGTGGCGGTGGGGGTGCCGGCGACCGTGATGAAGAATCGGCGTGCAGTGAAGCGCTCGGTCAAACCAGAGTCCCGGTTCGTGCTGTGATCGATCTGTATCTAGACTGATCACCAGAAATCAGCGCAAGGCCCGCGATGTGACGCCCGAGAGAGAGAACGTATGAAGATCCTCGTACTGGTCAAGCATGTTCCGGATGCTGCCGGTGATCGCTCCTTCAGTGGTGACACCACCACTGATCGTGCGGCCGTTGACGGCCGTCTTTCAGAGTTGGATGAGTACGCCGTCGAGCAGGCGCTCCAGGTTGTCGAGAAGGCGGGAGAAGGTGAAATCACCTTCCTCACGATGGGACCGGAAGCTGCCTCTGAGGCCCTGCGCAAGGCACTGTCGATGGGTGGCGACGCAGGTGTTCATATCGTCGATGATTCCCTGCACGGCTCCGATGCCATCGCAACATCCCTCGTTCTTGCTGCGGCGGTCCGTCGCATCGCTCCGGACGTCGTGATCTGCGGGATGGCTTCGACGGATGGCACGATGAGCGTGGTGCCGGCCATGATCGCTGAGCGGCTTGGAATGACCGCGCTCACACTTGCGTCGTCACTGTCGATTGAGGGAGACACTGTCACCATCCGTCGTGATAGCGATGAGGCGTCCACCACAATCACCGGCTCCCTGCCGGCTCTGGTAAGCGTCACCGATCAGACCGGTGAGGCACGCTATCCGTCGTTCAAGGGCATCATGGCCGCGAAGAAGAAGCCGGTCGAGACGTTGACTCTGGGTGATCTGGGAATCGAGCCAGCACAGGTTGGCCTCGGTGCAGCCTGGTCCGCTGTGGAGAACATCTCCAAGCGTCCACCACGTCAGGCGGGCACCATCGTCACCGATGAGGGTGATGGTGGCGTCAAACTTGCCGACTTCCTCGCCGCAGGAAAGTTCATCTAGGAGACCGTCATGGCTGAAGTACTCGTAGTTGTTGACCACAGTGAGGGTTCTGTTCGCAAGACGACGACGGAGTTGCTGACTATCGCACGTCGTCTCGGTGAGCCGTCGGCAGTCTTCTTCGGTTCCGGAGTCGAGAACGCAACTGATGTTCTGGGCAACTTCGGTGCCTCGAAGATCTACGTCGTCGACGATGCGGAGATCAGCGACTATCTGGTGGCACCCAAGGTTGATGCACTCGTCGCGATCGCCACACAGGCTGCACCGGCCGCGATCTTGATCACCAGCACAAGTGAGGGCAAGGAGATCGCGGCTCGCACGGCCGTCCGCCTTGACTCGGGACTCATCACGGACGCAGTCGACGTCGACGGTTCGGGGGTTGCCACCCAGTCGGTGTTTGCGGCGTCCTACGTCGTCAGCTCCAAGGTCACTCATGGCACGCCGATCATCACGGTGAAGCCCAATGCAGCTGCACCTGAGGCCGCGCCGACCGCGGCATCGGTGGAGAAGGTTGCCGTCTCCTACGGACCTGCTTCAACGACAGCCAAGATCGTCGAGGTGGCACCGCGTGCCAAGTCTGGTCGTCCGGAACTCACCGAGGCCGCCATCGTTGTCTCCGGTGGTCGTGGAGTGGGTGGACCCGAGGGCTTCTCTGTGGTCGAAGCCCTGGCCGATTCACTCAACGCCGCTGTCGGTGCATCCCGCGCTGCCACCGACGCAGGTTGGTACCCACATGCATTCCAGGTGGGGCAGACGGGCAAGACCGTGTCGCCACAGCTCTACGTTGCGAATGGCATCTCAGGAGCGATCCAGCACCGAGCCGGAATGCAGACCAGCAAGACGATCGTCGCGGTGAACAAGGATGCCGAGGCGCCAATCTTCGAACTGGCCGACTTTGGGGTTGTTGGAGACCTGTTTGCAGTGGTTCCGCAACTGACCGAGGAAGTCGCCAAGCGCAAGGGCTGAACTGATTCGTCAACGACCTCCCGCCACTTGTGGGTGGGAGGTCGTTGTGCATCTGGACTAGACTCGAAGATGTGTCACAGCCACCCGTCTACTTCGATTACGCGGCTACGGCCCCGATGCGCCCCGAGGCCCGGCGGGCGATGCTCGACGAGATGGAGCTTGTTGGCAACGCCAACTCCCTGCATTCCTCCGGGCGTCGTGCCCGCCGTGTCGTAGAAGAGTCACGAGAGTCAATTGCTGCGGTTCTGAACGTTCAGCCCCGTGATGTTGTCTTCACCTCCGGTGGAACCGAGGCTGACAATCTGGCCGTTAAGGGCATCTACACGATGCGACGGGCGCAGTATCCGACTAAGCGGCGCATCCTCACCTCGCCGATTGAGCATCACGCGGTGCTGGATCCAGTCGAGTCGCTGGGGCAGGCAGCAGGGGCAGAGGTCCGCTATCTCTTCGCCGACAACGTTGGGCGGGTGGATCTCGACTGGCTCAGTGCTGAACTTGAGCGCGATGCGGATCTTGTCGCACTGGTCACGGTGATGTGGGCAAACAATGAGGTGGGCACGATTCAGCGGGTGGCTGAGATCGCTGAGCTCTGCGCGATGTACAAGATTCCATTCCACTGTGATGCAGTGCAGGCAGTCGGACAGATCCCAGTTGATGCGTCGCTCGTCGATTCATGTGCCCTGTCAGGGCACAAGGTGGGCGGTCCGATCGGGGTGGGAGCTCTCGTGCTCAAGCCGGGTATTAACCCGGTGCCACTGATGCACGGTGGCGGGCAGGAGCGCGACGTCCGCTCGGGAACCCTTGATACGCCCGCTATCGCAGGTCTTGCTGCAGCAATTGTGGCTGCAGACGCCGATATGAATGAGCGGTCCCCACGAGTGCGCAAACTGCGTGATGAATTGGTCGCTCGAATCACCGCGACCATTCCTGACGTCACTCGTAACGGGGACCCCGAGGATTCACTGCCGGGCATCGCGAATCTCTCCTTCGAGGGTTGTGAGGGGGATGCACTCCTGTTGTTGCTCGACGCAGCGGGTATCGAGTGCTCACGTGGCTCTGCGTGCACAGCCGGAGTACCTCAGCCAAGTCACGTTCTGCTGGCCATGGGCCTTGACCCGCAGACCGCCCGTAGCTCCCTGCGCTTCTCCCTGGGTGCAAAGTCCACGGAGGCCGATGTTGATCGGCTTGTTCAGGTGCTGCCCGATATTGCCGCGAGGGCACGACGCGCAGGTGCTCCACGGGCGGGGAGTGGCAAGTGATGAGGGTCATTGCAGCGCTCTCCGGTGGTGTGGACTCGGCAGTTGCGGCCGCGCGCGCCGTCGATGCGGGCCATGATGTCGTCGGAATCCATCTCGCGCTGTCCCGCTCACCTGCGGCAAACCGAGTTGGGTCACGGGGGTGTTGCACGATCGAGGATTCACATGACGCGCGGCGCATTGCCGACGTCCTCGGGATTCCGTTCTACATCTGGGATCTTTCTGAGTTGTTCGAAACTGAGGTGATCGACGACTTCATCAGCGAGTACGCACAGGGTCGCACCCCCAACCCCTGTCTGCGCTGCAACGAGAAGATCAAGTTCACGGCTGTCCTCGATCGTTCGATCGCAATGGGATTCGATGCGGTCTGCACTGGTCACTACGCCCGCATCGTCGACACAGACGGCGGACGTGAGCTCCATCGGGCGGTCGATCCGGACAAGGATCAGTCCTACGTCCTGGCAGTGCTCAATGCTGAGCAGTTGTCTCGGGCCATGTTCCCCTTGGGGGATACCCATAAGCAGCAGATTCGTGCTGAGGCCGCGCAGCGGGGTCTGCTCGTCGCCGACAAGCCCGATAGCCACGACATCTGCTTCGTTCCAGATGGCAACACGGCCAACTGGCTGCACGATCGTCTGGGTACCGCTCCGGGGGAGATCGTTGATGCCACCACTGGTGAAACGCTGGGACAGCACGAGGGTGCCTACGCGTTCACGGTTGGTCAACGTCGTGGTGTCGGTCTTGGACGTCCAGCCCCAGATGGTGCACGCCGATACGTCGTCGGCGTCGACACCAGCACCTCCACGGTGATGGTTGGCCCGCCTACACTGCTGAATGTTGACCAGATCGAGGGTGACCGCATCCGCTGGTGCGGTGCGGAACTGGTCGGACCCACTCGACTCGCGGTGCAGGTCCGTGCCCATGGTGATGCGGTTCCGGCAATAGTCACCGCTGATGGTGGATGTGTATCAGCGGTTCTCGACGAGCCTCTTCGTGGCGTTGCCTCCGGACAGGCGATCGTCATGTACGACGGAACGCACGTCGTTGGATCAGCCACCATCACTCGTGCGACGCGTCGCTCAACTGCTTTGCTCTAGCGAGATTCGAATCCCGTTTCTGCACGGTTTGTTCAATTCGGGTCGCCATACGGCTCTCGAGATCACCCCAGAGGTCATATGCAGTTGGGGTGCGCCACCGTCCTCTGATCGCACCGATACGTAGCGCAGCTGCAATGGCCATCGTGGTGATCTCAGCAACTCCGATCGGTAGACCGACGGCAATCATGCCAACAAAGATGAGCGCCGCAATAATCGAGATAAGGCCGTACCACTCACCAGGTCTCACCATCGCTGGCACCTCACCGCACAGGAGGTCGCGAACCAGCCCACCACCGGTCGCAGTGATAACTCCCATGAGGATGGCTGCACTGAATCCCAGGTGGTAGGCCAACGCCTTCTCCGAGCCGAGGAGCACCCAGGAGCCGATGAGCAGCGTGTCGACCACGGTCATCAGCGGCACGATGAGGGTTACGAAACCACTGAGAAAGAATCCGATCACAGCAGCGACGGCCGCTAGCCCCAAGAACTGAGGATTCACCAGAAAGGTTGGCACCCCTGCCTGCAGCAGTACGTCGCGGACGATTCCACCGCCAACGGCGCAGAGCAGCGAGATGGTGAACACTCCGATTGGATCGAGCCCTCGTCTGGTCGCGTGCAATGCTCCGGACAGTCCACCGAAAGTCACAGTGGTGACGGTGATAACCGCGGGGAATGCGATCACGTCGATGACGGGCGTGCTCATTGCATTCGCCGCCGGTCGTCAGGAGCTTCACTGAAGCCTGTGCCCGGGGGATTGGGAAAGGTCGTGGTGTCGTCCCAGTCAGGTGGTGGGGAGAACGTCGATACCTGAGCCGACACGTCATCGGGTGCTGCGGGTGTGGCAGGACTCGTTGGTGCAGATGGTTGGAACCAGCGTGCCCAGATGCGGTCGGTGAGGTCGCGCGCGGGGCGCGTTCGCCATTGCAGACGCACAGCGAGCAGGCGGATCGCGAACACCACCAGCACCACGATCACCTGCGCCTGGCTTCGGGCGATCCCCGTGTAAACGACGAGCATGGTGAAGACCAGGGCACCGATGAAGGCCGCAGCTGCGATCAGGACGCCCGGGCGCATGATTGCCGGCGCGATTCCTGCCAGCAGATCGCGAAGTACCAGACCTCCGGCCGCAGTGGCCGCGCCAATGAAGACCGCCGCCACCGCGGGAAGTTGGATCGCGAGAGCGGCATTGGCTCCAGCCGCCGAGAGGAATCCCAGGGCCAGAGCATCGAGCACCACGACGACCGGTTCGAGTCGATCAACCAGCCCGGCGAAGAAGAAGCCGATCACCGCGGCGATAGCTGCAATGAGCAGGTATCGACCATCGGTAATGACAATGGAAGTACCCCGCTGCAGCAGGGTGTCGCGCAGCAGCAGCCCGCCCAGACCGGTAGCAACAGACAGAACCAGAACGCCAACCACATCGAACCCACGGCGCGCAGCAAAGGCGGCACCGCTGATCGCTCCCACGCCGACAGCGGCCAACTGGGTCCAACCGGGCAGGGCGGTGGGGATGACGTCAATCGTGGTCGAACTGGGAACCCCGCTGACATGCAGCATCGCAACCGGGATGATGCCGACGACGGAGCCCACGTCTGCGAGCCTAGCCGCAAACGGCTAACCTCCGAATGTGACGGACAGTGCGTTGGGCAAAGATTTGCAGAACGATGGGCAGCCATCGGGTGCTGTGCCATTCTCGTCACTCGATCGTCTCGCCCCAGCAGCGGCAACGGTCATTGGCTCGATGCCGGGGACTTCGGTACGTGACGCTGTCTCGCTGATCGCTGGTGAACTGGGTGGTTCCGACGGCGTCCCCCATCTGCCTGAGCTCCCAGCCCGTGGTCCCGGCTCATACATGGTCGGGCGTACCGGTGGGCTGCTGGCAGGCATCGCTCCGGATCTGGCGCTGGAGACCACCCCGGATGGCTGGCGTTTTGCTGATGCCCCTGGTCGGGATATGCGTCGGGCGGCCTCCTGGCTTGGTGAGGATCTGGACGCGTGGGAGGAGATGCTGGAGGGCTTCGACGGGGTGGTCGCTGCATCACTGGCTGGTCCGTGGACACTCGCGGCTTCCATTGAGCTTCACTTCGGTGAGCGTGCCCTCAAGGATGCCGGCGCTTGTCGAGATCTCACCGCGGCGCTCGCCCAGGCGGCCACGGATTATGTGGCCCAGCTTCGACGACGATTGCCCAGGGCACAGCATTGGATATGGCTGGATGAGCCGGTTCTCAACGCGGTTCTGCTCGGATCAATCCCAACGCAGAGTGGGCGTGGACGTATTGCTGCAATTGAGCCACATATCGTCGAGACCGCCATCACTGACGTACTTGAGGCAATCTCGTCGGCTGGTGCGAGAACCGCTGTGCACTGCTGTGCCACTCGGCCACCGCTGGGTCTGCTGCGACGGACGCCGGCTGATGCACTCTCGATCGACCTGCTCACGTACTCTGCACGTGATGACGATGAGATCGGTGAACTGATCGAGTCCGGACGTCGACTGGTGGCAGGTCTTGTGCCTGGGACTGATCGAGAGTTGTCGGGTGATATCGATACCGTTGAGCCACTGCGTCAACTCGGCAGACGACTCGGATTCGATGAGGGACGGATGGCTTCGGCCACCGTCATCTCACCAACCTGTGGATTTGCCGGTGCATCGCCTGGATATGTGCGCAGCGCCCTTGTGAGGCTCACATCCTCATCAAGGATTCTTCGCGATGAAGAAGGGGAGGTGGGTCATGGCAGTTGATGACGAACTCGACGTTGTGCCGACTCACGGCTCTGTCGAGGTGGCTGGAGCGACGGCCGCGCAGACGGATCGGTGGCGTGAACTCGTCGACATCATCGAAGATGCCCGCCGCCGCTACTACGTCCATGATGCGGCCAACCTGTCCGATGCAGAGTACGACGAGTATTACCGCGAGCTCGAGGCACTTGAGTTGGCGTACCCAGAGCTGGTCTCGGCAGATTCACCGACCCAATCAGTGGGCGGTGAGCGCTCAGACATGTTCGAACCGGTGGAGCATCTGCAGCGCATGCTCAGCCTTGACAATGCGTTCAGTGACGATGAGCTCACCGCCTGGGCAGCCCGAGTGGAACGGGATCTGGGCTCGATCCCAACACTGCTCTGCGAGTTGAAGGTTGATGGCCTCGCCGTCGACATCGTCTACGAGCGGGGCACCTTGCGCTCACTTGCCACGCGAGGTGATGGACGGGTCGGTGAGGACGTCACCTACAACGTGCGGTTCCTTGACTCGATCCCGAAGGTTCTGAAGGCATCCACCGACCATCCGGTACCTGATCTGGTCGAGGTTCGCGGTGAGATGTATTTCCCACTCGAGAAGTTCAACGAGTTGAACGACGAGATGCTCGCTGATGGGCGCTCACCCTTTGCCAACGCACGTAACGCCGGTGCTGGAACCCTGCGTCAGCGAGTCGATCGTCGTGAAGTCGAGCTGGCGGCGGCCAAGGATCGTGCGGCAGGCAATGTCGACCGGTTGCAGGCTGATCTCGATCGCGCGGTTCGACGTCTCGGCCGATTGCATCTGATCGTGCACGGGGTTGGTGTGTGGCAGGGCCATGAGCCACTGCGTCAATCCGAGGCGTACGAGGCACTGCGCGCATGGGGGCTGCCCACCAGTGATCGCGCGAAAGTCGTATCGAATCTCGATGACGTGCGAGAGTTCATCGCCTATTACGGGGAACACCGCCACGATGTTGAGCATGAGATCGACGGAGTCGTCGTCAAGGTCGATGAACTCGCGATCCAGGACCGGCTCGGTGCCACCTCACGTGCTCCCCGCTGGGCCATCGCCTACAAGTATCCGCCGGAGGTTGTCCGAACCCGGCTGCTCGATATCGAGGTCAATGTCGGTCGTACGGGACGGGTCACTCCGTTTGCTGTGATGCAGCCGGTGAAGGTGGCCGGCTCAACGGTTTCCATGGCCACCCTGCACAACCAGGAGGAAGTTGTTCGCAAGGGCGTGCTGATCGGTGACCTGGTGTTCCTGCGCAAGGCCGGTGATGTGATCCCTGAGGTGTTGGGTCCGGTGGTTGAGGAACGTAACGGCTCTGAGCATGCGTTCATCATGCCTACCCACTGTCCCGCCTGCGGTACCGAACTCGCTCCGGCGAAGGAGGGTGATGTCGACATCCGCTGCCCCAACCAGCGCTCATGTCCGGCTCAATTGCGTGAGCGGGTATTTCACATCGCGTCGCGTGGCGCCCTTGATATCGAGGGCCTCGGCTACAAGGCTGCCAGTGCACTTCTTGATGAGCAGATCATCAGTGATGAGGGGGATGTGCTGCTCCTCACGGCCGATCAACTGCTTGAGTCCACCTTTTTCACCCGTGATGGGGGTGCCGGAACCCGCGTCCTAACCGCAAATGCCGAAAAGCTCCTGCCTGAACTCGAGTCGGCCAAGGGCCAGCCACTGTGGCGGGTGCTGGTGGCGCTGTCGATCCGTCATGTTGGGCCGACAGCGGCCCAGGCGCTCGCCCGAGAGTTTGGTGATCTTGATCGGATCGCGAACGCGGGGGTGGAGGAACTCTCTGCTGTTGAAGGGGTTGGGTCGATCATTGCCGAGGCCGTCGTCGACTGGTTCTCGATCGATTGGCATCGCGAAGTAGTGGAGAAATGGCGGCGGGCCGGGGTCGCCTTCGTTGAGGAACGAGTTGAGGTGGGCCCGCAGATCCTGGCAGGAGTGACGGTGGTCATCACCGGCACGGTTGAGGGATTCTCCCGGGATGGTGCTACCGAGGCTGTCACAGCAGTAGGCGGCAAGGTTGCCAGTTCGGTGTCGAAGAAGACTGACTTCGTCGTCGTGGGGGAGAACCCCGGATCGAAGTACGACAAGGCAGTGGATCTCGGTCGACCCATTCTGGATGCTGCCGGATTCCAGGTCCTGCTACATGAGGGTGCAGAAGAGGCCCGCAAAGTGGCCACCATCGGATCAGCCTGAAGCAGACTCGGTCACGCAAGCGGGATCGGACATCTCTAGGATGGGGGTATGTCGGAAACCCCCTCCATCAGCCGTGAGGACGTCGCCCATCTGGCGAAGTTGGCACGTATTGATCTTCCAGCCGAGTCCCTCGATCACTACGCCGAACAACTGGGTGTCATTCTTGGTGCTGTCGCTCAGGTGTCTGAGGTTGCGGCCGATGATGTGCCGGCAACGAGCCATCCGCTCCCACTGGTGAATGTCTTCCGTGCCGATGTGGTCCGCGAGTCATTGACGGCGCAGGAGGCACTGTCCGGTGGTCCCTCGGTTGAATCGGATCGCTTTCGGGTTCCGCGCATTCTGGATGAGGAGTAGGTCATGACCTCAGAACTCATTACGCTCACCGCCGCGCAGACCGCAGCCAAGATTGCATCAGGTGACATTTCCGCTGTGGAGGTGGCCACCGCTCATCTTGACCGGATTGGTGCCGTTGACGAGCGGGTACACGCATTCCTCTACGTCGACACTGAGGGTGCGATGGCGGCAGCAGCAGCCGTTGACAAGGCTCGTGCCGCCGGTGAGCCCCTGTCACCTCTGGCTGGGGTGCCACTGGCACTCAAGGACGTCATGACGCAAAAGGGCATCCCCACCACCTGTGGGTCGAAGATCCTCGAGGGTTGGCGTCCACCATACGACTCCACGGTGACCGCACGGCTGAAGGCTGCCGGTGTGGTGATCTTGGGCAAGACCAACATGGATGAGTTTGCGATGGGCTCATCAACCGAGCACTCCGCCTATGGACCCACGCACAACCCATGGGATCTCGAGCGCATTCCCGGTGGCTCGGGAGGCGGCTCGGCAGCTGCGGTGGCCGCCTTTGAGGCACCGCTGGCGATCGGCACCGATACCGGTGGTTCGATCCGTCAGCCGGCAGCTGTCACCGGAACAGTGGGTGTCAAGCCAACATACGGCGCTGTGTCGCGATTCGGGCTGGTCGCACTGGCATCCTCCCTTGATCAGGCAGGGCCGTGTTCGCGCACCGTGCTGGATTCAGCACTTCTGCACTCGGTGATCGCCGGACACGATCCGATGGACTCAACCTCGGTCACCGATCCGGTACCTGATGTCGTGGGGGCCGCACTGCGAGCCGATGTGGCGGGTATGCGGATCGGGATCGTCCGCGAGCTCGGTGGTGAGGGTTATCAGCCGGGCGTGCGTCAGCGCTTCGATGAGGCAGTGGCGATTTTGGAGGGACTTGGAGCGCAGATCGTCGAAGTCTCCTGCCCGCACTTCCCATATGCGCTCGCGGCCTACTACCTGATTCTTCCGAGTGAATGCTCGAGCAATCTGGCCAAGTTTGATGGTGTGCGCTTTGGTATTCGAGTTGGCGAGAACGACGGTGATCCGTCGATCGAGCAGGTGATGGGTCGCACCCGTGCGGCTGGGTTCGGTGATGAGACCATCCGACGCATCATGCTTGGTACGTATGCCCTTTCAGCGGGTTACTACGACGCGTACTACGGACAGGCGCAGAAGGTGCGCACGCTGATCCAGCGCGACTTCGCCGCCGCGTTCGCGCAGGCTGATGTGCTGATCTCTCCCACTGCGCCCACCACCGCGTTCAAACTGGGTGAGAAGCTTGATGATCCGCTCGCGATGTACTTGAACGATGTGGCCACCATTCCGGCAAACATGGCCGGTATCCCCGGTATGTCACTGCCGGTGGGCCTGGCTCCTGAAGATGGGCTGCCCGTCGGTCTTCAGATCATGGCCCCAGCCCTTGCTGATGATCGGCTCTACAACGTAGGTGCTGCCCTCGAGGCAGCCCTGCTTCAGACCTGGGGACACCCGATCCTGAAGGAGGCTCCGGCACTATGAGCACAACCACCACTGATGCGGTTGTTCCGTACGACGAGGTGATCGCCGAGTTCGATCCTGTCCTTGGACTCGAGGTTCACGTTGAGCTTGGAACTCAGACGAAGATGTTCTGCGGCTGCCCGACGGAGTTCGGTGCTGACCCGAACACTCAGGTGTGCCCGGTGTGCCTGGGACTGCCCGGCTCACTCCCGGTGGTTAACGCGACTGCGGTCGAATCCGCGATCCGCATTGGCCTTGCACTCAACTGCAAGATTGCCACGTGGTGCCGGTTTGCTCGCAAGAACTACTTCTACCCGGACATGCCCAAGAACTTTCAGACCTCGCAGTACGACGAGCCCATCTGCTACGACGGCTACCTTGACGTTGATGTCGAGACCGATGAGGGGGTGAAGACCTTCCGGGTAGGTATCGAGCGCGCCCATATGGAAGAGGACACCGGCAAGACCTCACATCAGGGTGGAGCCACCGGACGTATTCACGGTGCTGACTACTCTCTGGTCGACTACAACCGTGCCGGTATTCCGCTCATCGAGATCGTCACAAAGACGGTTGAGGGTACGGGTAAGTACGCACCAGAAGTGGCCCGCGCCTACGTCACAGCATTGCGCGAAATCCTTCGTGGTCTTGGGGTTTCGGATGTCAAGATGGAACAGGGCTCACTGCGCTGTGATGCCAACGTTTCACTGCGTCCCTCACCCGATGCTCCTTTCGGAACCCGCACTGAAACCAAGAACGTCAATTCACTTCGCTCGATTGAGCGTGCGGTTCGTTACGAGATGACTCGTCAGGCCGCAGTTCTGCGCGCAGGTGGCCGGGTGGTTCAGGAGACCCGCCACTGGCATGAAGACACTGGGATCACCACCTCTGGTCGTGAGAAGAGCGATGCTGAGGACTACCGCTACTTCCCGGAGCCTGATCTGGTGCCCATTGCGCCAGACCCGGCGTGGGTGGAGCAGCTTCGGGCTGAACTTCCGGAGAATCCGGCCCTGCACCGTGCCCGCCTGCAGGCAGCCTGGGGAATCTCAGACTTCGACATGATGGCCGTGGTTCGGGCGGGTGCTTTGGATCGCGTGGCCGAGACGGTCGAGCTTGGCGCCGACCAGGCCGCCGCACGCAAGTGGTGGGTGGGTGAGCTCACTCGCATTGCCAATGAGCGTGGCGTCGAGCTCACTGAGCTCCCCATCTCGGCAGCTGATGTTGCTCGAGTCGAGGCTCTCGTCACCGCGGGTGCCCTCAACGACAAACTCGCCCGACAGGTGATCGAGGGAGTGCTCGCCGGTGAGGGTGCACCCGATGAGGTAGTGGCCTCGCGTGGACTGGCCGTGGTTTCCGATGATGGGCCTCTGCTAGAGGCGATCGACGCTGCCCTTGCTGAAGCACCTGATGTTGCCGACAAGATCCGCGGTGGCAAAGTGGCTGCGGCCGGTGCGATCGTAGGTGCGGTGATGAAGGCAACTCGTGGACAGGCTGATGCTGGTCGTGTACGTGAGCTTCTGCTCGAGCGCCTTGGCGTCTCCGAGTAGCACACATGTATATTCCACGTCACTTCGCACTCGACAATGTCGAGGAGATCGCCAACCTCGTCGCGCAGGTGGGTAGCGCAGACATCGTCACCGTTGCTGAAGATGGGTCACCGGACAGTTCGCTGTTGCCGGTGCTGTGGGATCGCACCCCAACGCAACAGGCTCCGTTCGGACGTCTGCTTGCCCACGCAGCGGTCATGAACGAGCAATTCGTTCGGGTTCGCACTGGTGCGCGCGCCCTTGCGATAGTTCGTGGCGCACAGGCTTATGTTTCACCCTCGTGGTATGCCTCGAAGGCAGAGCATGGTCGCGTGGTGCCCACCTGGAACTACTCCGCGGTTCACCTGGCCGGAACAATAGAACTGGTCCCTGATCCCGAACCGCTACTGAAGATCGTGTCAGCGTTGACTGACGTCCACGAAGGACGACGATCTGAGCCGTGGGCGGTATCTGATGCACCCGAGGCGTTCATCTCCGGCCAGCTCAAGGCCATCATCGGTGTGATCATCCATCTCGATCGCGTCGAGGCGAAGGTGAAGCAGAGTCAGAACCGCAGCGAGCCCGATCAGCGTGGAGTCGTTGAGGGTATGCGCGCATCGGACGACCCCGAGCAGCAGGCAATGGCTGATCAGATCGAGGCCCGCCTTACCTCGCCCCTATCTCAGTAGCGGCCGCCGACGGGGGCGGGGAGAGTGTTGAGGTCGGCGAGGTCTTCATCGGACAGCACAACCTGCGCTGCCGCGGCGTTCTCCTCCAGACGAGACAGCTTCTTCGTTCCGGGGATCGGCACCACCTGAGGTCCTTGAGCGAGCACCCAGGCCAGAGCGATCTGTGCGGGGGTCACACCACATCGGGCGGCGATGGCAGCCACCGAGTCGACGATCCGCTGGTTTGCCGCCATGTTGACCTCGCTGAATCGAGGCAGAGTTGAGCGGAAGTCATCGCTCCCGAAGGTCTTGGGCGTCAGGGCCCCGGTGAGGAAGCCTCGGCCGAGGGGTGAGAAGGGCAGGAAGCCAATACCGTTCTCGACCGTGTAGGGCACCACATCGTTCAGCCAGTCGCGGGTCCACAGCGACAGCTCACTCTGCACTGTGGCCACCGGATGGATTGCCTGTGCCCGTGTGAGTTCGTCCAGGGTCGGCTCGGAGAGTCCGATTGCACGAACCTTTCCCGCCTGCACCAACTCGGCGAACGCTCCCCACGTCTCTTCGATGGGTACCTCCGGATCCACGCGATGCAGTTGGTAGAGATCAATGTGATCGATACCAAGCCGGGTCAGTGAGGCGTCACAGGAAGCGCGCACGTATTCAGGTGTTCCGTTGCGCCCATGTTTGAAATCGGGTCGCCACACAATTCCGCACTTGGTGGCCACGACCGCGCGATCTCGATGTCCGATGAGTGCGCGGCCCACGAGTTCCTCGTTGGTGTATGGGCCATAGACATCTGAGGTGTCGAGCAGTGTTACGCCGATGTCGAGGGCGTGATGGATCACCTTGATCGACATCTCGTCATCGGCGGTGCCCACGTCGTAGCCATATGACATGCCCATACAGCCAAGTCCAATGGCTCCGACGGTGATTCCACTGCTGCCGAGAATGCGTGTGTCCATGGCAGGAGGGTAGTGGGTGCTGACGGGTCTACGCGGTAGCGTCGACCCATGACCGATCTGGTGATGCTTCCGTGGACGGATTACGCCTCCTCACTTGGTGGGGCCACTCTGGGGCTCGAGGTGGAGGTGTTCGCAGAAGGCGATCCGGAGCCTGAGCAGGCGGTCTTGGATCGAGTCGTGTTCTACGTCCCGCCCTATGAGGGTGGTCGACGGTCCCTGGCCGTGATTCCGAAGATGCCCCGGGTTCAGATCGTTCAGAGTCTGTGGGCGGGAGTGGACGGAGTGTGGCCGTTCATGCGGGACGCAGTGAGTTTGCACAATGCCGCGGGGGTGCATGATGCCTCAACTGCTGAACTGGCTGTTGGTCTGGCAATTGCTCGGCTGCGTCGTCTTGACGAGTTCGCCGTGGCACAGGCCAGGGGAGCTTGGCTTCATGAATTCACCCCGGCACTGGCGGACTGCACGGTGCTGATCCTGGGCTACGGCAACATCGGTCAGGCTGTCGAACGAAGACTCGCCGGATTCGAGGTGGACGTCATCCGGGTGGCCACCTCGGCGCGGATCGATGATGAGGGACGCGAGATCCATGGGCAGGATGAACTGCCGGTACTTCTGCCACGAGCGGATGTGGTGATTGTGATCATGCCGCAGACCGCACAGACCACGGGAATGATCGATGCGGAGTTCCTGGCTCGGATGAAGGACGGTGCGGTGCTGGTCAATGTGGCCCGCGGTGCAATCGTCAACACCGATGCCCTTCTTGCCGAAGTGACTTCCGGTCGGATCAGCGCCGGCCTTGACGTCACCGATCCCGAACCTCTCCCGCCAGATCACCCGCTTTGGACGGCGCCAGGGGTTCTGATCAGTCCACATGTTGGCGGAAGTACGAGTGCCTTTGCCCCACGCGCCAAGCGGCTCGTGCAGGATCAGCTCAATCGCTGGCGACGCGGTGAGCCGCTGCTGAATCAGATGACACCACCTGAGTCTTGATCATGTGCACATCGTGACTACGCTGTAGCCGTGACCGAGACCCCTGATATCAAGCCCCGTTCCCGCACTGTCACCGATGGCCTGGAGCGCGCCGCAGCGCGTGGGATGCTCCGCGCAGTCGGCATGGGTGATGACGACTGGGTAAAGCCGCAGATCGGTGTTGCCTCATCGTGGAACGAGATCACGCCGTGCAACCTGTCGCTGGATCGTCTGGCAGATGCGGCCAAGGATGGCGTACACGCCGGTGGGGGATACCCACTTGAGTTCGGCACGATCTCCGTGTCGGACGGCATCTCGATGGGTCACGTTGGTATGCACTTCTCCCTCGTGAGTCGCGAAGTCATCGCCGACTCGGTCGAGACCGTATTCGAGGCTGAGCGCCTTGATGGTGCCGTACTTCTCGCAGGCTGTGACAAGAGTGAGCCAGCCATGCTCATGGCGGCGGCTCGCCTGGATATCTCCGCGGTGTTCCTCTACGCAGGCTCGATCCTGCCGGGCAAGGTCGGTGACAAGGACGTCACGATCATCGATGCATTCGAGGCGGTTGGGGCATGTGCCCGCGGTCTGATCACCCGCGAGCAGGTGGACGAGATTGAGCGCGCGATCTGCCCGGGTGAGGGTGCCTGTGGCGGTATGTACACGGCCAACACGATGGCCGCTGCAGCCGAGGCAATGGGAATGTCACTGCCTGGATCGGCTGCACCGCCCGCAGTTGACCGCCGACGTGATGGCTACGCTCGCCGGTCGGGTGAGGCTGTGGTCGAACTGCTCCGACAGGGCATCACGACTCGCGACATCATCACCCGCAAGTCACTTGAGAATGCCATCGCAGTGGTTGTTGCCCTGGGTGGCTCAACCAATGCGGTTCTGCACCTGCTTGCGATTGCCCATGAGGCACACGTCGATCTGGAGATCGAGGACTTCAATCGCATTGCTGATCGGGTGCCACATCTGGCGAACGTCAAGCCGTTCGGTCAGTACGTCATGAGCGATGTTGACCGCATCGGTGGCGTTCCGGTGGTCATGAAGGCTCTGCTGGACGCAGGTCTGCTGCATGGTGACTGTCTCACGGTGACCGGTAAGACCATGGCTGAGAATCTCGCCGAGATCGCACCACCGGACCCCGATGGCAAGATTCTGCGTGCACTCAACGATCCCATTCACAAGACAGGCGGCCTGTGCATCCTCAAGGGCTCACTGGCCCCCGACGGTGCGGTGGTGAAGACGGCCGGGTTCGACGCTGATGTGTTCGAGGGCACTGCTCGGGTCTTTGAGGGTGAAGCTGGGGCAATGGCTGCGGTTGAAGAGGGCACTCTCAACAAGGGTGATGTGATCGTGATCCGTTACGAGGGACCCAAGGGTGGTCCGGGAATGCGCGAAATGCTCGCCGTGACCGGCGCTATCAAGGGCGCCGGAATCGGCAAGGATGTTCTGCTCCTGACCGATGGCCGCTTCTCTGGAGGCACGACGGGACTATGTGTTGGGCACGTTGCACCGGAGGCCGTGGATGGTGGCCCGATCGCATTCATCAAGGATGGCGACCGGATTCGACTGGATGTCAACACCCGCACTCTGGACCTGCTGGTGGACGAGGATGAGCTTGCAGTGCGTCGTGAGGGGTGGACGGCACCATCCCCCAAGTACACGCGCGGGGTGCTCTCGAAGTACGTCAAGCTCGTTGGATCCGCTCGCTACGGAGCAGTCTGCGACTGATCCCACGATCCACTGTCTCGGATCGTGAGATCGCCGGGTCCACCTCTTGACATATCCACAGGTCAGCGTCACCGTAGTGGGGTGGAGACAACGCCATTGGTAGTAGTAATCCGCAGGCGCGCAGCCTGACGGACTTATGTCTTCTGCGCGCCACCCCTCGAAGCCTGATAATGGCCGGGGGGTTTTTCATTGCCCGACCGACCAATGTTAGGAAGACCAGATGAGCGACCAGATCACCGGTGCCCAGAGCCTCGTCCGCTCGATGGAGAACGCCGGAGTGGACGTCGTCTTCGGTATCCCGGGTGGGGCGATCCTTCCCGCATACGACCCACTGATGGACTCCACGAAGGTACGGCACATTCTGGTGCGTCATGAGCAGGGTGCTGGGCATGCGGCGGAGGGTTACGCCCAGGCCACTGGACGAGTAGGTGTGTGTATGGCCACCTCGGGTCCGGGCGCCACCAATCTCGTCACCCCGATCGCTGATGCCTACATGGACTCGGTGCCGATCGTTGCGATCACCGGTCAGGTGCCCAGTAAGGCGATCGGTACCGACGCCTTCCAGGAGGCGGATATCCGCGGTATCACGATGCCCATCACCAAGCACAACTTCCTGGTCACCGATGCCGCTGAGATTCCGCGCGCAATTGCCGAGGCATTCCATATCGCCGCCTCCGGACGTCCAGGACCGGTGCTGGTTGACGTCGCCAAGGATGCGCTGCAGGCCATGACCACCTTTGAGTGGCCGTCGACGATCGATCTGCCCGGCTACCGCCCGGTCACTCGCCCACACTCCAAGCAGGTGCGTGAGGCAGCTCGCATGATCGTCGAGGCAAAGAAGCCTGTGCTCTACGTCGGTGGCGGCATCATCAAGTCCCATGCGAATAAGGAGCTCCTGCAGCTGGCCGAGCTCACCGGCATCCCGGTCGTCACCACACTGATGGCACGAGGTGCCTTCCCCGACAGCCACCCACTGCATATGGGTATGCCCGGAATGCACGGCTCAGTCTCTGCAGTCGGCGCGCTGCAGAAGAGTGATCTGCTGATCACCCTCGGCGCGCGATTCGACGACCGGGTCACGGGCAAGCTCGATTCATTCGCTCCGGATGCGCGAATCATTCACGCAGACATTGATCCCGCTGAGATCTCCAAGAACCGAGTTGCCGATGTGCCGATCGTTGGAGACGCCAAGGAGGTCATCGCCGACCTGGTCGCAGCACTTCAGGCAGAACATGAGGCCGGAAATATCGGTGACTACGCCGAGTGGATGCAGCAGCTCTCCCGGATGAAGGCCACCTACCCTCTTGGTTACGACCACCCAACTGACGGCACACTTGCTCCGCAGTTCGTCATCGAGCGACTGGGTGTCATCGCCGGACCTGAGGCCATCATTGCTGCGGGTGTGGGCCAGCACCAGATGTGGGCGGCCCAGTTCATCAAGTATGAGATCCCGGCCACGTGGCTCAATTCTGGCGGCGCCGGAACCATGGGATATGCCGTCCCTGCTGCGATGGGTGCGAAGGTTGGACGTCCAGATGCCACCGTGTGGGCGGTTGATGGCGACGGCTGCTTCCAGATGACAAATCAGGAACTGGTCACCTGTGCAATCAACGAGATCCCAATCAAGGTGGCGCTGATCAACAACTCCTCGCTCGGCATGGTGCGCCAGTGGCAGACCCTGTTCTATGAATCGCGCTACTCCAATACAGATCTGCACAGCCACCGCATCCCTGACTTCGTCAAACTGGCAGATGCTTTCGGCTGCCACGGTCTGCGCTGTGAGACCCCCGATGAGGTGGACGCCACGATCGAGAAGGCGATGTCCCTGAACGACGCCCCGGTTGTCATCGACTTCGTTGTCAACAAGGACGCAATGGTGTGGCCGATGGTGGCGGCAGGCACGAGTAACGATGAGATCAAGGTTGCTCGCGACCTTGCCCCCAAGTGGGATCGAGAGGACTGATCATGGAACGCCATACCCTGTCTGTTCTGGTGGAGGACCAGCCCGGTGTTCTTGCCCGCATCTCGGCGTTGTTCTCGCGTCGGGGATTCAATATCGAGTCCCTTGCGGTGGGTCCGACCGAGGTCGAGGGAGTCTCCCGTATGACCATCGTGGTCAATGTTGACGAACTGCCCCTTGAGCAGGTCACCAAGCAGCTGAACAAGCTCATCAATGTACTCAAGATCGTTGAACTCGACCCCGAAGCTGTGCAGCGCGAGCTGCTGCTGGTCAAGGTCAAGGCCGATATGGACTCCCGATCACATGTCCTGGAGACCGTCACACTGTTCCGCGCCAAGGTTGTCGATGTTGCTACCGACAGCGTCACTATCGAGGCCACCGGCAGCCGAGACAAGCTCGAGGCACTGCTGCGTGTGCTGGAGCCGTTTGGGATCAAGGAACTGGTTCAGTCCGGGATGGTGGCCATCGGACGTGGATCACGCTCCATCACCGATCGGAGCCTTCGAGCCACAGATCGACCTGCGTAGCAAACCCCCCTGCACGAACGTCAAGCACGACCTGAAAGACTTCCACCCGTTAAGAGTTTTCCCAAGACGCTAGGAGCCAACCGTGGCCGAATTGTTTTATGACGCCGATGCCGATCTGTCGATCATTGCGAGCAAGAAGGTCGCAGTGCTTGGCTACGGAAGTCAGGGCCACGCCCACGCGCTGAATCTGCGCGACTCCGGTGTCGATGTGCGTATCGGTCTGCTCGAGGGCAGCGCCTCACGCCCCAAGGCTGAGGCCGAGGGACTGCGTGTGCTCACCCCGGGTGCTGCGGCAGCCGAGGCCGATGTGATCGTCATCCTGGCCCCAGACCACAAGCAGCGTCACCTCTACACCGAGTCCGTTGAGCCGAACCTCTCAGCGGGTAAGACGCTGGTTTTCGGTCACGGCTTCAACATCCGCTTCGGCTACATCAAGCCACCGGCCGATGTCGACGTCATCATGGTCGCCCCCAAGGGCCCAGGCCATCTGGTTCGTCGTGAGTACGCTGCTGGGCGCGGCGTGCCGGTGATCGTGGCCGTGGAGCAGGACGCCACGGGCGGCGCGTGGGCGCTGGCTCTTTCGTATGCCAAGGGCATCGGCGGCCTTCGTGCCGGCGGTATCAAGACCACGTTCACCGAGGAGACCGAGACCGATCTGTTCGGTGAGCAGGCTGTTCTCTGCGGTGGTGCCTCCCAGCTCGTGATGTATGGCTTCGAGACGCTGGTGGAGGCTGGCTACCAGCCTGAGGTTGCCTACTTCGAGTGCCTGCACGAACTCAAGCTCATCGTCGACCTGATGTACGAAGGTGGCATTGCCAAGCAGCGCTGGTCCGTTTCTGACACCGCTGAGTACGGTGACTACGTCTCGGGTCCACGCGTTATCGACCCAAGTGTGAAGGCGCGCATGCAGGAAGTCCTCGCAGATATCCAGAGCGGTAAGTTCGCTCAGCGTTTCATCGACGATCAGGATGCTGGTGCGCCTGAGTTCAAGGAGCTTCGTGCCAAGGGTGAGAAGCACCCGATCGAGGCCGTTGGTCGTGAACTTCGCGGAATGATGTCGTGGGTGAAGAAGGACAGCGACGACTACGTGGAGGGGACCGCCGGGCGATGAGCCTGGCCGGTGATGCTGTCGTGAGTAAGCCCATTGTCCTGATTGCCGAGGAGCTTTCGCCGGCAACTGTCGATGCGCTCGGTCCTGAGTTCGAGATTCGCTCGTGCAATGGTGAGGATCGAGCTGAACTGCTCGCTGCCATCTCAGACGTGGACGCCATTCTCGTCCGATCTGCCACCAAGGTTGACGCGGAGGCCATTGCTGCGGCCCGAAATCTCAAGGTGGTGGCCCGCGCAGGAGTGGGCCTGGACAACGTTGACGTCAAGGCCGCTACTCAGGCCGGCGTGATGGTCGTGAATGCTCCAACGTCCAACATCACCTCGGCGGCTGAGCTTGCCGTGGGGCTGCTCCTGGCATCGGCTCGCAACATCGCACCTGCGAGTGCAGCGTTGAAGGCTGGCCAGTGGAAACGGTCCAAGTACACCGGGGTTGAGCTCACCGACAAGACCGTCGGCGTGGTGGGCCTTGGGCGGATCGGCATGCTCGTGGCAACGCGCTTGGCTGCCTTCGGCGTCAAGCTCATTGCCTATGACCCCTACGTCCAGCCGGCCCGCGCTGCGCAGTCGGGTATCCGAATGGTGAGCCTGGATGAGCTCTTGGTCGAGAGTGACTTCATCACCGTTCACCTGCCCAAGACCCCGGACACCGTAGGGCTCATCGGCAAGGATGCGCTGTCAAAGGTGAAGCCAACTGTTCGGATCGTCAATGCGGCTCGCGGTGGCATTGTTGATGAGCAGGCTCTCTACCTGGCGCTCAAGGAGGGCCGAGTAGCTGGAGCCGGGCTTGATGTCTTCGCCACTGAGCCCTGCACCGACTCACCCCTGTTCGAACTCGAGAACGTAGTAGCCACACCGCATCTGGGGGCTTCCACGGATGAAGCTCAGGAGAAGGCTGGCCTTGCGGTAGCTCGCTCCGTCCGGCTGGCCCTCGCCGGTGAGTTGGTACCCGATGCGGTGAATATCGAAGGTGGCCCGATCGATGAACTGGTTCGCCCTGGCATCTCGCTCAGCGAGCATCTGGGACGTATCGCTGCATCGCTGGCTGCTGCACCCCTGCAGGCAATTGAGGTTGAGATCCTCGGCGAGGTGGCCGAGAAGGATGTTCGCGTCCTGGAACTTGCTGCCCTCAAGGGCGTATTCGGGCAGCTGATCACTGAGCCGGTGTCCTACGTCAATGCACCTCTGCTCGCTGCTGAGCGGGGGGTTGGGGTATCGCTCACAACCTCGACGGACAGTCCGAACTGGCGCAACATGGTTCGGATCAACCTGTCACTGTCCAATGGTCAGCGAGTTGTCGTCGGTGGCACGGTCAGCGGACCGCGCAATCTTCAGCGTCTTGTCGAGGTCGATGGATTCGCGATCGACGTTCCGATGAGCGAGCACTTCGCCTTCCTGCGCTACCACGATCGCCCAGGTGTTGTTGGTGTGGCCGGCCGGGTCTTCGGCGAGGCTGGGATCAACATCGGTGGTATGCAGGTGAGTCGCAACGAGGTTGGTGGGGAAGCTCTCATCGCGCTGACTGTCGACTCGGCGATCCCGGCTGAGGTACTCAACGCAATTGTGGCCGAAGTGGATGCCACCTCGGCCCGTTCGGTGAACCTCGACCTCTAGACCGAGGTTCACCGAACTGTTGGCTACTCGCTGCGCTCTGCGCGGTTGACTGCACTCACCACGGCCTTGAGTGATGCCGTGACGATCGACGGATCGATGCCCACACCCCAGAGGATTTTGCCGCCAACTGCGCACTCGAGGTAGGCAGCAGCCACGGCATCGCCACCAGCTGACATGGCATGTTCGTGGTAATCGAGTACCCGGACGTCGATCCCGTGGTTGTGCATGGCATCGCAGAAGGCGGCGATTGGGCCGTTCCCGGTGCCTGAGAGTTCGATGTTGGTGCCATGATCTGAGATCACCACCTGAACAGTGGTGGCTCCATCAACGGCCGACTCCTGTGAGATCGAGCGCAGGGCAAAGCGTCCCCAGGGTGCTGCGGGGTTCGGCAGATACTCATCGGTGAAGTACTCCCACATCGCCGCGGGGGAGACCTCACCACCCTCGGAATCGGTCACCCGCTGAATCACCTGGGAGAACTCGATCTGAAGCCGACGTGGCAACTCGAGCTTGTGCTCACTCTTCATGATGTAAGCAACGCCACCCTTACCGGACTGGGAGTTCACCCGAATCACGGCCTCGTACGTGCGCCCAACATCCTTGGGATCGATCGGCAGATACGGAACGGCCCAGGCCTGCTCATCGATGCTGACCCCGGCTGCCTCGGCGTCCCGCGCCATCTCGGCCAGACCCTTGTTGATCGCATCCTGATGGGATCCCGAGAAGGCGGTGTAGACCAGATCGCCACCGTAGGGGTGACGCTCGTTCACCGGCAGTTGATTGCAGTACTCGACGGTGCGACGGATGTCATCGATATCGCGGAAGTCGATCTGCGGATCGATCCCCTGACTGAACAGGTTCATGCCCAGTGTCACCAGGCAGACATTGCCGGTGCGCTCACCATTGCCGAACAGGCATCCCTCGATGCGGTCCGCACCAGCCATGTAGCCGAGTTCAGCCGCAGCCACGGCCGTGCCACGATCGTTGTGCGGATGTAGTGACACGACCAGTGAATTACGTCGCGCCAGATTGCGGGTCATCCATTCGATCGAGTCGGCGTACACGTTGGGCGTGGCCATCTCTACGGTGGCAGGCAGATTGACGATCGCCTTGCGATCAGGACTGGGCTCCCACACGTCGAATACGGCATCGCAGACCTCAACAGCGAACTCGAGTTCGGTGCCCGTGTACGACTCGGGTGAGTATTCGAAGTAGACCTCAGTGCCGGAGAGGTTCTCGGCGTACTTCAGGCACAGCTGGGCACCGTGGGTGGCAATGTCCTTGATGCCATCGCGATCGAGGCCGAAGACAACCCGCCGCTGGAGCGTGCTCGTGGAGTTGTAGAGGTGGACGATTGCTTGGTCGGCGCCGGCGATTGCCTCGTAGGTGCGCTCAATGAGGTGCTCACGCGCCTGCGTCAGTACCTGGATCACGACGTCATCGGGGATATGGTCGCCTTCGATCAATTGGCGCACGAAGTCGAAATCGGTCTGGCTGGCCGATGGGAAGCCAACCTCGATCTCCTTGTAGCCCATGTCGACGAGCAGCTTGAACATGCGCATCTTGCGCGCAGGTGTCATGGGGTCGATCAGGGCCTGGTTTCCATCCCTCAGATCGACAGCACACCAGCGGGGCGCCTCGGTGATCACCGTGGATGGCCATGTTCTGTCGGCCAGGGGAAGTGGGGTGAAGGGGGAGTAGCGCTGCCAGGCCATCGGTGATGGTTTCTGGGCGTTACGGATGTCGTATGTGTTGCTGGCTGCTGAGCCGGTGGTTGTCATTGTTTCCTCACGAGAGTCTCGGGCCGATGTTCGGTGGAACCGGCACGCCAACACTCCGCAGCGAGGAGGCCGGCTCTAGGCCTCGCTGCGGCCGCTAAGAAGCAGGGCCACGTGAGTCATCTCTGTCAGGATAGCAGGTCTGCAGATTCGTCTATGAGATGAGGCTTCTGGCGTCTCGGATATTGGGACGCGCGGTCGCATGTTGGGACGCAGCGGTACCCTGATCCACATGGGAACCACATATCGCCTAGCTGTTATCCCCGGTGACGGGATCGGAACGGAAGTTGTCGCCGAGGGTCTCAAGGTCCTTGACGCCGTCGCTGCGGTGAACGGTCTGAGTTTCGAGCGGACCACCTACGATCTGGGCGCTCGTCGCTATAACGCGACGGGTGAGGTGCTCCCAGATTCGGTGATCGAGGAGCTCAAGACGCACGATGCGATCCTGCTTGGTGCGATCGGTGACCCAAGTGTGCCACCCGGTGTACTCGAGCGGGGATTGCTCTTGCGGCTGCGCTTTGAACTTGACCACCATGTGAACCTGCGTCCGGTAAAGCTGCACAAGGGCGTCTCAACACCTCTGGCAGGCAAGGGTCCCGAGCACATCGACATGGTTGTCTGCCGGGAAGGTACGGAGGGCCCCTACGCCGGAGCAGGTGGCTTCCTGCGTCAGGGCACCCCACATGAGATCGCGACGGAGGAGAGCGTCAACACCCGTTATGGGGCTGAGCGCATCATTCGCGACGCATTCGCTCGCGCCGATCGCCGTCGCAAGAAGGTCACCTTGGTGCACAAGACCAATGTCCTGGTCCACGCCGGTGGGCTCTGGAAGCGTACGTTCGACGATGTGGCAGCTGAGTTCCCGCACATCGAGACTGACTACTGCCACGTAGATGCCGCGTGCATGTTCTTCATCACGAATCCTGAGCGCTTTGACGTCGTGGTCACCGACAACCTGTTCGGCGACATCATCACCGATATCGGTGCGGCCATCGGTGGCGGGATCGGTTTGGCAGCCAGTGGCAATCTGGACGTGAGTCGCAAGAACCCGAGCATGTTCGAACCGGTCCATGGTTCAGCGCCGGATATCGCCGGCAAGGGTATTGCCGATCCGACGGCCACGATCATGTCGGTCGCCATGATGCTCGACCACCTCGGTGAAGTGTCCGCAGCAGCCGCAGTTGAGGCAGCCGTTGGTCAGGATTTGGAGACCCGTGGGTCTGCTGCCCGTTCCACCTCAGAGATCGGTGACGCCATCGCCGCCCTTGTGGCGCAGTAGGACGCTGGGCGACATTCGGCGCAACAGCAGTTTCGGCGAACGGCCGGGAAAGGTACCTTGATTCCATGTCAACGACAGCAGATCACGTGGGCACGAGCCTGTGGCCAATCGCACTGAATCCCTCGGTCAATCCAGCCTCCGTAGAGCGGCGGGAGGAGATTCTGGCCGATCCCGGATTCGGACGTCACTTCACCGACAACATGGTGCGGGCAAAGTGGACCGAGGCTGACGGTTGGCATGACGCAGAACTGGTGCCCTACGGCCCCTTGACCCTTGACCCCGCCACCAACTTCATCCACTACGGCCAGTCCATCTTTGAGGGCCTGAAGGCCTACCGCCATGCGGATGGCTCGATCGTCACCTTCCGCCCGCATATGAACGCGGCTCGCTTCAAGCGCTCCGCCCGACGGCTGGCGATGGCGGAGGTTCCGGACGAGCTCTTCGTTGGAAGTATCGAGGCGCTGGTACGTCAGGATCAGGATTGGGTGCCCGAGGGTGCGGAGAAATCGCTCTACCTTCGCCCATTTATGTTCTCCACCGAGGTCGGCCTTGGTGTTCGTCCCGGCAATGCCTACGAGTATCTGCTCATCGCCTCGCCAGCCGGTGCGTACTTCCCCCGTGGCGTCAAGCCGGTGAACGTCTGGCTTTCTGATGATTACGTCCGTGCAGCTGCGGGTGGCACTGGTGAGGCCAAGTGTGCCGGCAACTATGCCGCAAGCCTGATCGCACAGGCGGAGGCATCCGCTCATGGCTGTGATCAGGTGGTGTGGCTCGATGCAGTGGAGCGCCGCTGGATCGAGGAGATGGGTGGCATGAATCTCTACTTCGTCATGGGATCAGGTGACAGTGCCCGGCTCGTTACTCCGACACTTACTGGAACCCTGCTTCCGGGAATCACCAGAGACTCCCTGCTCACCATTGCCAGTGATCTGGGGATCCGCGCTGATGAGGAGCGCATCAACATCGACGACTGGCGCGATGGCTGCGCCAGTGGCGAGATCTCCGAGGTGTTCGCGTGCGGTACCGCCGCGGTTATCACCCCTGTTGGTCAGGCCAAGTCCCGTATGGGTTCATGGCAGGTTGGCAGTGGTGAGCCCGGTCCGATCACCATGCGTCTGCGTGAGGCCCTGCTCGACATTCAGACTGGCCAGTCTTCGGACAGGCACGCATGGCTTCACACGATCGTGCCGGCCTGATCGTCGCTGGCTCCGACGCCGCCACTAGTTGAAGATATCGGCGGGCAGAGTTTCCTGGGGTGCTGGTGAGGCACTGGGATTCAGGGCTGAGCATGTCAATGCCGCATTGGCCATTTCATTGGCCCTGACCTTGATTCCGTCGTCATTGGGGTGGATGCCGTCACTGCCGAACCACTCTGGATGAGCAGCTGCAAGGGCGCTCCACCGCACGATGTGAATATTGGTGTGCTCAGCAGCCAGCGCGTCAAGGGCGGTGTTGATCGCACTTGCCGGCTCCTGCAGGCCAAGATTCGGATCACTGCGCTGGGGTCGGGCGGTATCCATCCACACCACACAGCGATGGGGCCCGAGCATCGTCATGATGTTCTCTGCAGAGGTGGTGAAATCCGCTGCCGCCCAGTCATTCGTACCTGCGCTGACGATGACCACATTCGGGATCTCGGTCATGTTGGCCAAGGCTTCGGCAATCTGCGAGGTCGAGCGGCCGACGCGTGCTTCATAGCTGACGTAGCGGTCGGGGAGAAGATTGGCCAGGTATGGGTATACGTCAAGAGCCAGTGAGTCGCCGAGAACAAGAGTGGGTTCTGAGGGCCCAAGATCAGTTGATGTCGGGGATGGGTGGATGGTTGACGTTGGGTTCGTACTCGGCTGAGGTCCGGGTGTGCCTACCGCAGAGGTGGACGCCCTGCTGGCCACGGCAAGTCCGGCAAGGAGCAGCACAAGGACACCCACGAAGATCAGGCCACGTCGTAGGTGATTGGGCGGCTCGGCAGTGTCAGACACGCCTCTAGCCTACGTTGCTCAGGAATGTGCCACACATCATCGTGCTGGGGCTACCGCACTGAGGCCAGAACGTGGCATCCTCGTTACATGCAGTTCCGCTCCATCATTAGTTAGCGCGTCGTATGACGCGCTGCCTCTCGCACCCATGCGGGGGGCTTTTTTCATGTACGTGTATCGCAAGCAGTTGAAGGACTTCCCATGATGAACGACGACTTCCACGTCTACGACACCACTCTTCGTGATGGTGCTCAGCGTGAGGGGATTTCGTATTCGGTGAATGACAAGCTGGCGGTGGCCAGATTGCTCGACGAGTTCGGCGTCGGGTTCATCGAGGGTGGCTGGCCGGGGGCACTGCCCAAGGACACGGAGTTCTTCGCCCGGGCTCGGGAGGAGTTGTCCCTGGTCAATGCCCAGTTGGTGGCCTTCGGCGCCACCCGCAAGGCAGGTGTGGCCGTGGCAGACGACCCACAGGTGCAGGCCCTGCTCGATTCACAGGCACCGGTGGTCACGCTCGTAGCCAAATCGGACGTCCGACATGTTGCCGAGGCTCTTCGCACCACCCCCGAGGAGAACCTCGCGATGGTTCGCGATACAGTCGCCCACCTCGTTGGTCACGGTCGACGTGTGTTCATCGATTGTGAGCACTTCTTCGACGGGTACCGCAACGACCCCGACTATGGCGTGCGTTTGCTGGTTGAGGCGTTCGAGGCGGGAGCTTCCGTTGGAGTGCTGTGCGATACGAACGGCGGAATGCTGCCGAGTCGGATCAACGCCATCGTCACCGATGTTCTTCAACGCTCAGGGGTCCGCATCGGTATCCACTGTCAGGACGACACCGGTTGTGCGGTGGCCAACACGATCGCGGCAGTAGAGGCGGGGGCCACCCACGTTCAGTGCACCGCCAATGGCTATGGCGAGCGCACCGGAAACGCCGACCTCTTCGTCGTTGTGGGCAACCTTGAAACCAAACTCGACATGCGTGTGCTGCCCGAGGGCAAGCTGCGCGAGATGGTGCGGGTTTCCCACGCCCTTGCCGATATCGCGAATCTTCCAGCCGACACCCATCAGCCGTACGTGGGCATCAGTTCGTTCGCGCACAAGGCAGGTCTGCATGCCAGTGCGCTCAAGGTGAATGCAGATCTCTACAACCACATGGATCCAGAGCTGGTCGGCAACGATATGCGCGTGCTGGTCACGGAGATGGCCGGACGGGCGTCCGTCGAGCTCAAGGGTCGTGAACTGGGGATCGACCTGTCCGGTGACAGTGCGGCCCTTGGTCGAGTGGTTGATCGTGTCAAGGAACTTGAGGCGACCGGCTGGACCTTCGAGGCCGCTGATGCGTCCTTCGAACTGCTGATGCGCGATGAGATCAATGGTGAACGTCGACGCCACTTCACTGTGGAGTCCTGGCGGACGATCGTCGAGCAGGGACCGTCCGGTGAGGTTCGAAGTGAGGCGACCGTGAAGGTGCACGCCGGTGGTGAGCGCATCATCTCGACGGGCGAGGGCAACGGACCAGTCAACGCGCTCGACAATGCTCTGCGCGCCGGACTCACGACGGCATTCCCCGAACTGGCCGAGCTCGAGCTTGTCGACTACAAGGTGCGCATCCTCGAAGGGGTTACCGGAACCGATGCGGTCACCCGGGTGCTCATCGGCACCACCGATGGCCATGACGACTGGACGACCGTCGGGGTGCACGAAAACGTCATCGCTGCCTCGTGGATCGCCCTGGAGGATGCAGTGGCCTACGGACTGATGAAGGCTGGTCGCCACGTCTGACGTCAATTGAGCACGTGACGAGTCCAGATGCACACCAGCTGTGGTGAGCAACTAGGCTCGGGGTGTGAACATTGTGCGATACGCAGGACCTGACGGAGTAGTCGCCTTCGGAGTGATCGAGCATCTGGAGGATGACGGCAGCACCACGCCGGACACCACCGTCACCAAGATCGACGCACATCCCTTCGGTTCCATCGACCCCATTGGGGCGCCGATCCCGTACGCGGACGTCCGTCTGCTTGCGCCGATCCTTCCGAGCAAGATCATCGCGGTTGGGCGCAACTACGCGGCGCACGCGGCTGAGATGGGCAATGAGGTGCCACCGGAGCCGATGATCTTCCTGAAGCCGTCCACCGCTGTGATCGGCCCGGGAGATCGCATCGAACTTCCACCATCCTCGGATCAGGTGGAGCATGAGGCCGAACTCGCGATCGTCATCGGCCGACTCTGTCGCGAAGTACCCAGTAATCGAGTCGATGAGGTGATCTTCGGGTACACCTGCGCCAACGACGTAAGCGCGCGTGATCTGCAGAAGACCGATGGTCAGTGGGGTCGGGCCAAGGGGTTCGATACCTTCTGCCCGTTGGGTCCATGGATCACCACCGGACTTGATGCCTCGGATCTGGCGATCCAGTGCCGAGTCAACGGTGAGTTGCGTCAGGATTCGCGAACATCTCTCATGGTGCACGGCATCACTGAGCTGGTGACATGGATCAGCAATGTGATGACCCTGCTGCCGGGTGATGTCATCATCACTGGCACCCCCGCCGGCGTTGGACCGCTCAATGACGGCGATCGGGTGAGTGTTTCTATTCAAGGTATTGGAACTCTGACGAACCGGGTGACCCTGCGTGACTGACATCGATCTTCCACCGACTGGATCCTCTCCGATCAGGGTTCGCTTCTGCCCATCTCCGACGGGAAATCCGCATGTCGGCATGGTTCGTACAGCCCTGTTCAACTGGGCGTACGCACGCCATACCGGTGGCACCTTCGTCTTCCGGATCGAGGACACCGATTCGGCCCGCGATTCCGAGGAGTCGTACAACGATCTCTTGGGTGCACTGCGCTGGCTTGGACTCGACTGGGATGAGGGACCCGAGGTCGGCGGACCACATACGCCCTATCGGCAGAGCGAGCGCATGGACATCTACGCCGATGTCGCGAGCCGGCTGCTGGAATCCGGGTGGGCGTACGAATCCTTCAGCACCCCGGACGAGGTTGAGGAACGACGTAAGGCCGCCGGGCAGGATCCGAAGTTGGGTTACGACAACGCCGATCGCATGCTGACCGATGAGCAGAAGGCGGCCTTCCGGGCCGAGGGTCGCGAACCCGTACTTCGCCTGCGTATGCCGCACAAGACGTGGATGTGGGACGACCTGGTTCGCGGTGAGGTGGCATTCGAGCCGGAGCATGTGCCCGACTACGTCATCGTGCGCGGTAATGGTGACCCGCTCTACACACTGGTGAATCCGGTGGACGATGCGCTGATGGGCATCACCCATGTTCTTCGTGGTGAGGATCTTCTATCGAGCACCCCACGTCAGCTCGCGATGTACGAGGCGCTGGCCGATATCGGTGTAGGCAACGGAACGACGCCACTGTTCGGTCACCTGCCCTATGTGATGGGGGAGGGCAATAAGAAGCTCTCCAAGCGCGACCCGCAGAGCTCACTGAACCTGTACCGGGAGGAGGGTTACCTTCCGGAAGGGTTGCTGAACTACCTGGCCCTTCTCGGCTGGTCGCCCGGAGATGATCTCGAGTTCTTCTCACCCCGGCAGATGGCATCGCTCTTCGACATCAAGAAGGTGCAGCCCAATCCGGCCCGCTTCGATCCCAAGAAGTGCCTGGCCATCAATGGTGACTGGACCCGGCACATCAGTGCCGAGGATCTCGCAGAGCGGCTCACGCCCTATCTCAAGGCGGCTGGGATCCTGCGAGCTGACCCAACCCCGGAGCAGTCTCAGGTGATTCACGCAGCGGCACCGCTGATCCAGGAGCGCATGGAGACCCTGTCGCAGGGTGCGGAGTCACTGCGCTTTCTGCTGGTGGATGAGGCGGACTTCACGATCACTCCTGAGGATCGGGACAAGGTGCTCACCTCCGATGCCCGGATCGTGCTGCAGTCCACCCTTGATGCGATCTCCGAGCTGCCCGAGTTCGATCATGAATCAATTGAGGCAGCACTGCGTGCAGCGCTGATCGATGGCCTTGGTCTCAAGCCCAAAGTTGCCTTCGGCCCGGTTCGGGTGGCGGTAACCGGCAGTCGGATCTCACCACCCCTGTTCGAATCCATGGAACTCCTGGGCCGGGAGCGATCAACATCACGGATTACCGCTGCGCTCAATGGGATTTTGGGGGAGTAGACGCACGACTCAGGGTTGCGAGAGGCTGACGATCACGTCCCACCGCGGGGTACGGTTTGGGTGCGGGTGCCTGCAGCGGCTATGATCTCCCGCGGCGCTGATTCACCCCGATAGGCGTCCTTGGGGTATGGGGTAATTGGCAGCCCAACTGATTCTGGTTCAGTTAGTCTAGGTTCGAGTCCTGGTACCCCAGCGGATGTGTTGATCTGGCATCACACCTCTCACGAGGTCTGCGGGACACCAACACCATCCTGCTGACGAACGCAGCCACGCGTCCGTCACGCATGCACGGCCCCGTTGTGTAGTGGCCTAGCACGCCGCCCTCTCAAGGCGGTAGCGCGGGTTCGAATCCCGTCGGGGCTACGTGAGAAGGCCCAGGTCTGCGACCTGGGCCTTCATCTTTGGCCCGGCGGAAAACGACCGTGACCACAGAGCAATGTGGTCACGGTCATAATCCCGCCTGTTCGAGTAGTTCTGTCGCCGGATAGGCGGCGCGTCAGACCCGGTCTCTGCGCTCCCGAGCTGCGCCTGCCAGAGGGCGAGCCGACGGTTTCACTTGGGCTCTTGGGTATCGCCGGTGCGGCAGCGCGCCGTGATCGTCTTGGCTCTCTCCTTCTGGCCTTAGACAACTCTTGACCTTCGTCTCAGCCAAGCACTACGTTCCGATTCGTTGCTGTTGAGCTTGTCGCGGGGGATCGGATGCACCGTCGCTTGTCGCGTTACTCGGCCATTGTGAGCGGTATCTCGACTCTTGGGCGGGTCGCGATCGTCGCGGTGACCACGGCGGCGCTGCTTTCGGGATCGCTGGCCGCTGTGGGTCCCACCGCATCCGCAGCAGGTGTGTCAATTGACGTCTCGGAGTTGCCTATTGCCGCGCCGGCGACTGTGGCAGCTGCGCAGGCGGGCTCGTTTGGCGACCTCTCGAACGGTCCCGGATCCGCTCGCGTGGCAGCGTCGACGCCTTCAGTGGCCTCCGACGAGCAGTTCGATCCTGCGACCGCGCTCGTGGTGTCGAAGTCTGAGACCACGACGGTTCTGGAGGATGCGAAGGGTATCCGGAAGCTGGCCTACTCGACCGAGCCGATGAACGTGCGAGACTCCTCTGGCACCTGGAAGTCGGTCGACCGTGCACTGCGTGCCGGCAAGACTGGGTTCGAGACGGGCGTCCACCCGCTGAGTCCGAAGTTCGCTGTGTCCGCGTCAGCGTCTGCCACTGTCGTGTTCACGTCCGGGGACCGGAGCCTGAGCATGGGGTTGGTCGGCTCAGCGAAGGCGCAAGGAACGTTGGAGGGCGAGATCCTCCGCTACGCGGAGGCCCTGCCAGGCACGGACCTGACGTACGAGACAACGAACGGTAGCGTCAAGGAGACGCTGGTGCTCAAGTCGCGGCCTTCGAGCAGGACGTCGTCGTGGAGGTTCAACATCTCCGCCGCGGGGCTGACCCCGACGTCGAATGTCGACGGCGGTCTGGACTTCTTGGACTCCACAGGCGCGATCGTCTTCACGATTCCTC